>JBBSPE010000170.1:0-9165 GCA_038259155.1 Gemmatimonadales bacterium
CGGGTGTCAGCGTCAGCCCGAGGATGAGGAACAGCCCGTTGGAGGCGAGAAAGCCGACCGGTGCGCCGAGTTGGGGGAACATGCCATAGCGCGCGCGCCATCCGGGCGGGGCACCGCCGGGTGGCGGCTGGCCTGGGACTCAGTGTCCCGGTGCTCATGCTGCGAAGCACGCGCTCGCTGCGGTCACGCGCGTGGGATGAGGGGCTACGGACGAGCGACGGCGTGCTCGACGTGGCGCACATGCACGCGGCCGTGCCGCAGCTTGGCGCGCTGGTGCACGAGGTACCGGTGGAGGGGGCGATGCACGACGTCTTCCTGTCCGGACCGCGCGTTCGGGCGCAGGCGATCAATGAGTATGCGGACTGGCTCGCCGCCCTGCCGCAGACGGCGTCCGGTGGCGTGGAGGTGGTGTCGCGGGGCAAATTGCTCTGATCGTGCGTGTTGTCTCCCCGAAGTTTGCATGAGGTTCCTGTGACGCTGTCCCCAGATCTGTTGTCGTTGCTGGTCTGCCCCAAGAGCAAGGCGCCGTTGGAGTACCATCCGGGTCCGCCGGAAGTGCTCGTGTGCCGTGCCTCCAAGCTCGTGTACGCCGTGCACGACGGCATCCCGATCATGTTGATCGACGAAGCCACGCCGCTGGACGAATCGGTCTACCCGCCGGTCAGCGCCTGATGGCCGTTGGCTCGCGCGCCGTGCTGGACGACCTGGCCGTGCTGTTCGCGCGCGACCTGGCCGCGCTGCGCCGCGAGATCGTGGCCTACCCTGATGATGCTGGGCCGTGGCAGCAGCTGCCCGGCCTTACCAACTGCGGCGGCACGCTCGTGCTGCACATGTGCGGCAACCTGCGGCACTTTGTGGGCGCCGGCCTGGGCGGCAGCGGCTACGTGCGCGACCGCGTGGCGGAGTTCGTCCGTCGGGACGTGTCGCGGGCAGCGCTCGACGACGAGGTGGCGCACACGATGCAGGAGGTTGCGGCTGCCTTTGCGCAGTGCGAGCCGGCGGTGCTCGACGCGCCATTCCCGATGGCTGTGGGTGGCCATCATCCAGCAGCGCAGCGATTGCTGCTGCATCTGGCGGTGCATCTCACGTATCACCTCGGGCAGCTGGACGTGCATCGGCGGGTGGTGACCGGCGACTCGCGCACGGTGGACACACTCGACCTCGCGGCGCTCGTCGCTTGACGGACAACCTGCCGCACGGCCCACACCCGCACAGCGCGCAGTACCCCGACGCGCCGGTCCGCCAGCGGCTGCACGAGATCATTTTCGAGGCCGACACGCCGTCCGGCAAGGCGTTCGACCTCGCGCTGCTCGTGTTCATCATCGCGAGCGTGGCCGTGGTGCTGCTGGAAAGCGTGCAGCGCGTCAAAGCCGAGTACCTTTCGGTGTTCACGGTGCTGGAGTGGATCTTCACGATTGTCTTCTCCATTGAGTACGGGTTGCGTCTGTACGCCGTGCGGCGGCCGTGGGCGTATGCGCGCAGCTTCTACGGCGTCGTGGATCTGCTCTCCATTCTGCCCACGTTCGTGAGCCTGCTGCTCCCGGGCGCGCAGGCGCTCTCGGTGGTGCGCATTTTGCGATTGCTGCGCGTCTTCCGGATTCTCAAGCTGGCGGCGTATCTCGACGAGTCGGGACAGTTGTGGAACGCGCTGCTGTTGAGTCGGCGCAAGATCACGATCTTCGTGTTCACGGTCAGCACGGTGGTGGTGATTGTGGGCGCACTCATGCATCTGGTGGAAGGGCCGGCGAGCGGCTTCACCGACATTCCCACGTCCGTGTACTGGGCGGTGGTCACCCTTACCACGGTGGGCTATGGAGACGTGGCGCCCATCACGCCCCTCGGACGCTTTCTCGCGGTGCTGGTGATGCTCATGGGCTACGGAGTGATCGCGGTTCCCACGGGCATCGTGACCGCGGAGCTGACGCGCGCGGCGCACGCCGATCATACCAACACCTCGTGCCCGGAGTGCGGTGCCGAAGGGCATCGGGGCGACGCGCGATATTGTCGTCGTTGCAGCGCACCGCTCGAATGACGGCGCCGGAGCCTATTGGTCCGGAGCGTACGGTGTTCTCGCAGCCTGGCGTCGATGCGACACCCTGCCGCGTTCTCGTGCTGTTCGCACATCCGGCCGTGCACCACTCGCGCGTGCACCGCACGCTGCTGGCATCCGCGCGCACGGTGGCCGACGTCACGGTGCACGATCTCTACGAGCACTATCCCGACTTCGACATTGACGTGGAGGTCGAGCAGCAATTGCTGCTCGCGCACGATGTGATCGTGTGGCAGCATCCCTTCTATTGGTACAGCACGCCGCCGCTGGTGAAGCAGTGGGAAGACCTGGTACTTGAACACGGTTGGGCGTACGGCCGCGAAGGCACGGCACTGCACGGCAAGCGGTGGCTGCACGTGGTGAGTGCGGGCGGCGGTGAACAGGCGTACCAGCATGAAGGCCACAACCGCTATACCATGCGCGAGCTTCTGGCGCCGCTCGAACAGACGGCGCGACTCTGCGGGTTGGTGTGGCTCCCGCCGTTCGTGGTGCATGGTACGCACGTCCTGCCCGATGAAGAAATCGCACGCGCGGCCGCCGACTACGTGCGTCTGTTGGAAGCGCTGCGTGACCGTACGCTCGACGAGCAGGCCGCCGCCTCCGCGCCGCGACTCAACGCCGATCTTGACGCGATCATCCGGAGCGCCCCGTGAACGAGGGCAGCCTGCTGTTTCAGGCGTTCGTGTTCCTCGCCGCCGCGGTCATCGCCGTGCCCATCGCCTCGCGTCTGGGGCTCGGCAGCGTGCTCGGCTACCTGCTCGCCGGCGTCGCCATTGGCCCCTTTGGCTTGGGGCTCATTGGCAACGACGCGCAGGACCTGCTGCACTTCGCCGAGTTCGGTGTGGTGATGATGCTGTTCGTGATTGGCCTGGAGCTCCAGCCGTCGCTGCTCTGGCGACTGCGCGGCACGCTGCTCGGCATGGGTGGCCTGCAGGTGCTGGGCACCACGGCGGTGGCCGTGGGTGTGTGCATGGCCATCGGACAGGAGTGGCGCGCAGCCCTGGCCATTGGCCTCATTCTGTCACTGTCGTCCACGGCCATCGTGCTGCAGTCGCTGGCCGAGCGTGGGCACATGAAGACCGACGCGGGGCAGCGTGCGTTCGCGGTGCTCCTGTTCCAGGATCTCGCCGTGATCCCGATGCTCGCGGTGCTACCGTTGCTGGCCATGCCGGGTGTGGCCACGGCCGGTGGAGCAGAGGCGCACGCGAGCCTCATTGACGGGTTTCCGGCGTGGCTGCGAGCGCCCGTGGTGCTCGGCGCGGTGGCCGCCGTGGTGGTGGGCGGGCGCTTCCTCGTGCAACCGCTGTTTCGCGTGCTCGCGAAAACCGGATTGCGCGAAGTGTTCACGGCGGCGGCGTTGCTGCTCGTGATCGGCATTGCGCTGCTCATGGAGCTCGTGGGTCTGAGCCCGGCACTTGGCACCTTTCTCGCCGGTGTGGTGCTGGCCACGAGCGAGTTCCGCCACGAACTCGAGAGTGACATCGAGCCGTTCAAGGGGCTGCTGCTCGGCCTCTTCTTCCTCGCGGTCGGTGCGAGCATTGACTTCGCGCTCGTGCGCGATCAGGCCGTGACCGTTGGCGCCGCCGTGGCTGGCCTTGTGCTGCTCAAGGCGTTCGTGTTGTTCGTGCTGGGTCGCGTGTTTCGCATGAGTCTCGATCAGAATCTCCTGTTCACGGTGGCGCTCGCGCAGGGTGGCGAGTTTGGATTCGTGTTGTTGTCGTATGCGGGACAGAACGCCGTGCTTCCGCCCGAGGTGGCCAGCGTGCTCGTGGCGGCGATCGCCCTGTCCATGGCCACCACGCCCATCATGCTCGTAGCCTACGAACGGATCGTGGTGCCGCGTGTGGGAACCAAGCGCAATGCGACCGTGCGCGACGACGATGCCATCACCGATGAATCGTCGGTGATCATTGCCGGCTTCGGGCAGTTCGGCAGCACCGTGGGTCGGCTGCTGCGTTCGCAGGGCGTGCGTCCGGTGGTGCTCGAAAATGACAGCGACCGGGTGGACCTGTTGCGCCGGCTCGGTCTCGAGGTGTACTACGGCGATGCCTCGCGTCTCGACCTGTTGCACACGGCGGGCATCGCGCGGGCGCGCGTGTTGGTGCTGGCACTCGGTGACGACGACAAGATGCTCGCCATCGCCACGCACGTGCAGGAACGGTATCCGAAGGTGCGTATTCTGGTACGCGCCGTGGAACGACCGGCGATGGCGGAGCTCACCCAGGCGGGTCTTCATCACGTCTATCGCGACACGCTCGATACGTCCCTGCGCCTGGGTGAGGACGTGCTCGCGGCACTCGGTACACCGCGGCATCACGCGCATCGTGTGGCGCAACGTTTTCGTCGCCACGACGAACGGCAGTGGCGCGACATCGTGCGCACCCGGTTGGAGCGCGGTGTGTTCGTGGATCGGGTGCGGGAGTCCATTCGCTCCATTGAGGAGGTGCTGCAGCGCGAGTTCGGTGGCACGGGGACGGCAGCGCCGTTGCGCGACGAGGCGTGGGACAACAGCACGTTGCGTGCGGAGGCGGCAGAGCGGGCCGCTGGGCAGAACGGCAGGAACACTGGCAGGAACGACGACACGAATCCGGGCACGACGGCAGGCGCCTCCGCGCGAGAGGCATAGACGATGGCCGCGCACCTACGAGAGAATCTCACCGCGGTACAAGTGCGTTTTGGTGATTCTGACGCACTCGGGCACATCAACAACGCGTCGCTTGTGATCTACGCGGAGATCGGACGCCTCGCGTTTTTCTCGCAGTTTCCGGACTTCGTGCAGTCGCTGATTCTCGCGCGCATCACCGCCGACTATCGCAAACAGGTGACGCTCGAGCACCGTGTGTCGGTGTACACCGCCGTTGAACGCGTGGGCACGTCGAGCATCACCTTGCGGCAGGAGATCCGCGCCAACGACGAGATGGCGGTGGAGTGCACCTCCGTGGTGGTACATTTCGACTACGCGACACAGCGATCGTCGCCGCTGCCGGAACACATTCGGCACGCGCTTGAGGTGGTGTCCGCGTAGGGGTGCGTGCGGTGGTTGGTTACTTCGTGGGTGGGGGATGTTTGGGCAACGTGACGGCGGCGATCGGTAGGCGGTCACGGGTTACTGGTCACTGGTTACTGGTTACCCGTTTTCGGTCGTCGGCCTCAGGCACGGCGCCGGTCGGGTGTCTACCCAGACACTGGTGCGGCGGGGCCGCTCGGAGATGGTGGCAGTGCGTCGGGTAAGGGCACTGCTTTCGGTTTGGGGAGACGGCTGACGGCTGACGGTGGAACAGAGCGTTGGGGCTCGGCTGGACGGCGGCGCTGCGCGCGCCGCTACAGCGGTGCCATCGGATTCGCGGCGCGACCGCAGAGGCGGATGCAGTTGCACCGAAAACCGGGAGCCGTCTCCCCAAACCGAAAGCAGTGTGAGGGGCGGTGGAAACGCCGGAGCTCTTGGTCAGCCCCGCCGCACCACCGCCTGTTTCGGGCCCGACCGGTGCCGTGTCTGTGACCGTCTACTGACAACTGAAGTCCCCTATCGCAGACGCGTGACGGTACTCGACCGACCACCGACCACTGCCGTAGACGGTCGCCCGGCCACTGGTTGCCGGTGACCGGTTTATCGGTTGTCGGCCTCAGGCACGGCGCCGGTCGGGAGTCTGCCCAGACACTCGTGCGGCGGGGCCGCTCTGAGATCGTGGCAGCGGGTCGGGTTCGGGCACTGCTTTCGGTTTGGGTAGCCGGCTGACGGTTGCCGGTGGAACAGAGCGTTGGGGCTCGGCTGGACGGCGACGCTGCGCTCGCCGCTACAGCGGTGCCGCCGGATTCGCGCCCGGCCGTGCCGAGCGGCTTGGTCCAATCGTCCACTGTCAGATGCTTTCCTCGACCGACGCCGGGCGACGCTTTGGGTGCGCCTGACCCCGACCTGCCCGATCGCCAATGATCCTGTCCGACAGCCGCACCAAGCCGATCTTTCGCATGCTCCTGCTCGGGGCTACGCTGGCCGTGGTGATCCCGCTCCTGCAGGCCATGGTGACGGGAGCACTGCCGTCCGGTCCCATTCGCACTCTGCTGCTGCTCTCGCTTGGCGTCGCCGCCCTGCTGGCGGTCCGTTCCATCAAGCAGGCGGTGGACAAACGGGGCGCGGTCAAGCGCGTGACAGAATATCTGAACTTCTTCGACGACGTGAGTCTGCTCCGACCGCGCGCACAAGCCGCGCGTGCGATGCTCGCCGGCGAAGCGTCAAGCGATCTCGAACGCCGCTCGCTGGTGGCGGTGACCCAGTGCCTCGGCGAGCTCGCCTGCGCCGTTCAGGACGGGGGACCGGAGGGCCGCGGCGCGCTGCTGGCGCACTCGATCGTGGGCGCGTGGTTTCGGGCGCTCGCGGTGACGCCCATTCCGCTCTCCTTCGACGAAGCCCAGCGCGCGGCACTCAAGGCGGTGTTCGTGGACGTCGGCGCGCCCGTGAATCGGCGCGATGCGCTGGACGAGGGAAGTCGCGCGCTGCTGGAGCGCGACGCGGTGTTGTTCCGCGGCGAGACGGCTGAGCGGATTTTCTAGCGACGGACCGCGTGCGTCGGGCGCATCGCAGCCGACGCAGACCCAACTCAGCGCGGCAGCGCGAAAGGAATGCGCCGGATCGCCACCGTGCCGTTGGACACCACCACCAGCACGTCCTGCAGCGACGTGATGTCGTCCAGCGGGTTGCGCTCCACGAGAATGAGGTCGGCCTCGCGTCCCACGGCAAGTGTGCCGGTGCGCTCGGCAAGCCCCAAGCCCTGTGCGCTCACGGCGGTGGCACTCCGAATGGCCTCCATGGGCGTCATGCCCAGCTCCACGAGGTAGGCGACTTCGTGTGCGATACGAATGGTGCCGTTGGGGCCGTAGTCGGTGTCACCGCCGGTCATGATGGGAATGCCGAGTGCGTGTGCCTTCTTTACCGATTCGCGCAGGCGCGGCAGCATGTGCCGGCCCCGCACCATCAGCAGCGGACTGTCGTAGTCGCCACCGGGTTCGGTGAGATCCACCACCGTCGCGTACGTGGGCACGAAGTACGTGCCGCGCTGCTTCATGAGTGCGAGCGTGGAGTCCGACAGGTAGGTGCCATGCTCGATGCTGTGCGCGCCCGCCTTCACGGCGGCGTACGACCCTTCGTCTCCGTGCGCGTGCACAAGCACCTTCACACCGCGCGCCGTTGCCTCTTCCACCACGGCGCGCAGCTGCGCCTCGCTGTACACCTGCTTGCGCGGGTCCTGTTCCTCAAGTCCGGCGCGCTCGGTCGCGCGCGTCTTGATCACGTCCGCGCCGCGCTCCACGTTCACGCGCACGAGCTCGCGGAGTTCCGCCGGCGTGTTCACGCCGCGCGCGAGTAGCGCCAGGCGCGGGTCGGCCGACGCGGTCTCGCCCAGATTGGGTGTCACGAATACACCCGCAGCCAGCATGTCCGGCCCGGCCAGCACACCGGCGCGTACGAGCTCACGCAGTCCTACGTCTTGATAGTTTGCCGTGCTGGCGCTGCGCACCGTGGTGACGCCCGACGTGAGCGCCCGCTGCATGGCACTGCGCGTGCTGATGTGCGTGTGTGCGTCTATGAGACCGGGCAGCACCCAGCGGCCGGCGGCATCGATGGTGTCGGACACACCGCTTACCGGTGCGACGTCGGCACCGATGAAAGCGATCTGGCCGTTGGCCACCACCACCGTCACGTTGCGCCGCGGTACGTCCCCGGAGCCGTCGATAAGATTGGCGTTGGTGAGCACGAGCGTCGGCGCGGCGCTCGCACTTCGCGCGGGCTGCGCGCTGGCAGTGGTGCCGAGCGAGAGCGCGGCGAGCAACGCTACGAACGCGCGCGACGATGGAACGTCGGGAATGACGGACAGGCGGTGTCTGTTGCGGCGAGTCATGCAGTGTGTCACGCAGTGTGTCACGCAGTGTGTCATGCAGCGAATCATGCGGCACCTGCCGGTTGCGGAAGCGGGAAAGGTGTTGCGGCATGGCTGCGCGTCAGCCGGCTCACCGCGAACATCACCACCACATTCGCAAACAACGCGAGCGCGCCAATATTCGCATCGGTGATGCTCGACGGCCACGACGGCAGGAGCGTGGCCGCCGTCACGCCCGTGACGGTCACCGCGCCAACAACGGCCACGCCCGTGAGAATACCGGCGATCGCACCCACCGCCGTCACACGCGCCGCCGGCCACAGTGCGCCGAGCAGTGCGGGAAAGAGCTGCGTGACCAGCGCGTAGCCCATCAGCAACAGCGTCACGATGGTGTCGCCGCCGCGAAAGGTGAAGAACAACGCAACGCCCGCCACAACCGGCACCAGCCAGCGCGCGAAGCCAAGCGTCGCACCACCACTGCCGTCCACCGTGGGGCGGATGGTACGGGCGATGAGCGTGGCCGTAGCCATGAGAATCATTGAACCCGGCACCAGCGCCGTGAGCAGTCCGGCCGAACCCACAAATCCAAGCACGGCGGGTCCGTACGTCTCACGCGTGATGCGCAGCAGCGAAAGATCCACGTCGCTGCCTTCCAGGCCCGGCACCGATAGCAAAGCGGCAAATCCGACAAAGAACACAAACAGCAAGATGAGCTGGTACAACGGCATGAGCGCCGCGTTGCGGCGGAACACACGCGCGTCCTTGGCCGAGAAAATGGAGCCGAACGTGTGCGGCCACATGTAGAAGCCACACGCTGTGAGCAACACCGTGCTCACGAACCAACTGGGAGATAGTCCCTGTGCCGGCAGCACCAGAAACTCGGGGCGCTCCCGCACGATGGTGTCGAACATCGCGCCAATACCACCGTGCAGCGTCACGGGCAGTGCAATGCCAAGGCCGAGTACGACCACGAGCACCATCACGTCCTTGATGGCCGCTGTCATGGCCGAGCCGTGAATGCCGGCCAGCACCACGTACACCACCACCGCACTCGTGCCGATCCAGATGGCCGCGCTGCTGCCAATCGCCCCATACGACGTCTCGGCCACAATGATGCCCAGCCCCTTGAGCTGCAGCACGAGGTACGGAATGAGCGCTATCACGCTCACGATCGCGACAACGGTGCCCAGTGCACGACTGCCGTAGGCGCGCGCGAAGAACTCCGGCTGCGACACTACACGCCAA
>JBBSPE010000171.1:0-8823 GCA_038259155.1 Gemmatimonadales bacterium
ACGATCAACGTTGGCGGCGCCGGTGCGCTGCGTGCGCGTCCGCCGGTTCCTGACACGCTGTGACCGCGTCTCCCGTGCACACTTCACCAAATGACGGCGCAGCCGAGCGAATCGTACCGCTCGGCGACACGCTCAGCGCGCAACTGCCTGAGGTCGAGCGGCTGTCTGCGTCGCTCAGCGCCGACTGGCTGGAGCAGCAGGCCGTGCTGCCGATCTCACTGCACGATGGCGTGCTGCGGGTCGCGACGTGGTTGGAGAACGTCGACGCGCTTGTGTTGGACGACCTGCGGCTGGCCTTTGGCGCCGAGCTCGAACTCGTGCGCGGCGCTGAGCGTGAACTGCGCAGTGCGATTCGCCGCGTGTATACACAGGACAGCACCACCGCCGAGGGGATGATCGCCGGCATGTCGGCCGATGCGCGCGTGTTGGGCGCCGACGAGATCCCACTCGACGATCTCATGCACCTGGCGAACGAAGCGCCAGTGGTGCGCTTGGTGAACCTGCTCATCATTGAAGCGTTGGAAGCACGCGCGTCCGACGTGCATCTGGAGGGCTACGCCGACGGGCTGCAGGTGCGCTATCGCGTAGACGGTGTGCTGCAACCGGCGCCGTCACCACCACCGCACCTCACGGCCGCCATCATCAGCCGCATCAAGATCATGGCCGAACTCGACATCGCCGAACGGCGCATGCCACAGGACGGGCGCATTCGCCTGCGCCTGCAGAATCGACCGGTAGACGTGCGTGTGTCCACGGCGCCCACACTGCGCGGCGAGAGTGTGGTGCTGCGACTGCTCGACAAGGCGCGCGGCCGCATCTCGCTCACCGAGCTGGGCATGGCCGATGACACGCTGGCCATGTTCACCGAGTGCATCTCTCGGCCGCACGGCATCGTGCTCGTGACCGGACCCACGGGCTCAGGAAAGACCACCACCCTGTA
This sequence comes from Gemmatimonadales bacterium, assembly GCA_038259155.1. Lineage (GTDB taxonomy): Bacteria > Gemmatimonadota > Gemmatimonadetes > Gemmatimonadales > Gemmatimonadaceae > JAABRT01. The sequence continues at coordinate 941 of JBBSPE010000171.1, forward strand.
CGGCGCGATTGAGCTGCTGCGCACGGGACGCGAGAAGATTCTCACGGTGGAAGATCCCGTTGAATATGAGCTGCCGGGTGTACCGCAGGTGCCGGTGAACGAGAAGGTCGGCGTGACGTTTGCGGCGGCGCTGCGCTCGCTGTTGCGCCAGGACCCGGACATCATGCTGGTGGGCGAAATCCGCGATGCGGAAACCGCGCAGGTTGCGACGCAGGCGGCTCTCACGGGACACTTGGTGCTGTCCACGCTGCACACCAATGATGCACCCACCGCTCTCACGCGACTGCTCGATCTGGGCGTGGCCTCGTATCTCGTGGCCAGCACCGTCGACGCGGTGCTCGCGCAGCGATTAGTGCGCGTGATCTGTCCGCACTGCAAAGAGGTCACACAGCCTGACGCGCGAGCGGCCCGTACGTTCGATCTGGATGCACTCAAGCTCGACACCATCTGGAACGGCGCGGGCTGTGATCAGTGCCGACACACGGGCTATCGTGGCCGACAGGGCGTCTACGAACTGCTCGTGATGGACGCCGAACTGCGGCTGGAAACGCAGGCCCGTCGGGGCTCGGAGGAGCTGCGCGCAATCGCGATCTCGCGGGGCATGCGCACGCTGCGTGATGACGCGCTGCGACTGGTGCGCGCGGGCGTCACCACGTTGGACGAGGTCATGCGCGTCGCACGCGCCTGACGTAAGCTCGCCGCAAAACCTCGAGGACGTCAGGCGATGACCGATAGAGCGTTCTGATTTGCAACGTTCCGACCTAACGGTCTCCAGCCTCACTGAACGATGCATCCGTCGACTAGCGTTACCCTACGCGACGCTCGTTCAGCGAAGCGAGCATCATGCGTGACCATGCAGATTGTGGCACCGTCCTGATGCAGTGCTTGGAGAAGTTCGATCACTGCTTCCCCATTCGCCGAGTCCAAATTGCCGGTGGGCTCGTCTGCCAGTAACAACGCGGGATCACCAGCCACGGCGCGAGCTACCGCGACGCGCTGTTGCTGTCCACCTGAGAGTTGATGCGGGAAATGGGACGCACGGTGCAGCAAATCTACGCGTTCGAGCGCTGCGATCGTTCTTGATTCACGATTGGCTCGTGGCATACCGCGATAGAGGAGCGGCAGTTCGACATTTTCTCTGACTGTCAGTTCACCAATCAAGTTGAATGCTTGAAAAATGAATCCGATTTCCCGTCCACGAATACGCGTGCGATCTTCCGTGTCAAAACCGCCCACTTCCCTTCCTTCGAGGAAGTACTTCCCACCGGTAGGCGTGTCAAGCAGGCCAAGGATTGAAAGCAGCGTCGATTTACCGCAGCCTGACGGACCCGCGATGGCCGCGAATTCTCCCCGACGGATCGTAAGATCGATTGATTGAAGCGCGCGCGTCTCCATGGTCTCCGTAAGGTAGTATTTTTGGATTCCGTGCAATTCGATGATGTTCGGAGGGGTATTCATAGAGAGCTCGCAACTTAGGGTGACACCAAGCGAATATGGGGTGAATCGCCCCACGCCGACACACTCGAGACCACTATCCGATCACCTTCACGGATGCCGGCTACGACTTCAGCGCGCGTCGCTGTAATGCGCCCGAAAGTCACAGCGGTGCGCACTGCCTCCGTCCCGTGCGCGTTCAGCAGGAAGACCCAACCAGATCCGCTTCTCGCTCCATCCGGCCGGCTCACACTCACCGCCTGTCTTGGAATCTCCAGTTCGATCGTTCCCTCCACGGAGAGATCAGAGACGGCGCCCGCTGGCAAACCGTCTCTCAAGGAGGCCTCCACCGTGATCGTGCCACTCTGAGCTCCGGGCGCCTTGGCGCTAACAACGCCGCGTACGAGTCCGTTTCTAGTATCAATAGTCACCTCTTGTCCGACCTGAACTTCTCCAGCTTGTGTTTCAGGCACGCGCAACAGGGCTTTCAGCCGACCCGGCAACACAATTTTCGCCAGTGTACGACCTTCTGGAATCCATTGACCGGGCTGTAGGTCCAGTTCCTGGACTACACCGGCTGTCGGCGCGCGAACAGTCATGGCTGCGAGTCGTTCGCTTTGAAACAGCGCGATGGCGCGAAGTCGCTTCGCATTTTCGCGAAGGTAGTCAAGCTGCGCTGGTTCAGAGTCCATCATTAGTTTTAGCCGAGCTTGTTCCCCGCGCAATCGGAAGTCAAGTTCGTCAAAGAACGCGTGTTTTCCGCGCTCGTCCATTTCCGATGCTAGCCCTCTCCGAAGGAGCTCGCTCGCTGTAAGCAGCTCCTGCTGAGCGTTTGACCACTGGGTTCGAAGTGTTGCGATCACACTCTCCTGGCTGATACGAACTTGCGCGAGATCCAACGTCGTTTGGAGGACATCACGTTCCGCTTGTCGAGCCTGTTGCTCTGCTTGAAGGGTCTGAATCTGTACATCGGGATTGGTCAGATGCAGTAGGACGGCACCAGAAGAGACGGAATCACCTGCTCGCACGACAATTCGCTCTATCCGCGCGGACGCTTGAGCGGTAACCCAGTCGACGCGCTCCGCTGCCAAGTTTCCGGGTACGCGAACCTCACGTCCGAATGGCAACGTGCGAACTGTGTCAATTAGAACAGTTGATGCGTCAACGCTGAGTGCCGGGTCGCTAGCCCGCCACACTAGTGACGCAAGCGTGACGACGACGAGCGCAACGACGACTACGATGTTGCGCGGCGAAGTGCGCGAACTCCGGGTGCGCTGAAAATCCATTGGACGTGGGGTCGCGATTGGCACTTTCCGGCTACTCCACGCGCAGCGCGCTTAGTCCTGTTACAAACACCACTCGACGAGTCGGGATGAGGCAGGCAGCGATCCCAACAGCGGCCATCAACGCGAGTACTCCTCCTAACGCGCGTGGCTCGTATGGCGTGACCTGAAAGAGCAGCGCCTGTGCTTGCCAAGCAACGACTGTAGCGCTGACTACACCGGCAACAACACCGACTAGATATGGCGAGAGCTCCTGCCGCAACACCAGCCGATACAGCGTGAAGCGATCCGCGCCGAGCGCGCGTCGAACTCCTAGTTCCACTGTCCGGCGAGCGAGTGCATGGCTCATTATCCCGTACGTGCCGATGACGCCTGAAAGCAGCGAAGCCGCTGCAAATAGCGACATGAGCACTAGCTCGAAGCGACGTCGCGCCAGCGTCGCCGAAACGAGTTCGCTACCACGGCGAATGCGCAGCAAGGGCATGGCAGGCTCCGCCGTGTTGATGGCTGTTTGAATTGGCCCTAGTCCCGGTGATCTATTCTCACTGACCCGCAGCACGAGAGAGACGACGTCCCGGACACCATCGACCAGCGGTCGATAGATCATCGGAACTGCTGGCTCATCTAGTCGGGAGGCACGAGTGTCTGCGACGACGCCGACCACGCGACTTGGGACCTGATCATCGCCGACCATCAACTCTAGTCCAACGACGTTGTCCGCGTCGAAGAGCGCGAGAGCAGCACTTCGACTGACAACTACGGTCCCCGCTCCTAGCTCACGCTCCCGAAACGTTTCGCCTTGGATAAGCGGCATTCCAACCGTCACGAAGTAGTCTGAGGAAACGTAGCGAAGGTTTGCGAGGGGCAGAGCGGCGGGTGGACGCTCGTCGTTTACGCGCGCGAACGTATTCACGTCGGATTCGCCATCCAGCGGCAGTTTGCTGGTAATAGCGACCGTTCGCACTCCGTCTACAAGACGAACTCGGTCGGCCACCGCAGCGAGCAGGCTTGAGCGACGAAGTGGCGTGTCGTACCGCTCGGGAATAGACACTTCAACCACTGTCATTGCCTCCGTGTCGATACCGGTTGGTACCGCTAGCAAGCGCGCGAAACTGAGTACGAACATTGCAGTGAGCACTAGTAGCCCCGCACTGATGGCTCCCTGAGCACAAAGCAAACCTCTGCGCCATCTGCGCGAACGGCTTGATCCGGCCATGCCACGACCACCAGAGCGTAGCGCGTCAGCCGGATCAGTCGCGTAGGCGAAGCGCCCTGGGACGACGGAACTGGCGAGTCCGAGAGCAGTCGCCACAACGACTACCACTGAGACAATTCGCCAGTCTAGGCTTACCTCGTTCAGTCGCGGAATTGTGTCTGGCGCCAGCCGAACGAGCACGGGTAGGCCCAGATAGGCTAGTCCGATCCCCCCGAATGCGCCCACGGTAGTGATAAGCAGTGCTTCAATGGCAGCTAGCCTACCTAATCTGAAGCGGCCGGCGCCCAAAGCCTGACGAACGGCAAATTCCCTCTGCCGATGATCGGCACGCGTCAGAAATAGGCACGCCAGATTCACGCCTATCAGCACAAGCAGGACAACAACGGCACCTAGTTCAAGACTCAAAGCCTGTCTCTCGCCGCCAACGATCGATTCTGTTATCGGCGTAATGGTGGTACGTATGGTTAGATCGCCGCGCCGAGCGGATGGAAGGTCCGCGGTGATTTGATCAAGCTCTTCGTGGACGAGACGTAGTTCAGACGCACGACTACGAACCATGACGGCATAGTCAAATCCACCCGGAGCATTGATGTCGTTTGGTCCAAGAAACAACGGGAGGATGACTTCAGCTCGCGCAGGCAGCGGGACGAGATTTCCAAGCTGACTGCCGGTCGGGATCAGCGCGTCTGAAGTCACTACACCGACCACCGTTATCGCTCGACCATCTAGAACCAGGGTCTTCGACAGAGCGTTTTGAGCAGAACCGAAGCGTTGTGTCGCAAACGCTTCGGAGACGACACCAGTTGCGGCACTCGGCGTCGTCGCGTCTGTCGCATCAAGCCAGCGACCTGCTCGCATCGGAATGTCGAGGATTGCGAACGTGTTGGGAGTCACCCGCAAGACATCAAGGCGTAGTGGAGCGTCGCCTCCTGTGAGTGTCATACCTCCCGGTCGAATTGCCGAGACCGCTTCACACGATCGACACTGTTCCTGCCAGGCGGCGATAAGCGACGCGCTGACTGGCGTGGACGGATATTGCTCGGCCAGTTCCTCAATCTGCGTGCGCACGACGACGATCCGCTCGGCACCACTGTAAGGCAGTGGACGCAGCAGAATGTGGTCCACCATTGAGTACATCATGGTAACGGCCGCTAGTCCCAGCGCAAGCGAGAGGGCACCAGTAGCAGCAAATCCTTTCGAGCGCCGAAGAGCGCGAATCGCGTAGCTCGCGTCCTGTCTGAACTCCTCGATTGACGTGGCCCATGTGTCCTCTATGGACTCCTCGGCGAATCGAGCGCGCGCGCCGAATGCTACTGCGGCTTCACGTCTCGCCTGACTTGGTGAACTACCCTCACGCGCGAGATGCTCTTCGTGCATGGCAAGATGAAAAGACATTTCTTCTTCATAGCGCGAACTGATCGGTTCGCCACTTGGGTCGTTTCTCAGTGACGCACTTGATCTACGCGCTGTCAGTCCGCGCCACCAAGCACGCCATCGATCAGACCACGTGTTCGCGCTCATGGCTCACTACGCGGTCGTTGCTGTCAGTACTAACTCGATCGCTGTTGCCAGCCGTCGCCATTCGGCGCGTTCCTGTGCAAAGCGAGGCTTGCCTTTGGTAGTTACCGCGTAGAATCGAGCGCGACGGTTGTTATCGGACACACCCCAGTACGAGCGAATCGCCCCCTGCCGTTCTAGCCGATAGAGGGCGGGATAGAGCGAACCTTGTCCAACCTGCAACACCTCGTTGGAAATGCGTTCAATGCGCTCGGTAATACCCCATCCGTGCATATCTCCAAACTGCAAGATCCTCAGAATGAGCAGATCGAGCGTCCCTTGGAGCAGGTCAGCGCGTCGCGCGACTACCATAGTGGCCTCGCTGAGAGTGTGAAGATATATTACGAGATCTCTTGTCGAGTGTCAAGGGAAGATCAATCTCTCGTTCCAACCCAACCAAGGCTGAGAGCTTTCTATGGTAGCCCGAGCGGAGGAGTCTCAGTACCTCGCCTGTGCAACGCGCATTGGCGACATGGTTTGCAATGCTGCTCGACCGACCCCAAACGGGTCAACGTGGTGGGGTCGCGGCTTCGATCTTTCTCGTCTGCCGTGTGAGCTTTCTGGTATGTTTAACGGCTCCTCTGGAGAGTCGTGGTTCTTAGCTAGGCTAGCTGCCGAGACAGGGCAGGAGCGATTCGCGCAAAGGGCACATAGCGGATTGGCGCCAGCAGTTTTGCTTTGCGAAAAATCCTCGCGAGTGAGCGAGTACGCGCTAACAGCGGGCGTCGGGATCACTGGACTCGGCTCGCTGATCTTCGCTCTCGCAGATGCGGGCGATTGTCTTGACGACGAGACGCTTCGATCTGCGGCGTCGAACGTACTCAGTGCGCCGCTGGAACACGCCTTAGATGAAGTGGGATTCGCAGAGTTGTACTGGGGACTGCCAATGCTCGTACTGGGTCTCTTGCGGCTTCCGCGTTCGATCAGGAGAGACGTCGTGCTCGGAGAGGTACTTGGACGCCTCAAGGAAGCTCGGAGAACGGAGGACCCGGAGAGCGGAGCTCTTCTCGGGATAGGAATTTCAATCGGGATCGTTGGAGTATAGGCCCCGGTCCGCTGGCTCGCGAGCACCGGGGAGCGGGCGTCGGCGCGACCGCCACCGCGCCGGTCTGCCTCGCGGGCCGTTCGGCCTGCGGTCCGGACGGGTGACCCGAGGCCGACGGAGGCCGGCGGGGCCCACGGTAACGGTGCGGTGGGACCGCCGCGCACGCCGAACGCCCCTGCGGGGTCGCGGGGCGTTGGACACCGCGTCCTCAGGGGGTAGTCCGGGCGTCGGCGGACGGGCGTGCGGCGCGTGACGTGCCCCGGCTCGCGGGGGCCCGCGTCGATGGGGGGCTCCGTGCGCCGGCGTGGGCCGCCGGTGCAGGGCGGGCGCGAAGGTGGGTGAGGATCTGGTCGATCACCGACGTCTGCGTGATGCAGGCGACGATCCGCATCGCGCCCTGGCAGGTGGGACACGCCAGCGGGTCGACCTCGAAGATCTGCTGCAGCAGGGCCGCCCAGCGGCGGCTGGCCTCGGTCGGCGCGAGTCGGGGCGCGGGGACGATGGCGGGCGGCCCGTCCCTCGCGGCAGGCACCACCTTCTCCCGCATGCCACGCGGCCGATTGGCATACCAGCCATAGTACCGCGTCGTGACATGCCCCTTCTCCGGAATGTGCACGAGCACCCGGGCCAGGAACTCGAGCGGGTCGACGGTCTCGGTGCCCGCCGTCGGGCCCTCGGACTTGTCCGATCGATACGTCACCGCCTTCGCGGCCCGGTCGTACGTTAGCCGCTCCAGCGCGACGGGGTTCCGCGCGCAGTACCGGGCGAGCCGGGTCGCGAACGCGCGATCGTCCTCCGGCACCCAGACGGCCGTATGGACATGGAACCCCGAGTGCGGCCAGGTGAGCATGCCCGCGGCTTGGGTCTCGTCGAAGAGCGCGAGGCGGACGAAGAGCCGGAGCACGGCGCGGCGGAACGCTTCGGTCAAGCGCGCCGTGTCGAGGGCGGGCCACGTGATGAACGACCCGTCGGGCCGAAAGCCGCCGTCGGTGACGAGGAGATGCAGGTGCGGATGCCAGTTCGCCCGGGACCCGTGCGTCTGCAGGCATGCGACGATCCCCACGGCGAGGTCGCGCTCGCCGGTCAGCGTACGGATGGCGGCCGTGACCGTGCGGGCCGCGACGCGGGCGATCTCGCCGAGCAGGCGACGCCGGTAGAGACAGTACGCGCGCAGCCGCTTGGGGATCGTGAGCACGACCTGCCGGTGCGGCACGGGCGCGAGGAGCGTGGTGTCCAGCCACTGCGTCCAGATCGCGAGGCGCGTGGCGTGACAGCTGGGGCAGAAGTAGCGGCACGTGCACGAGAAGGCCAGCAGAGACTCGTGCGTGCACGCGTCGCAGCGAATGCG
>JBBSPE010000172.1:0-8757 GCA_038259155.1 Gemmatimonadales bacterium
CGCCGCTTCGTGCGACGCGTGGTCGAGCACCACGCCGCCCAGTCCCTGCGGATCAACGGCCAACAGCGCCGCAACCAGTTGCGCGTCGTTCCACGCCGTGGCCGCAGCAACGGCGTTCACGCCGCGGCGCCCTCGTTGGCGTAGAGCTCGTCAATGGCGCGCTCCACGCGCGTGGTGCTGCTCGCCTCGTCGAGCACGTTCCGGCGCAGGCGGTGGCGCAGGCAGAGCGCCGCGATGTGTCGCAGGTCGTCGAGCGTGGCCTCGTCGTGCCCCTGCAGCGCCGCGTACGCACGCACGGTGCGCAACAGCGTGAGTTCGCCGCGCAGCCCGTCGGTGCCGAGCTTCGCGCACAGCGCCGTCGCGCGCTCGAGGACTGCATCGGGCACGGACGCCGACGCCAACCGCTGCTGGCCCTTCACGATGCGCCGTCGCGTGGCGCGCTCCTCCTTCGCCCAGGTGGCGACGAACGCGTCCGGGTCGCGATCAAAGGCGTCGCGACGGCGGATCACATCAATGCGGAGCGCGAGGTCTTTGGGGGTCTTCACGTCCACCGCCAGGCCAAACCGATCGAGCAGCTGCGGACGCAGCTCGCCCTCCTCGGGATTGCCGCTGCCCACCAGCACAAAGCGCGCGGGATGTCGAATGCTCACACCCTCACGCTCCACCACGTTCTCGCCCGTGGCCGCGGCGTCGAGCAGCAGGTCCACGAGGTGGTCTTCCAACAGGTTGACCTCGTCCACGTACAGGAATCCGCGGTGCGCGCGCGCGAGCAGGCCGGGCTCGAACGCTTTCTCGCCAGTCGTGAGCGCACGCTCAAGGTCGAGCGCACCCACCACGCGGTCCTCGGTGGCGCCCAGTGGCAGGTCCACCACCGGCACCGGCGCCTTGGCCGCGCGGATACGATCGTCGCCAGCCTCGCCGCGGTCGCAGTAGCCGCAGGACGTGCCCTCGGCGGGCAGCGCGCACCCGTACCGGCAGCCGGCCACCACGGTCATGGGAGGCAGCAGACCCGCCAGGCCGCGCACGGCCGTGCTCTTGCCCGTCCCGCGGTCGCCGAACACCATCACCCCGCCAATGGTGGGGTCCACGGCGGTGAGCAGCAGGGCGAGCTTCATCTCGTCCTGCCCAACGATGGCACTGAATGGATAGACGTGGCGCATGCGGCGGTAATTAAGCGCTGACGCGCCAGCTGTACACGTCGCTTGACACTCTCGACGGCACGCAGTATCGTCGCGGTCGTACGCTGACGAGTTCGCACCCGCACGCAGCGAGTGTCAACTCGGAGCTTTTTCGTATCCTGCCGTTGCCTGTTCGTCGATTGCACCGGAGCCGCCGGTGACCCCTCCGGACCGTTCGCACGCGGCGACCCTTTCCGGCGCGGCCGCCGCCCCCGCGTCCACCGTGGCGGCGCCGGACCGCGCCTATGACGCGGCCCCGATCTGGGAGCGCCTGCGCGACCGCTGGTACCAGTTCGTGGCCACACAGCGTTTCCAGCGCTGGGCCGCCAAGTTCCCGCTCACGCGGCCCGTGGCCCTGCAGCGCAGTCGGGCGCTGTTCGACCTCATGGCGGGCTTCGTCTACACGCAGACGCTGTTCAGCTGCGTGGAGCTCGGGCTCTTCGACCTGCTCGCCCAGGGGCCACTCACCGTGGCCGAACTGTCCGCCCGGATCAACGTGCCGGCGGCGGCCACCGAGCGCTTGGTGGCAGGCGGCGTATCGCTCCGCCTGCTCTCGCGCCGCCGCGGCGGTCGTGTCGCACTGGGGCCCGTCGGCGCCGTGCTCGTGGGCAATACGGCCCTGATCGCCCTCATTCGCCACCACGCCATGGTGTACGGCGACCTGGCCGACCCAATCTCGCTGCTGCGTACCGGCAGCGATTTTCGTACCGAACTCTCGCGCTATTGGCCGTACGCCGACGCGCCGCGTCCGCAGGCCATCGACGATGCCCGCGTGGCATCGTACTCGGAAATGATGGCAGCCACCCTGCCGCCGCTCGCCCACGACGTGCTCGACTGCTACGACCTCTCCCGGCACGAGAACCTGCTCGACATCGGCGGCGGCGAAGGCGTGTTCCTGTCACAGGCGGGCGAGCGGCACGCCGGCCTGCACCTCACCCTGTTCGACCTGCCAGCGGTCACCCAGCGCGCCCGCTCCCGCCTGCGGGCCGCCGGACTCGGCGACCGCGCCACCTTTGTGGGTGGCAACTTCCACGCCGACGCGCTCCCGATGGGCGCCGACGTCGCCTCACTCGTGCGGGTGCTGCTGGACCACGACGATGACTCGGTGCAGCGGCTGCTGCGCAAGGTGCACGCCGCACTGCCCAAGGGCGGCACGCTGCTGGTGGCCGAGGCAATGGCAGGCGCCAAGGGCGCCGAACCGGTGGGCGACGCCTACTTCAACTTCTACCTCATGGCCATGGGCAAGGGCCGCGCCCGACGCCCGGAAGAACTGCACGCCATGCTCCGCGCGGCAGGCTTCCGTCGGTCCCGCGAAGTGACCACGCGCTACCCCATCCAGACGGGTCTCATCGTCGCCGAGGCGTGACAGCGCACGTCTCTCGCCCGCTTTCCGACTGAAAGGCTCGGCATTGATTGACAGGGCGGGGTGTCACGTTCAGTTTACACTTCGTCTGTCCTTCGGGACGCTCTCTCCTGTCCGCCATCTGAGGTTTCGTGGACACGCTGGCCGTAGTCTTCGAGCAGCCCGAGACTCTCGCGCTGCGCCGATTGTCGCTCGTCCCTCCCGCCGACGAGGACGTGGTTGTCGCCGTTCGCTGGTCCGGCATCAGCACGGGTACCGAGCGCCTACTATATACGGGTCGCATGCCCCCGTTTCCTGGCCTCGGCTATCCGCTGGTGCCGGGCTACGAGGCCGTCGGTGAAATCGTGTCCGCCGGTCCCACGTCCGGGCGCGCGGTCGGTGATCAAGTGTTCATTGCGGGCTCCAAGGGCTTCGAGGAAGCACGCGGACTGTTCGGTGGACAAGCCGCAAAGGTCGTGGTGCCCGGTGCGCGCACCGTACCGCTCGCCAGCACGGTGGGTGAGAAGGGCGTGCTGCTCGCGCTGGCGGCCACGGCGTACCACGCGATTGGTGTGGGTCAGCGGCCGTTCCCCGATCTCATCGTGGGCCACGGCGCACTCGGCCGCCTGATTGCACGCCTCACGTTGGTGCTGGGTGGCGACGCGCCTACCGTATGGGAGCTCAATCCCGTGCGCATGACCGGAACGAGTGGCTACACCGTGAAGCATCCCGACGAAGACGTCGGCACCACGTATCAGTGCATTCAGGAAGTGAGTGGTGCCAACGGCCTGCTCGACACGCTGATTGGCCGCCTCAAACCACGCGGCACCATCGTGCTTGCCGGCTTTTATCACGAGCCGGTTTCTTTTGTCTTTCCGCCCGCCTTCCTTCGTGAAGCTACGTTGTCCGTGGCCGCGCAGTGGGCACCGGGCGACCTCGCGGCTGTCGCCGAGTTGGCCAACTCCGGCCAGCTTGACCTCGATGGCCTGATCACGCACCGGCACGACGCCGCGCAGGCCGAACTGGCCTACACCACCGCGTTCACCGATCCGCATTGCGTCAAGATGATCCTCGACTGGAGCTCCGCCGCATGAGTGACAACACCGCTGCCCTGCATCAACTCCACAACAACGTCCGCGCCGAAGCCGACAGCGAGCCGGATGCCGTGCACACCGGACCCGTGACCAAGGAAACGCAGATCATCGCGATCTACGGCAAGGGCGGCATCGGCAAGAGCTTCACGCTCGCCAACCTCTCGTACATGATGGCGCAGCAGGGCAAGAAGGTGCTGCTCATCGGCTGCGATCCCAAGAGCGACACCACCTCCCTGCTCTTCGGCGGCAAGGCCTGCCCCACCATCCTCGAAGTGAGCTCAAAAAAGAAGCTCGCCGGCGAGCAGGTGGCGATCGGTGACGTGTGCTTCAAGCGCGGCGGTGTGTTCGCGATGGAGCTCGGCGGACCCGAAGTAGGCCGTGGCTGCGGCGGTCGCGGCATCATTCACGGCTTTGAAATCCTCGAAAAGCTCGGCTTCCATGACTGGGGCTTTGATTTCGTGCTGCTTGACTTCCTGGGCGACGTGGTGTGTGGCGGATTCGGTCTGCCGATCGCGCGCGACATGTGCCAGAAGGTCATCGTGGTCGCGTCCAACGACATGCAGTCGCTGTACGTCGCCAACAACGTCTGCAGCGCCGTGGAATACTTCCGCAAGCTCGGCGGCAACGTCGGTGTGGCCGGTATGGTGATCAACAAGGATGACGGCACCGGCGAAGCCGCCAAGTTTGCCGAGCAGGCGAAGATTCCCGTGCTCGCCAAGGTGCCGCAGGACGACGACATCCGGAGAAAGAGCTCCAACTACGAGATCGTCGGGTTCCCAGAGGGCCAGTGGGGTCCGTTGTTCGGCGAGCTCGCGCAGAACGTCGCCGACGCACCGCCGGTGCGTCCCAAGCCGCTCACCATGGACGAGCTGCTCGACCTCTTCTCGGCCGAAGCCACCGGGCGTGACTTCCATCTCGAGCCGGCCACGATGTTCGACATGTGCGGCACGGAAGAAATCGAGAAGCCGACGCTCGAAGTTGTGTACGACGCCGTCTGAGGAGCGCACTCATGTCCATTGAAGTTCGCAGTGGTGAGGTGGCCTACGATGACGCGGCCGCCACACCAATGGCCAACGACGGCGACGCAACCGGCGGACTCGGCTGCGCGCCGGCGCCCGCTGCGGCCGCTGCGGCCGGTCGTGCCGCGCTGCCCGTTGTGGAAGACGTGAACGTTGCCGCCACGCAGCAGGACGGCATTGGTTGTCACGCCGGCGCCGACGAAATGCGCGCCGCTGCGCGTGCCGCCGGCAAGAGCGAGACGCTCGACCGGTACGCCGCCGACTATCCCAAAGGACCACACGACCAGCCGCAGAGCATGTGCCCTGCGTTCGGTTCGTTGCGCGTTGGCCTGCGCATGCGCCGCACCGCCACCATCCTGAGCGGCAGCGCATGTTGTGTGTACGGCCTCACGTTCACGTCGCACTTCTACGGCGCCAAGCGCACCGTGGGCTACGTGCCGTTCAACTCCGAGTCGCTCGTCACCGGCAAGTTGTTCGAGGACATTCGCGACGCCGTGCATGAAATGGCCGATCCCGCGCTGTACGACGCGATCGTGATCACCAACCTGTGCGTGCCCACGGCCAGTGGCGTGCCGCTGCAGATTCTCCCCAAGGAGATCAACGGCGTGCGCATTGTCGGCATTGACGTGCCGGGCTTTGGTGTACCCACGCACGCCGAAGCGAAGGACGTACTCGCGGGCGCGATGCTCAAGTACGCGCGCACCGAGGCCGAGCAGGGTCCGGTGGCCGCGCCGCGTGGTGGGCGCAATGAGAAGCCCACCATCACGCTCGTGGGCGAGATGTTTCCGGTCGATCCCGTGGGCATCGGCATGATGCTCGATCCCATGGGCCTCGCGGCCGGACCGGTGGTGCCCACGCGCGAATGGCGTGAGCTGTACGCCGCGCTCGATTGCGTGGGTGTGGCGGCCATACACCCGTTCTATACCGCGAGCTTTCGCGAGTTCGAGTACGCCGGTCGCCCCATCGTTGGCTCGGCGCCCGTGGGCTACGATGGCACCGAAGCGTGGCTTGAATCCATTGGCCAGATGGCGGGCGTTGCGCGCGCCAAGATCGACGACGCCAAGAACCGCGTGCTGCCTGCCATCAAGGGTGCGCTCGCAGCCAAGCCGATCACCGGTCGCATCACCATGAGCGGCTATGAAGGCTCGGAGCTGCTCGTCGCGCGCCTGCTCGTGGAAAGTGGCGCTGACCTGCGCTACGTGGGCACCGCCTGCCCGCGCACCAAGTACAGCGAACCCGATCGTGACTGGCTCGAGGCCAAGGGTGTGCGTGTGCAGTTTCGCGCGTCACTCGAGCAGGACCTGCAGGCCATGGACGAGTTCCAGCCCGACCTCGCCATCGGCACCACGCCGGTGGTACAGAAGGCCAAGGAGCTCACCATTCCGGCGTTGTACTTCACCAATCTCATTTCGGCGCGCCCGCTCATGGGCCCCGCCGGCGCCGGTTCGCTCGCCACCGTCATCAATGCCGCGCTCGGCAACAAGGCGCGTTTTCTGGAGATGAAAGCGTTCTTTGGGGACGTGGGTAGCGGCTACAGCGCAGGTGTGTGGGAGACCACGCCAGAGGACAAGCCGGAGTTCCGCGAGCACTACCGGCGGCACATCGAAAAGCTCAACAGGAAGCGCAAGGCGGAGCAGATGGTATGACGCTTATTCTCGATCTTGATCGTGCGGGTGGCTACTGGGGCGCGGTGTACGCGTTCACGGCGATCAAGGGCTTGCAGGTCATCATTGACGGGCCCGTCGGCTGCGAGAACCTGCCGGTTACGAGTGTGCTGCACTACACCGATGCGCTCCCGCCGCACGAGCTGCCGGTTGTCGTCACCGGGCTGGGGGAAGAGGAGCTCGGTCAGACCGGCACTGAGGGCGCCATGAAGCGTGCCCATGCCGTCCTCGACCCGGAGCTGCCCGCTGTGGTGGTGACCGGCTCCATCGCCGAGATGATTGGTGGTGGCGTGACACCGGAGGGCACGAACATCATGCGGTTCCTGCCCCGTACCATTGACGAAGATCAGTGGCAGGCCGCCAATCGTGCGATTTACTGGCTGTGGACCGAGTATGGCCTCAAGAAGGGTGTGCGCCCCAAGCGGCAGGAGAAGCAGCCGGGCGACAAGCCCAAGGTCAATCTCATTGGCCCCATGTACGGCTACTTCAACACGTGGAGTGATCTCGCCGAAGTCCGCCGCATGGTGGAAGGCATTGGCGCCGAGATCAACATGGTGTTCCCGCTCGGCAGTCACCTGCAGGATGTGCCGCGTCTCGTGGATGCCGACGTGAACATCTGCATGTACCGCGAGTTCGGGCGCATGCTGTGCGAGGATCTTGAGGTGCCGTACCTGCAGGCGCCCATCGGCCTGCACAGCACCACCAAGTTCCTGCGCAAGCTGGGCGAGCTGCTCGACCTTGACCCCGAGCCGTTCATTGAGCGCGAGAAGCACACCACCATCAAGCCGTTGTGGGATCTGTGGCGGTCGGTGACGCAGGACTTCTTTGGTACCGCGAGCTTTGCGATTGTGGCCAACGAAACGCATGCGCGTGGCATCCGGCATTTTCTCGAAACCGAGATGGGGCTGCCCTGCACCTTCAGCTTTGCGCGGCGTCCTGGTGTGAAGCCTGATAACCAGGCCGTGCGCGAGGCCATCAAAACCACGCCGCCGCTCATCATGTTCGGGTCGTACAACGAGCGCATGTATCTGGCCGAGTCCGGCTCGCGTGCCATGTACATTCCCGCGTCGTTTCCGGGCGCGATCATCCGTCGCCATACCGGTACCCCGTTCATGGGTTATTCCGGGGCCACGTACCTCGTGCAGGAAGTGTGCAACGCGCTGTTCGACGCGCTGTTCCACATCCTCCCGCTCGGCACCGACATGGACAAGATCGACGCCACGCCGGCGCGGTTGCACAAGGAACTGCCGTGGAACGACGACGCCAAGGCGTTGCTCGACGAGTTGTGTGACGCGCAGCCCGTGCTCATTCGCATTTCCGTGGCCAAGCGGCTGCGTGATGCCGCCGAGGCGGATGCGCGGGAGCTCGGCGATGGTACCGTGACGCGGGATCATGTGTTGGCGAGTCGGCGGGGGTTGGTGGGGGTAGGGTGACGGCGGTCGGACGGGTTGATTCCCGTCCGACTGGGTGATCTCCACCGGTTGTCCTCACTCCCGCCGGGTGGAGCGTTCACCGCCGATTGAGCACGCGTTGGAATGATGTCGGGCACCTCGGGCACGGTGGGTATCGTGTGGGGGTGCCCGAACGTCGTTCCCTGATTGGCGTGCTCACCGAGCGTCTCGTCTCGCGGCGCTGCAGCCCCCGAACGGTCGACGCGTATACCTCCTGAGTTCTCCGCTAGGGCGGGTACCATCACACGTGCCATGTGCGTCAGCTTGGCGCATCGTACGTCCGCGACTTCCTGACACATCTCGCGCGCGACGTCCATGTGCGCGCCGGCGCCCGGCATGTCGCGCTGCCGGACGCGTTGCGCTCGAAGCTCGGCTTGCGTACCGGACGCGGCTGGCAGTGGCAGTGGGTGTTCGCTGCCTCGCGCGCGTACCGGGGTCCCGACAGCGGCGAGTGGCGTCGCCACCACCTGCACGACACCGTATTGCAGCGAGCCGTGCCGGAGGCGGCTCGTACTGTCGGGCTCGCCAAGCGCGTCACGAGTTGCCCCATTCCTGCGCCACGCACCTGCTCGAGTCCGGCTACACCCCACGGACCGTGCAGGACCTGTTGGGCCATTCGGACGTTCGAACGACGATTGTGTACGCGCACGTGCTGAACCGCGGCGGGCTCGGTGTGCGGCGCCCATTGGACACCGTGGCCGCCCGTGTGCCCGCCAACCGGTGCTCGGCGCTCCCGACCCTTCGGCTGCATTCGCTGCAGCCCAATAAAGTATGGCCGAGGGCAGACCCAACCTCCTAAACATCGCTAAACCAGCGACTTGCGTCGCCATTGCCGAAAATCGCCGGGGACCATAGACTGCGTGGAGTGCCTGCATAAAACGCGGCTTGCAGCGTTTGCACGCAGTCCAATACTCGTTATGCCGCCGCTGAGAGACAAGGCTGCGCCACTGGCGTACCGTAAGCCAATGGCGTACATTTCGGAATGCGCTTTGTCGAGACGCCGATGTTC
>JBBSPE010000173.1:0-8746 GCA_038259155.1 Gemmatimonadales bacterium
GGGAGGTCACGAGCATGTCCAACCATACGAGAAGAATCACGTGCTCGCACCCGGTGCATCGGAGTACAGGTCGGGCTCGTTCGGCGCCTTCGTTCTGCTGTCACTTGGTGAGTGTCCCAGAGAGCAATCCGGCAATCAATCCTTGCCAGTCGCGGTCGCGCACCATGGAGACGGCACCATTTGACATGGCGCGCGCCTTGGCCTTGTCCGCGTAGTAGGCCGTGAGCGGATTGAACGGTGCCTTCACTCCGCTGATCCACTTGGTGAGAGAAGGATTCTCGGTGCACAGCTGGTCCACCAGCGCAAACGCATTGCTGGAACTTCGAAAGAATCTGAATGAGTCCGAGAAGTACGGATCGAGTGGCCTGAATCCGTCGTGATCCGCACGCAGGCCGGTCTTGGAGCCGTTTGATGGATCCGAGATGTAGATGTTGGTCAGCAGCACGGCGACGAACTCCTCGGAGCCCGTATAGCCGGCGAGCCCACCGTGGAGACGGTTCGCCGAAAATCGTGCGGATGCTCCACGAAAGCCGTGCACGAGTTCGTGAAACAGCAGCTCGTCCGGATACAGACCGCGATTGGTCGTGGCCTTCTTCATTTGCTCCTGACACGCCCCGCCGTGCGTGAAGACGTCCGGGGAGTAGGAGACAGCGGGCTGCGACCATCCGGTCGGCGTCCTGACGGTGTTGTCGGCCGCTGCGTTGCACTTCCCACCCGTGTACGGCTGAATCGTCATCACGCCGCCGGTCAGGTTGCCCGGGTTGTGTCGGGCGTGCCAGCCGATGGCCTGGAGCAGAAAGCGACCCACCTTCGTGCCGTCAATCCACATGAGGTGCTTGCGGACAGCCAGCACGTACGCCGTTGCGGCCGTGCCCCCCAAACCCGACGGCGCAATGTTCAGCCCATACTTCGTTTCAAACGCCATGGAATCCTCCCGACGCTGGGTTTTCTATTCACCCGAACGCTGTGGATTCCTGGTCCGCTCCGCAAGAGCCTTGGCCGCTCCCGCCCCATCAGCCGCTCAACAGCCCGGGCCGTCGGAGCTCGGTCTTCACCCACACGGTGACATCGCTCTGCAGCCGCGGCGCGAAGCGGCGATTGCACACATGCGCCTTCGCGAGTCGCGCGGAGTCCCCTCGCGTCGCGCGCCCCACGCCTGCCCACCGCCGCCCTGACCCCTCCCTCCGAGTAGCCCGCGATCTTGCCGTTCGGTGAAATCCGGTGAAATCGGGAGCACCCTCATTCCGCCCTCGGCGATCTGTCCCCCAATAGCCTCCAGCAAGACCTGGCAACGGCCAAAGCCGCCTGCGGCGATGGACATCGCCCCGTTCCCGCGTCATGATCAGCGTATATGGCACTTGCCGCGCCAATCGCGGTCGGCGCGCCGATCCGGTCTCCACTCCCTCGCAAGGAGCGTCGCCGTGACCAGCGGGGGGTGGGAACAGGATGATGACGGGGCGCGCTCGCGTGCATCCGCCACCGTTCCTCCCGGGACACTCCTGACCGGTATACCAGACACCTCGGGGCCTCGCACGGGTTCGCCACGGCGAGCAGCATGGCGCGTGCTCGTACACCTGCCGGGGGCGCTTTGGCGACGCCTGTTGTCGTGGGGAGAGCGTGCCATCCGGCGATTCGGGGAAGTGAATCCTTCCGGTGCGGTGGCGTGGGACGCAGTGGTTCCGTTTGTCGAGCGGGCCGTCGCGGCGTACGGATCGGACGCCGAGATCATGGCGGCATACCCCGGCGCCTTCGTGCACACGAACGAGGGGCTCGAGCTGAAGGTGTTCGTGCAGGCCGATGCCGACGCACAGTGGATCGCGGTGCGTGGTACCGCGAACCTGGAGAACGGCTTCGAGGACATGGAGTATCACCCCGACCCGGACCACAGGCTGGGCATCGTCCTGCACGCGGGATTCCACCGCGCCTCGCATGCGATCTACGACGAGATCGTGGCGCGGCTGGTCAAGGACAGACCGGTGCGCATCACCGGCCACAGCCTCGGTGGCGCGATCGCGGTGATCCTCGAGGCGTTCCTGATAGTGGATGGTTTTCACGTCGAGCAGTGCGTCACGATCGGCCAGCCGAAGCTGACCAACCGTGCCGGTGCGCAGAAGCTGCAGACGAATCCGCTACTGCGCCTGGTGAACGACGAGGACCCCGTGCCGCTGGTGCCGCCCATCACCCTCGAGGCGATTCGCCACGGCGCCTACCACCACTTCGGTCCCGAGGCGATCCTGCTGCCCCACGGCAGCTTCATCTTCCTGCGCGAGCACGACGCGAGCCGCATGCTCGTCTCCAGCCTGTGGGCGAACCTGAGCTGGATCAACGTGAAGATGCACAGCTCCCATCTCTATCGGGAGCGGGTGGAGGCCATCGTGGCACGCCTGGCACGCGCTACCGCCGGTTCCGAATGACGACCGCTCCGTCTCCGTAAAGGCCCGTGATGCCCATGCGTTGGGACTGGAACAACACGAAGCCGGCCGGATACGCTACCCGATCGAAGGTCGTTGGGAGCGGGAAACCACGACCACCACGCGATATACCGACGCGCACCCGTCGCTGACGCCTTCCCAACACGTCTGCGCACCGAAACCGCAGCGCTGCCAACGCTGCGGGACGCAGCGCCCCAACTCTTGCCACAGGCCCCACTCCGCCACAGGATCGCACAGACGCTGCACCGATCCCATCCTCGGCGCCCTCCCCCTGCGCCCCTGAGCCCTGCGATGACAACACCCCGCTCCCGACGCGAGTTCATGGAAGCTGATGCCCTTTCGCGCGGCGCGGTGCACGTTGTTCCAGTCGCGCTACTCGATGTCGTCCGACGCAAAGGAGCCGATGGTCCGTTGCTCCGTCGTGAGCGCACGCAGGAACTGCTGCGAACCATCACGCACGCCCGCTGTGGATACCCCGGATGACCGCACCGTGAACAGGTTCGGTTGGAGCGTGCCATCGTTTGTCACGCCCACAAACGGTATCGACAACGGATCCGGCTGCGGTTGACTCGACAGCTCGCTGGGGAGCGCGGGCAGCGCAACGAGCGCTGCAATGGCCACGCTGACAGCGACGACGGTGGCCGGTAGTCGAAGAGGGCGGCGCATCGGCGGGAGGCTGGAGGCGGATTGGTCGGGGGATCAACTCAAGATGCGACATGAACCGTCCTCTGGCCAACCCGCGCTGTCGCGACGATATTCCGCCCAGTTTCTTCCCGCTTCCCCACCTACGCCGCCGTGACCGCACCAGACCCTTCAGGCGACAGCCTCGTACGAGTGCGCACGGCCCTCGCCGAACGCTATCGCGTTGACCGCGAGCTGGGTGCTGGTGGCATGGCGACGGTGTACCTCGCGAGCGATCTTCGGCATGAACGTGAAGTCGCGATCAAGGTGCTGCACACAGACGTTGCGGGCGCGCTGGGGCACGACCGGTTCATTCGCGAAATTAAACTCGCGGCCAGTCTCACACATCCGCATATTCTGCCGCTGTACGACTCAGGCGAGAGCGCCGGCATGCTGTTCTTCGTGATGCCGGTGATGCGCGAGCAGACCCTGCGGGAGCGGTTGCAGGAAGAGGGCCGCATGGCGGTGGACGTCGCCACGCGGCTGGCCGACGAAGTGGCGGATGCACTCGCCTACGCGCACCGCCAGGGCATTCTGCATCGCGATATCAAACCTGAGAACATCCTGCTGCATGAGGGACACGCACTCATTGCGGACTTCGGTATCGGGAAGGCGCTGGCCGCCGCGCGCGAGACAAGCACGCTCACGCAGGTTGGCATGATGATTGGTACGCCCGCCTACATGAGTCCGGAACAGGCCGCTGGCGAGGAGCTGGATGGCCGGAGCGATCTCTTCGCACTTGGCTGTGTGATGTACGAAATGTTGACGGGTGAGGCGGCGTTCAGTGCGCCGACGGCCGCTGCACTGATTGCGCGCCGCTTCATTCACACGCCCCCCAGCGTTACGACGAGCCGAGCGGAGGTGACGCCCGCGTTGGCGTCGTTGGTGACGCAACTGCTCGAACGTGAGGCGGTGGATCGTCCGGCGTCAGCCAGCGACGTTGTTTCGCAGCTTCGCACGGTATCGTCACCACAAACTGTTGCCGTTCGCCCACCTGCTGTCGCGAGAAACACCATCGCGGTGCTGCCGTTCGTGAACATGAGCGCGAACGCCGAGAACGAGTACTTCAGCGATGGGCTGACCGAAGAAATCATCACGGATCTCTCGAGTATTCACGCGCTGCGGGTGACGTCGCGCACCTCATCGGCGCAGCACAAGGGCAGTACGAAGAGTCCGCGCGAAATTGGCGTGAGGCTCAAGGTGCACTACCTGCTCACCGGCAGCGTGCGTCGTGCGGGCAATGCGCTTCGCATTGCGGCGCAACTGGTCGATTCGACGGATGATCGACAGCTGTGGGGAGAGAAGTTCACTGGAACGATGGACGATGTGTTCGATTTGCAGGAGCGCGTCTCCCGTGAGATTGTTGCGGCATTGGGTATCACGCTGAACGCGGACGAGGATCGCCGACTTGGTGCCCGTGGCATCGTCAGCGCGCGCGCCTACGAGTTGTACTTGGAAGCGCGCGCTGAAATCAGAAACGCATATGCGGCCAACAATCGATGGGTGGAGCTGCTCGATCGAGCCGTCGCCATCGAGGGCAATACTCCCACGCTTCGCGGACTGCGTTTGTGGGGCGAGGTCACGCTACAAAAGATCGGGTTGGGCAGCGCGGAAAATCTGGCAGCCATTGACCAGCAATCACGCGCACTGATCAGCGACGCACCAGACAGACCGGGGGGATACGCGGCACTGGCCTACGCCAACATCGAGCAGGGCGATATGGGGCAGGCGATCACGTGGTTTCGGGAGGCGCTGAAACGAGATCCGTCGGACGCCGACGCGTGGTTCTGGTACATTGCCGCATTGGGTTATGCGGGGATGCTGGAAGAAGCCGCCGAAGCGGTCAAGGAGCTCGAAGCACGCGATCCGCTCGCCCCGCAGTCCTGGATCGTCGGCGCCATCATCCTCCTCTTTGGCGGTACACCTCAGCCGGCGCTACTGGCGCTCCAGCGAGCGGCGGACGCCAATCCCAATGACCTGTTTGTTCGATGGGATCTTGGGTACGTGTACATGATGCAACGTGACACGGAGCGCGCGCAGCCACATGTGGACTGGATGATGCAAACAGCGCCCGACGTTCCCTATGTGGTGCAGGCGAACGCGCTGCAGCCGGTGTTGAAGGGAGACCACGCCGGTGGTCTTGCCGCACTCGACGGTTTGGACCTCTCCACCTTTGATGGCCACCTCACGTTTCACTTCACGGAAATCTTCGCGCTGACCGGCAACATCGAACGCGCGATGGAGAACCTCGCGACCGCGGTGCGCAAGGGATTCTCGCCCGTCGATTTTATTGCGACGCACTGCCCGTTGATCGAACCCCTCCGTACGCATCCCGAGTTCGCGGCGATTGTCGAAACGGCGTCGTTGCGGCGGGACGCCATCCGGAGTGCAACGATGTCGCGTTAGCGGCTCACTGCAAGCGCCGTGTTGTGCGGCAGAACCTGTGCGTGCTGGATGTGCGACGATCGGCTCTGCGCAAGTGTGGGCAGGTCACCGCGAAGACTCGAGCGACCGACTCGCCGGCCTCGAGACATCCTGCTGTGGCACCGTTTGTCGGAGTTCGTCGAACCAGTTGATGATGACGACATTGGGCATCTCGAGCGCCCTGCCGGCCATCGCCATGGCGGCCAGCGCGACAACCGCCAATCTCATCATCACGACCTGCTCGTGCGCGCAGCGCAGCGCGTCGGCAGCGGCCGCATTGCCCGCACGTTGCTCACCACCGGGCAGGTAGATTCTGAATCGCAGCCCGGACTCGCGCCGATCAACTCGGCTGGTCCCGGCGGTCGCAATGGCGCCCTGATGATTGGTGGTGGCGCGGCGTTGGTGGTCGGTTCCGAGATCGGTGGTGATGCCGGCACGCTCATGATGGTCGGCGGCGGAGTGGTCGGACTCGTTGGAATCCAGCGCTATCTGCAATAGCTACTGGGGAGTCAGGTGGCGCTTCGATGAAAGGAGGCAGCCATCTGGAGCTGCGAAACACTGCCCGTTGATGCGTGGTGCGACGCGAGAGCTGAGCTTTTCACGGTGGGTGGATTCCGTGGCCGGTGCGCGACAGCCGTAGCAGAGTTTGGGTGGCTCCTGCTACGGCTGTCTGCGGTCGGATCAAATGCTTCCCTGACTCTTGCTGCGAACCCCATCTCGCCAGAGATTCGCAACTACCGCTCAGCCGACCCCACCCTCGGCGCCACTCCGTCTCCCGCCCCCGAGCCCTGCGATGACAGCACCCCGCTCCCGACGCGAATTCATGGGCGTCTCCCTGGCCGGTGCGGCCGGCGTCCTCACGCCCTCATGGCTGCAGGCAGCGCACGCCCTAGCCCGCCCGATCGATCCCGACCTGGTCGTGATCAACGCCCGCGTCTACACGGTCGATGACAACATGCCCACCGCCGAGGCCTTCGCCGTGCGCGATGGCCGCTTCGCTGCCGTGGGCTCAAGCGCCGACATGCGCGCCCTGGTTGGCCCTCGCACACAAGTCATCGACGCTGCCGGCATGACGGTCGTACCGGGCTTCATTGACACTCACAACCACCCGCGCGGTACCACACTGCTCTACGACGTACTCGTGGGCAATCCGTTCGAGGTAGAGTTCGTCTCCATTGACAGTATCGTGGCCAAACTGCAGGAACGCGCGCGCATCACGCCACCCGGCACGTGGGTGGAAGGCTACTTCCACGACGACACAAAACTCACGGACAAACGGCTGCTCACCATGCAGGACCTGGACCGCGTGAGCACACAACATCCGGTGGTGGTGCGACACCGCGGCGGGCACACGGCCTTCTACAACAGCGTGCCCTTCACGCTGGCCGGCGTCACCAACCAAACCCCCAAGCCGGCCGGCGGCACGTTCGACAAGGATGACAACGGCAACCTGTCCGGACGCGTCACCGACCGCGCCATGGGCGTGCTCTCCGCAGTCGGTAAACGCCCGACATTCAGCGCCGCTGAGAGCGACCAACGCGAGCGCGATGGCATGGCGCACATCTCGCAACAGTTCGCGCGCTACGGACTCACCAGCGTGCATCATCAGGGCGGCGACTTGGCCGTGCTGCAGGACGTGCGCGCACGCGGTGAACTGCGGCATCGCGTGAGCTACGAGGCCAGCGGACGCATGCTGGCGTCCATGATCACCAACGGTATTCGCACGGGCTTTGGCGACGACTGGATTCGCTTTGGTGCCACCAGCGAGCACACAGTGGACGGCTCGTTCTCGGAACGCACGATGGCGATGAGCACGCCGTACGCGGGCACCAACTACACGGGCAACGTCACGCAAACACAAGAGGAGCTGGACGCTTGGGTTGAACGCGTTCACCGCGCGGGCATTCAGGTGAACTGCCACGCGAACGGCGACGTCGCGATCGATATCTATCTCACCGCCATGGAGCGCGCACTCAAGGCCGTGCCGAATGCGAACGCGCGTCCCAAGATCACGCACTGCACCCTCGTGAACGATGATCTGGTGCGTCGCATCAAGGCGCTCGACGCAATTCCGTCCATGTTCACAACCTACGCCTACTACAACTCGGACAAGTTTCCGTACTACGGCGAGGAGCTCATGCGCCGCAGCATGGCCTACCGCACACTGCTGGATGCAGGTGTGAAAGCAGCTGCCGGCTCCGACTTCTCACCCGGACCGTTCGCGCCGCTCATGGGCATTCAGGGCATGGTCACGCGCACCGGGTGGGACGGCACAACCTGGGGCGCGAACCAGCGCATCAGTGTGGCCGAGGCGATTCGGGTGAATACACTGCACGGTGCCTACGCTGCGCACGAAGAGCAGCACAAAGGTTCGATCAGCGCGGGCAAGCTGGCAGACTTTGTGATCCTCTCGGAGGATCCGCACACGGTGAATGCGGAGTCGATCAAGGACATCACGATCGTGCGGACGGTCGTGGGAGGCGAAACGACGCACCAAGTCTAGGGAACGTCGACGTTCCACATGTTGGACTGAATCTTCCATTGCCCGTCTGCCTGTTGCCAGACGTTCAGGCGGCGCGGGCGCCAAACCATGACAGCAGCGTCAAAAGAATGCCGCCCCCGTACAGCGAGCCGAATTTCTGCTTGTTGTACCGCGCCAGCCATACGGGAAGCTAGATGTCGAAGTTCGGTTGCCGATCATCCGTGTAACGCACGGCAATATCCGTGAGAGGACACCGCACGCAACCGTGCATCTTTCCCAGCATCGCACCTCCCCATCGTCCACGACGCGTGAATGGGTTCGACCGGCCAAACCAACCAAACACCCACCAAGCCCCGCCGCACCATCCCAGGCCCCCCTACACCACGCTCCGCACCCGCTACCTCGGCGACACGGCACCCAGGAGCACCGGCGCTTCGCCCGCCATCGCGCGCGCGCTCGAACACATTGGCTGGCGCTCTGTGGGCGAGCCGAGCGCGGAGGATCTCGCCGGACACTTGATATACATGTTCGACGACTGCGTACACTCGCACCGAGATGTTGCCGCACTGGCGTGGGCCATTGCGGACGTCATGCGAGACGTGGGGCCACTGCTCGACGGGGGACAGCCTCCTGTGGAGGCGTACCTGCCGGCCGCCGAGGAAGTACTGCGTCTGTACGTGAACGACGACGGCGCATCAGCGTATTGAGCTCAGCAGCGCCCAGAGCA
>JBBSPE010000174.1:0-8716 GCA_038259155.1 Gemmatimonadales bacterium
AGCTGATCGAGGGCGCCGATCACGAGCCGTCGAGCGCTGACCAGGCGCCCGACGCGGGGCACGGTGGCAGAATCGACACGGCCGCTGGCGGCCAGATCCAGCTCCCGGAGCACGTCCCCGAGTCGGGTGCGTTCCACCATGGTGAGCTGGCTGCTGCGGGACAAGTCGGTACTGAGCAGGTCGGCGAGGGCAAAGCTGAGGGGCTCAAGTTTGCTGTCCGAGCCCGACACCGCGAAGGGTGGGACGCCCAGCGCGCGGCCGGCGAGTGCGCCAAGGCCCCGCTCGGCGGCAATGGCCGCGGAGTCGGCGGCGGTGCCAGGGGCGGTGGCGGCGCGAGGGCCGCCACCGCAGGCCGTCAGCATCAGAAAGCCCAGCGAGCTGAGGCTGAGCGCACCGATCCGGGCCGTTGCCCAGGTAAGCGTCGCGTCACCAGATGGAAGCGATGGTTGCACAGGGCGGGGATTGTGGGTGGAGCGCGACGTGGTGCTGCCCTGAACGGGCTCTCCCAGGGCCGTGTGGCGAAGCGAGGCGCCAACGGACCGTGTCAACGCGTAGATTACGGCGCGAAAATCACGGGTCCGCGTTGCCCGGTCAACATGCGGCGCGTCGAGGTAGGGCGTCAAGTTGTGACGGGGGTGTGTCCCGCACCGTGACGCAGCGCGCACTTTCGCAAACTCGCGTTTCGGCCGCGATCGCTGCATCATTGAAGTCCCTCTCCCTCGCCCTCTTCTGCGATGCCGCTTCCCGCGTGGTAACCAACTTCTTTGCCAACGGGGCCACCGAAAGCTCCGATGCGCTGCTCGAGCGGTTGCGCGTGGTCACGGCTGGCCTCTACGACGTGGCCGGCGAGATCGGGCGTGGCGGCATGGCGATCGTGTACATCGCCACCGACATGCGCCTGGGACGCAAGGTCGCCATCAAGGTCATGGAGCCGAGGCTGAGCTTCACGCCGGGCATGGCCGAACGCTTCCTGCAGGAGGCGCGCATTGCGGCGCGCCTGCAGCACCACAACATCATCGTGGTGCACGAGGTGCAGCAGAACGCCGAGTTGATCTTTTTTGTCATGCGCCTGGTGGAAGGTGGCTCGCTCGACGAAATCTGTCGCCGGCTCGCGCAACGCCAGCAGCAGTTGCCGCTGGACCAGGCGCAATGGATCCTCTGGCAGTCGGCGCGGGCGCTGTCGTACGCACATTCCGAGGGCATCGTTCACCGGGACGTGAAACCGGCGAACATCATGGTCACCACCAAGGGCGAAGTAGTGGTGACTGACTTCGGCATTGCCAAGGCGGCCGACGGCGAGGGACTCACCAAGTCGGGCATGGCAATCGGTACGCCAGTGTACATGAGCCCCGAGCAGTTCACCGGCGTCGAGCCAGTGAGCGGGGCGGCCGACCAGTATGCCCTGGGCATCGCCGCCTACGAGCTGCTCGCGGGCGCGCCACCCTTTGCGGGTGACCTCTACCGCCTCATCGCGTCGCACGGCCAGACCGTGCCGCCCGACGTGCGGGAGCTGCGGCCCGACTGTCCGGCCCCGCTGGCGGAAGCGATCAGCCGCATGCTGGCCAAACGGCCGGCCGATCGGTGGCCGTCACTGGAGGCGGTGCTTCCAGTGTTCGGTGCAGGACTGCAAATCGACGGGAGCCATACGCGCCTCGAGCTGGCGTCGATCGCCGACGAGCTGCAGCGGGCGCGCGCGGATTCGGTACCCGCGTGGGGCGCGCTCACGCCGCACACGCCGGCGTGGACGTCGGGCAGCCGTACGCGCACGCCCGTTCCGTCCGCCATCAGCATTTCCCCACCAAACGCGCGCTTGGTGGAGGGCGGCAAAATCGACTTGCGCGCGGTGGTGCGCTCGGACAGCGGCGCCACGATTGGTGGTGTCCAGGTGACCTGGAGCTCCAGCCACCCAGCCGTGGCCACCGTGAGCGCAGAGGGCGCGGTGCTTGCGGTGGGCCCCGGAACGACCACGATCCGGGCGGCGGTCGCAGGCGCGGTCGGGTCCACGGGCGCCGTGCAGACGGTGGTGGAGGTGGAGGTGACCGCGGCCGAGGCGGCCCGCTTGCGGATCGTGCAGGGCGAACAATCGCTGGAGTGCGGCGAGGCGATGCTGCTGACGGCGGAGGTGTTCGACGAGCAGGGCCAGCGGCTGCCCAAGGCCGACGTGGAGTGGTCATCGAGCGCGCCGGATGTGCTGCACGTGGACGCGCGCGGCACGCTCATGGCGCTGAGCGGCGGCATCGCGACCGTGACGGCGCGATCCGGGTCGGTGCAGGGCACCACGCGCGTGCAAGTGCGCGAGGCGCCGGTGGGCGCGGTCACGCTGACGCTCGCCCGGACCGTGGTGGACGAGGGTGAGAAGGTCGCGCTGACACTCGAGGTCACGGACGTGTCCGGGCTGCCGCGCTCCGCGTCGGGCCTGGCGGTGCTGAGCGATCAGCCACAGGTGGCCACCGTGACGGCGGATCCTTGGCAGCTGGAGACGCACGGTGCTGGTCAGACACGCGTGCGCGTGATTTCGGATATGGCAAACGGCGGGCAGACGTCGAGCGTGCGCGAGCCTTGGGCCGTGGCGGTGCTCGAGGTCAAGCCGGTGCCGACGGCCATTGACGTGTCGCTTGCCAAGACGCGCGTGCTCGCCGGTGATGCCACCACGGTGCTGGCGAAGATCCACGATCGTCGTGGCGAGTCGATCGGCGGCGGTGCGGTGACTTGGCGCAGCAGCGATGAATCGATTGCCACGGTGACGGCCAGCGGGGAGGTGCAGGCGCACTCATCTGGCGTGGTGTCGCTGGTTGCGACTTCAGGGGGGGTGCAGGGCACGGTGTCGCTGGAAGTACAGGCGATTCCGCTCGCGTCCCTGCGCATTCGCGCGGCTGGCGACGGCTCGACGTTTGTTGGCGGTTCGGTGCCGTTCTCTATGGAGGGGACGGACATTCGTGGGCGAACGATTGTGCCTCCGGTGCGCTGGTCGGTGGACCCCGCCAGCGCCGGTCGCGTCTCGGCGTCGGGTGTGGTGGTGCCGAGCGTTCCTGGCCGGCTGACGGTGGTGGCGACGGCCGAGCAGGCGAACGCGGTTCCCGGGCAGGCCGGGGCGGCGGTCGAGGCGCGGTCCGGCCTCGAGGTACGCGTGCCGCGTGTGCTGGGGCTGCAGCTCCCGCAGCCGTCAGTGAAGCTGCGGGTTGGCGGTCGGCACCCCCTCCGCGCAGACGTCCGCACGGAGGCGGGTGTTGGTCCGTCGGCAGACGTGAAGTGGACCAGCGCGGACGATTCCGTGGCGCGCGTGTTGCCCACGGGCGAGTTGGAGGCGGTGGGCGTGGGCAGCGCAGCGATCACGGTACGATTGGGCGCCCAGCAGGCCGTGCTGGCCGTCGAGGTCGCCGCGGCACGAGCCGTCAGGCCGTGGGTGATTGGCGGGGGCGTCGCGCTCGCGGCCGTTGCGTTGGTCGTGATGCTGAGCGGCGGCGCATCTGATGAACGGGTGACCGATGACTTGGCACTCGCGCCTGATGCGCCTCCCGTGGTGGTCGGCGGCGATCCCCTCGCGTTGGCAGTGGGCGAATCCGCGGACGCCGGAACGACCGCCGCGGCGACGGCAGCCGCACGCGCGGACTCGCTGGCGGAGTCCGCGGCGTCGTCAGCAACGGGGTCGGGGGAGACCGGCGGGGGAACGGCGAGTGGATCGTCCGGGGGCGCCTCCGTTGTGGAGCAACCGACGAGCACCATAAAGTCGCCGGTTACGCCGCCGCCGATCGCTGCACGGGCAACCCCCCGACCCACCCCGTCCACGGCGGGCCGCCCAGGTGGCGCCGCGCGCGCGGATTCGGTGGCGGCGGCGGCGCGGGTGGCTGCGGCGCGGGCGGCTGCGGATTCGGCCTTGAGCCGTAGCGCGGGCGTCGCGGCCGAGCCGACTCCAACACCGGCGGCGGCGGAGCCGGTCCAGGGGCCGAACGAGAGCGACATGCGATCCCTCGCGTACGAGTACACGGCGCGGCTGTTGAGTGGGGACGCGCGCTCGGGGACGATCAGCGAGTTCTTCACGAACCGGACCAGTGAGCACAAGGCCAGCGTCGTGGGAAGTGCGCGGCGCGTGTCCGCGCAGGCCAATGAACTGGTGGCGGAGTTCACGGTCGAGCTCGATCGCACCATGGGCAGCGGTGCCATCCAACGCCGCTACAGCACCGTGCGTCTGGTGCTGCGGGGCCGTCCAGGAGCGGCCGTGATCGCAACTGCCACGCCGGGCCCATTGCGAAACGCGCCGTAAGTGAGCCTGTCCACAGGCTTGCTTGCGCGTCTGTTGCATCACAGCTTCCCGCAGAGACGTCCGCACACCCTGCCGCACCGTCTGGCGCATCTCCTGCCGGATCTTTTGCCGAGCCGCCCCCGTTCTCGCACGCTCACATTTGGCCCTTCCGTTATGTCTCCTCTTCGTTCGCATCGGTTTCGCTGCCTGCCTCGGTACGCGGCCGCGCTCGGTCTTGGCCTGGCGCTGGTGGGTCATGCCGCGTCGCTGCACGCGCAGGGCGCGCAAAAATACGGATTTCAGCTGTCCGTGCTGTCGACATCGATCGGTGTTGGAACCGAGAGCACCGGTGGCTTTGGATTGGAGCCGCAGTTCCGGCTGAATCGGCTGTACCGCTCGGCGAGCTCCGGAGTGGTGTCGCTGGGAATTGGCGCGCAGTGGACGACCCACAGCTCCGGGGCGGATGAGATCACCATCACCGGCGCGTTCGTGGAACCGCGGTGGGTGCCCGTGCTGCCGTACGAGCGCGTGTTTCCGTATCTGTCAGGTCGCGTGGCGGTGCTCAACCAGTCCAACAACTTCGGGACGTCGTCGTCGGGGCTGGCGTATGGCGCCGGTGGCGGGCTGGCCTACGTGGTGAATCGACGCGTGAACATTGATGCGGGCGTGGCGATCATCCGGCAGAGCTTTGGTGACTTCACGTTCACGCGCGACGGCCTGTCCGGCGCGGGCGGGTTTGATCCCTTTACGACGTATGCAGCGAAGCTGGGCGTCAGCGTGGGGTTCCCGCGATGAGTGGCGCACTGCTTCGTGTGCGGTGTCGCGGCGGCGCCTTCGTGCTCTCGGCGCTCGTGCTGACGTCGTGCGGTGGGGGCGGAGAAGGGATCATCGTGGTGCCGCCCAACCCGGTGTCGGTGAGCATGTCGCCGACCACCGCCACGGTAGACATTGGTGCCACCACCTCGTTCTCCGTGAGTATCTCTGGCGGCTCGCCCACCCCCACGCTGTCCACGTGCAGCAGTTCCAACTCCGCCGTGGCGACGGCTGCCACCAACGGCAGCAGCTGCGTGGCAACGGGAGTATCCGCCGGCAGCGCGAGCATCACGGCAACCACGACCGGCGGACAGACGGCCAACGCGCAGGTTACGGTGGCCGCCGCGCCGCCTGCACTCACGGCCTTCACCCTCACGCCGCCCACGGCCAGCGTCGCAATCGGTCAGACGGTCGCGCTCAATGCGACACCAACCGGCGCGGCCGGGGCCACCGTCACCGTGAGCTACGTGTCGGGCAGTACGGCGGTGGCTTCCGTGTCTGCCGCGGGCGTGGTCACCGCGCTCAGTGTCGGTACATCGGTGATCACGGCAACGGCGCAGGGGACGGGGTCCGGACTGACCACCGCGTCGCTCGTGCGCACCGCCACCATCACGGTGACGGCCGACCCGTGCGTGCCCATCGCGGCGACGCTCCCGATCGGGCGCAGTGCGTCGGTGACGGCTGGGAGTTGTCCCCTGGCCGGGACGACCAGAGGCGGTGGTGATTTTTATCGTGTGACTCTTCCGACTGCTGCCGCCGTTCAGGTAAGCATTGCGCCGACCGGATTTGCGCCGTACATCGCCGCACTCCCGGTGGGACAATCGGAGTTCATTTTCAACTCCGGCCCCACGCCGCAGATTGTGTCGGCGCGGTG
The DNA here is from genome assembly GCA_038259155.1 of Gemmatimonadales bacterium. Classification (GTDB taxonomy): domain Bacteria; phylum Gemmatimonadota; class Gemmatimonadetes; order Gemmatimonadales; family Gemmatimonadaceae; genus JAABRT01. The sequence continues at coordinate 5,928 of JBBSPE010000174.1, forward strand.
GCACCTGCCGGCTGGTCTCACCGAGCTTCGGGTCGGCGCAGCCGCTCCCGGCGGAACGGGAAACTATTCGCTGGAAGTGCAGCAGGTTTCTCCAAGCGTGGAGAACTGTGCGGAGGTCAATGTGGGGGGACCCGTGAATTCCAATCAGACGCTCCAAGCGACCGATTGCCTGAGCGCGGGGTTCTTCTCGGACGAGTTCCTGCTGTTTTCGTCGAGGCCGTGCGTCATCACGATGTCCGCGGGGACCACGGGCGTCCCCATGGCGGACCCGTTCCTCGTGGTCACTGGGGACACAGTGGCCTTCAACGACGACGGTGGCGGTGGAACGAGCGCGCGTATCGCGCTGCCATCGTGCCGCTCGGCCAGCAACAACGTCCTGCGCGTGAGTGCCTCGTCGTTCGCCGTTGGCGACGTCGGGACCTACTCCATCAACTTCCAGTTCATGAGCCCGGCAGAGGCGGACGCGGCGAACGCGGCCTTGGTGACGTCGTCGGCGCTTCGTTCCGCCACGGACAAGGGACCGCGCGCTTCGATGTCACGCATGGTCGAGGCCATGCGCTCGCGTGACTGGCTGTCGCATATCGGGGTGGATACGGTTCGCCGCGATCGATGAGGCCATGATGCGAGTGGGCATCGTGGGCGCGGGGCACGTTGGCGGTACCACGGCCTACGCGCTCACGCTGCGTGGCAGCGCCACCGAGATCGTGATTGCGGATGTGAACGCGTCCCGCGCTGCGGCGCAGGCCGAAGATGTCGCGCACGCGGTACCGGTGGCGTTTCCGGTGCGTGTGCGCGCCGGTGCGATCGAGGCCATGGCCGGTTTTGACGTGGTGGTACTCGCGTGCGGACCGAGCATCGCACCTGGGCAGAACCGGCTGGCCATCCTGCAGAAGAGCACAGAGATCTTTCGCAGTGTGGTGCCACAGGTGATGGCCGCGGCGCCTGACGCCATTCTCATCGTGGCGAGCAATCCGGTGGACGTGATGACGCACGTGACATCGGTGGTGAGCGGCCTGCCGGCCGGCCGCGTGATCGGATCCGGTACGATTCTCGACACGCTGCGATTTCGCGCCGAGTTGAGTGCGCATCTGTCGGTGTCGGCGTCGTCGGTGCAGGCGTACGTGCTGGGTGAACACGGCGACAGTGAAGTGCTGGCGTGGTCCACGGCGCGCATTGGCGGCTTGCCGCTCGGGCTCGTGGGCGAGCAGCTGGAGCGACCGATCACGCGCGAGGTGCGGGATCGCATTGATCAGAGCGTGCGTCGCGCGGGCTACCGCATTCTCGAGGGCAAGGGCTTCACATCGTTTGGCGTGGCGGCTGGCATCGCCCGCATTGTGGACGCAATTCGCGACGATGATCGCGTGGTGCTCACCGTGTCCACCCGCACGCCCACGGTGGCGGGCGTGAAGGACGTGGCCGTGTCACTGCAGCGGCTCGTGGGGCGCAACGGTGTCACGGACACGCTGGAGCCCGACATGAATGACACCGAGGTGGCGTTGCTCGCCGACAGTGCGCGTATCATTCGGGCAGCGACCACGGAGGTCGGCTTCTGAGCGTGCAGTGCCGATGATGTGAGCGTTGTGCGACGTGCGACGCGATCATCACCGATCTTTTTCTTGGAGTCGGACATGCGTCGATTGCTGCTGGCCATTCTGGCAGGCGTTGTGACGAACGGGCTGCTGGTGTGGGCCGTGGAGCTGCTGAGCACGGTGGTGTTCCCGTTGCCGGCCGGGGTCGATCCGCGCAACAGTGCGCAACTGGCGGACTACCTGCGCTCCGGTGCGGTGCCGGTGGGCGCGATGGTGGTCGTTATCGTGGCGTACGCTGTGGGCGCGTTCGGTGGCGGCTACGTGGCCACGCGTGTGGCGCACAATCGTGGACTGATGCCGGCGCTTGTGATCGGACAGCTGAGCCTTGTGTTCGTGATTGTGAACCTGGTGATGTTGCCGCATCCGCTGTGGATGGCGGTGGCGTCGGTGTTGGTGCCGGTTCCGCTGGCGTGGCTGGGAGGACGTGCCGCAGGGGCGCGCGGTGGCGAGCACTCGGGTGGGAAGCGCGGCCGGGGTTAGTCAGACGATTTGGGGGGATGGATGCGTGTGTTTCCTCCGCGTGGGCGGGGGGAGACTACGAGGGCAAGGACGCCCCCAGCCCGCCCGAGGGTCCATCCTCGCGTGGGCGGGGGAGTGACGCAGACGGGCAGTGGTGTGGGTCCGTCCCCGCGTGGGCCGGGGAGACTCTCAAGGTGCAGGCGGAGACGGCCCGTCTGCGGTCCATCCCCGCGTGGGCGGGGGAGACAGCGAGTTCGTGCTCGCCGGCAACGTCATCCCGGGTCCATCCTCGCGGGGGCGGGGGAGACGTGACCTCGCCACGCTCCGCACGCGGGAGGTAGGGTCCATCCCCGCGTGGGCGGGGGAGACGAGATGGCGGGATGTATGCGACCGTAGGCAGGGGGTCCATCCCCGCGTGGGCGGGGGAGACTCCTCTGATTATGTCCGCTTTCCGTACGAGGCGGGTCCATCCCCGCGTGGGCGGGGGAGACTTCTGTCCGCGCAATCGACGCGCGACGCCCGTGGGTCCATCCCCGCGTGGGCGGGGGAGACACGTCGTACTTTTTCTACGTCTGGCGTCTCTGGGGTCGATCCCCGCGTGGGCGGGGGAGACTGCCTCATCCCGCTCCCGCCGTGCGTCGGCGAGGGTCCATCCCCGCGTGGGCGGGGGAGACGCCAAGGCGGGATCGAGTGCGCCGGTGTCGGGGGGTCCATCCCCGCGTGGGCGGGGGAGACCGTGGC
>JBBSPE010000175.1:0-8673 GCA_038259155.1 Gemmatimonadales bacterium
GATCAGCGCCCAGCCAACGCTGTTGGCGACCAGCCCGTAGCCGGCCGCGGTGCTGCCGAGCGACACGAACGCTGCCGCCGTGAGCCACCCAGCGTAAATGGACACGGGCGCTCTCAACCAGCCACTATCTGTATTGGGCGCGCGCAACAGCGCTGCGATTGCGCTGATGGCCATCGCGAAAATCAGCGCGGTCGCCCAGATCGCACTGCGGTTGGCAACCGCGAGCCACGGCGTGCCGAGCGCGAGACTGACCACCAAAGGTGCGCGTACGTGATCCCACGCTGGGTCGGTGCGACGTGCCCAGATGCCGTACACCGCTGACAGCAGCAGCCAGCCGTAGATCACTCCCCAGATGGAAAATGCGTAGCCAGCTGGTTGCACGGGCGGATCGATCTGGGGGATCGGCAACTGATCGCTCCTGAAGCCACTGAACGGCGACGTGAACGCCGGTGAAGCGACAAACATGAGTGCAACAACAAGCGTGATCCACGCCTTGAACTGGAGCATACGGGACCGGGGAAAGAGGCGAACGCACGAAGCACCATGCTGCAAGGTACGTGCACGGGTGAAGGCTGCAACTTCGCTGGCATTCCCGCGGCTTGTGCGGAAGTTGGGCTCGAGGGCACTCCAGTGTGCGCGGCTGCACGGACATAGCTTATAGCGGTGCACGGCCGATCCTGGTGTGACCGGCGCTGCCTTGCGAAGCAACCATGGACCGATGAGGAGCGGAGGATGAGCCAGACCGACGGCGCGCGCGAAGCAGCCACTACGCACTGGGTGACCGCGGCACTGGCATTGGCGGCGATCGTCGCCATCTGGTTGTTCCTGCCCATTCCGTGGATCTTTGACACGAACGATCCAGAGTTCATGCCGCTCATCTTGCTGGTGCCACTCGCGGCCATCTTCGGCATGTATCACGGCGTACTTGGCCTGCGTTGGACGCTTCACGCTCGCAAGTTCGGGGTATCGACGCTTGAGATCGTGGGTGAAGTTGGCCAGCTGGGGCGGCCCCTTACCGGGGTGGTGCGTACAGCGGAGCCAGTCAAGCCGGAGGGCGACTACCATCTGCACCTGCGCTGCATCGAGACGCACCACATGCGCGACGTGGGCGAAATGGCACGCACGCGCGCGCACGACTTCGTAGTCTGGGAGCGTACACTCACAGTGTCCGCCGTCTCGGTCGACTCATCGCGCGGTATCCCGTTCACGTTCAATCTGCCCGAGACCGTGCGCATGCCACACGCTGCGCGCAACCCGAACGCCATACAGTTCGACTACACGGTGGCACTGCCGTTCGCGAAGAAGATATGGACCAATCGAGCGCCGAGCGGTACGACCTGGCTGCTCGTGGTGTCTGCGCCCATGCCGGGCACCGACTTCACGGCTGCATTCACCGTTCCTGTGGAGCAGTCGTAGCCACAACCGCCGTTCCGGATGGTTCGTGCTCGAGGGAAATGGTTGTGCCTCTGTCCGTGAGCGTTGGCAGCGCCGAACGATCAGAGATTGGTGTCCACAGAACCCCTGACTGGGGCAAGAGGGCCGTCTGAACTTGAACTTGACCCGGCTTGTTGGATCCCTCATCTCTGTGTGAGGGTAGGAGTCCCCAATGCCCTGTTGTCCTGCGGCCTCTCCGGCGGCCTGTCGTGAGCAGACCATCGCGTTGGCCTGTTCCGGCGACGCGCCAACCGTTCCGGCCGCGCGTTCGCACACTCGGGGTGCGGCCCTCGCTTGGCTCGCGCGGCGATGCCCACGGCACCGCCGCGTCGACGTCGTTTGCGGTAGCGCTGTTGGCGTGCAAGACGCATTCAGAGGGCGGTGGGTTGCTCGCGGTGCTCATGCTGCGGGCTCCGGTTCAGGATGGCGAAAGGGAATCGCGGCCATGTGCAGACGGTGAGCCAGTTCGAGCAGCGAAGCGGGCCAGGCATTTTCGGGAACAGTGCATGCGATACCGAATACGTTGTCGACCGGGTGCGTGAGCGCATGGAGGGAGTCGGAATTTCGGTGCCGGATCCCCTCACGCAGCACGTGCGACGCAGCCGCCGCGGTCCCGGTCGCGCTGAACGCGTCGGGATATCCATACAAGGCGAGACGACCGGTGTCGATCAAACCGACGATGCGCGCGCCGTTCATGATGGTCCATCCCGATGGCTGCTTGCGCACGAGGCGCAGAGTCGAATGCATGAGTGCGGCCTCTGTCTACTGGGGACTAAACAAAAACCGCTCCACATGCACAACTGGCAGGTGAAGCGGTCTCGTGGTGATAACGTGTCACCGCGGAACCTGTCAATGATTTTGAGACACCGGATGAACTGGGTTTACTGAGCAGCCGGTGCTGATGCGGGTGATGGGGGTTCGTTGATCCACACGGCGGTCGGCAGCGGCGCGGGGGTGGGCGGACGGCGGACGAAGCGGTTCGGTGTGGCGGCGTACGCCGCGTCGAGCACACGCGCGCGCTGCGCTTGCCGAGCGACCGCGAGGCCGAAGTGGACATCATGGGGCGTGTGCAATCCGAGCCCGGCATGCCGATGGTGCTGATTGTACGCCGGGAAAAACTCGGCACAGTGCGCGCGGGCATCTGCGAGGGAGCCGAAGCGCGCGGGAAAGTCGGGCCGATATTTGAGCGTCTTAAACTGCGCCTCGGAGTACGGATTGTCATTCGAGACGTGCGGCCGCGAGTGCGTCTTCGTGATCCCGAGATCGGCGAGCAGTAGCGCGACGGACTGGGCGGTCATCGGCTTGCCGCGGTCGGCATGGATCGTGAGCTGGTCGCGCGGAATCCCCTGCCGCTCCACGCACGTCTCCAAGAGCAGCCGGGCCAAGGCGGCCGCTTCGCGGGCGGCGACCATCCAGCCGACGGCGAAGCGGCTGAACACATCCAGGACGACGTAGAGCGCAAACCATTCGCCCGGGCGCGGTCCACGGAGCTTCGTAATATCCCAACTCCAGAGTTGATTCGGCCCCGTCGCGAGCAGCTCCGGGGCCGTGTACACGGGGTGGCGTCGCTGCGCGCGGCGCTCGCGCACTTCGGCGGCGTCCGCGAGCAGCCGATACATGGTGCGCTCGGCACAGAGATAGACGCCCTCGTCCAGCAGCGTCGCGTACACTTGCGCCGGCGCGCGATCAACGACGCGATCCGCGTGCAAGTGCGTGAGGACCTGGGCCCGCTCGGGGGCCGGAAGCGTGCGCGGGGGCGCGGGGCGACGTGGTCGGACCGTGGCCCGCACGGCGCGATCGCGAGCGCGATAGCACGTGGCTGGCGACACGCCAAGCGCGGCGCACAGGGCGCGTCGATGGCCGTGCACCGCGGGCGCGGTGAGCGTCGTCATGAGCGCGGCTGGCGCGCGTCGTCGGGCGACGGCAGTGTCAGGCCGATGAGCTGCGAGAACTTTTTTTGGGCGTCCACCAACAGCTCGGCCCGCTCGGCGCGCGTCGTGAGCTGTCGCACTTGGCGCTCCAACTGCGTGACCTGCGCGATGCGCGGGTCCGGGGGCACCGCCACCGGTCCACGACGTTTGGGCGCGGCGGTCAGCTCGCCGCGCGCCTCGGCGGTACGCCAGGCGGTGAGATGCGATGAGTACAGGCCTTCGCGGCGCAGCAGCGCGCCGATCGCGCCGGGCTGCGTACACGCCGCCACGGCCTCGAGGATCTGGCGCTTGTACGCCGTCGTGAAGCCGCGGCGCGTACGAGTCGGGGATACCCCAACATCAGGATTGATCACGAGCGCAGGAGTCGGAGACAACGGGACAACCTCGATCACCCTCTACACTAAACTATCGGAAGATCGGTGTCTCACTCACATTGGAGTTGACCCGATTTCGTGGACGCCTTACTCGCCCTAAATTCAGGGCGGAGGTGACACATGGGATCGAAGAAAGCAGCAGGTCGGCGTGAGCGCCGCGCGTTCAGCGCCGAGTTCAAGACGGAGGCCGTGCGATTGATGCACGAAGGGCGGTCGGCGGGGCGATCACTGGCGCAAATCGGCCGTGAGCTCGATGTGCGGCCGGACCAGCTCCGCGCGTGGGCGCGGGACGGTGGCGGTGCGGCGTCCCAGGAGGTGCGGGGGACGGGCGAGACGATCGAGCAGGAGAATCGCCGGTTGCGACGCGAGCTGGCCACGTTGCAGCAGGAACAGGCCTTCTTAAAAAAAGCGGCGGCGTACTTCGCGAAAGAGTCGCGATGAGGTGCGCCGTGATTGCTCGCCATGTGGGCGAGTTTCCCGTGCGACTCATGTGCCGCGTGCTCAATGTCTCCCCCGCCGGCTTTTACGTGTTTCAGCGGCGTCCGGAGCCGTGGCGGGCGATTATGGATGATGTCCTGATGGCCCACGTGCGGGTTGCCTTTCGGGACAGCGGAGGCACGTACGGCGCCCCGCGCATTGAGCAGGAGCTCCGCGCCGAGGGCCTGGCGACCAGCAGAAAACGCGTGGCGCGCCTCATGCGCACCGCCGGACTCATCGCGCGGCCGAAAACACCGCCTCGGGTCGTCACGACCGATTCGCAGCATGACGAACCCATCGCCCCGAACCGGCTGGGCCGACAGTTCTCCGTCGAAGGCGTTGCGGTGAACAGGATCTGGGTCGGTGACATCACGTATGTGCCCACGCGCGAGGGCTTCCTGTACCTCTCGACGGTGCTCGATCTCAGCTCGCGACGCTGTGTGGGATGGGCCATGCGTGACACGCTCGAAGCCGAGGGGGTGCTCAGCGCGCTGCGTATGGCGCGCGAAGCGCGGCGCCCCGCGCCCGGCTTGATCTTTCACTCCGACCGCGGCAGCCAATACGCGTCGGCGGGGTATCGGGCCGAACTTGAGGCGCACGGAATGCTGGCGAGCATGAGCGGCAAGGGTGATTGTTACGATAACGCGGTGGCCGAGAGCTTCTTTGCCACGCTGGAGTTTGAGCTGATCATGCGGAACGACTGGCACACGCGTGAAGACGCGCGGCGCGCGATCTTTCGCTACATCGAAACGTGGTACAACCGGAAGCGACGACATTCGACACTCGGCTACGTCAGTCCCGCCGAGTATGAATCGCGACAACTGATGGCCGCATAATTCCTTTCACGTACGCGTCCACTTTTTCGGGGCAAGCTCACATTGGCAGAGAGGGCCGGTAGAGTGCGACTGGGGCGGCCGGCTGTCCGGCGGCCCGCACAGCGGACACGTGCGCGCACCCCGAAGTGGCGGCAACGGTCTTAATATTGTGTACGACAGGCCGGATTGAGAGGAAGTCAACGAGTACACGTTCGGTGCGCGATTGGACCTTTTTTTCGCCTTCGTTGATATCAGCTGGATTGCGCGTCAATCGACGGCCGACACACACGGCGAAATACTTCGGGACTTGGTCCCACAAGGAATCATCACAATGAACCGAATTGTTCTACTGTCCATGATGCTCGTCGCGCTTTCGAGCGGCGTTTCGGCTCAGGAAGTCAAGTATCAGCTGTCGAGTCACATTCTGGACATCACACAGGGCAAGCCTGCGGCCAACGTCAGGATCAGTCTGTCCAAACAAGACAACACCGGCGCATGGACACGGGTAGCAGATGCGTCGACCGATACAAACGGCCGAATCGGCAGTTTTCTGAAGGAAGAGGTTGGCGTGACCCACCGGGGCATCTACAAGCTGACCTTCTTCACCGAACCCTACTTCAAGGGGTTGGGGCAACAGAGCTTCTACCCGTTTATCGAAGTGGTGTTTGAGCTCAAAGACAACAATCACTACCACGTACCGATCACCGTGTCACCGTTCGGCTATTCGACGTATCGAGGGAGCTAGTCGACAAGCACCACCTTCCGAGATAGATTGCATCATGACCATCGTCGCCCAGCGCGCCACCATGAAAACCCGAGTGTCTGATTTGCGCTCTTCCCTGCGGTCTCACGCAGATGGGGTGCGCTGTTTCTCGCGAACATTCGTGTTTTTCGCACGCTAGACCGCTAGCACCCCATCTGCCGGTGACGATACTCGTCACCGAGAGACCGCCCCGCCTGCCTCCTGTGCACGCGGGGCGATTTGCGTTCTCGCCCCTGCGCCCGTGCGCAGCGGCGACCGTACACTCGGCGCATTCCGCCGAATCACTGCCGTATCTCGCCCGGAGACACACTCATGAATACGCGTACCCAGCCCCCGCCCGCGTCATCGCACGTTCACCACCCTTCGCCAGCCTCGGCTCTCGAGTCGCCGCTCACCGCGCTGCAACTGTCCGACCTGGAGGCAGAGTTGCGACGCGAATACGCGCTCGCCGAACGGGAGTTGTCGTACGGTGGAAGCTCGCTCGAACTCCATGAACTTCGGGAAGCGATACAGCGCCTCAATGATCGCGCCTACGGTGTATGCACCGCGTGTCTCCAACCGATTCCGTTTGCGCGTCTGCAGGTGATGCCGGCCACGCAGCGGTGCGTGGGATGTCCGAGATAGCGCGTGGTGTTGCCAACCGATAGTCATTAGGCACATCACTTGACGTGTTCTCTACCTCCGCACTACTGCTCGTAGCGGCACGCCGCCGCGCCGGATTCTCCCTCTGGGGAAACACTTATCCGGCTGCCGGCGGCTGCTGCCGGCTAAAATCTTGAGACTGGCCTGTCGCTGCGTTCGGTGAGCAACTCGTAGATGCTTAAAGGCGTCGCGCGGATTCTGCGGTGGACTTCCGCAGAGCGACCGGCAGAGGTGGCCAATCTGAGTCGTTTTGCCATATCCGCTGCGCGTGTGCAACGCCGCCGCGTTTTACCCGCAGCGCATCTTGGACGCGCGAGCCGGGCATCATGTCGGATCTCTCCTGGTCGGAGCACTCGCAACGGGACTGCAAGCATAGCCGCGTCTCACGGTCGCCGCAGATCTCAAGGCCGAATCATCGACAGTATCTGCGGTACGCAGTAGTCAATCCCAACGTGTCGCAGTTCGGCTTCGCTACGCGCACAGGAAGTCGTCTGCGGGCATGCCGATGTCTTGGCAGATCTGGCACAATGGGATGGGCGAGGGGAGGCGTTCGGCATGCATGGAGCATGGTTCCGCCTTCGTCAGCGTTCTGGAGCTGCTTGCTGGATGGCCCGCGGGGAGGGGACACCATGGTGCTGCGCGGCCTACGCGTCCACGAGTAGGAGGCCCGCGTGCGGACGGGGAGGACCGTCGGTGGCTCTCGCGGGCACGAGCGTAGAGCTTTACGAGGAGGTGGGGCGGCAGCTCTTTCCCGGCCAACACGGCGGCGAGAAAGGCCCAGCAGGCCGCGCGCGCGATGATGGCTGCGCCTGGCTGCATTCAGGCGCTACGCTGCAATACGGATCAAAGCCCCCATCGCGAAACGTGAAGAGCTCTTTCGAGGTGCCCGGCGGGGCGGGGCGGAGCTTGAGCGTCCGTCAGTTCTCAAGCCAAGGTTTGCGAAGAAACGCGTGAGCTCCATCGCAGTGCGGTACTAAGCACGCTGATCCGACAACGGTCGTGCGCGCAACAACAAGGACAGCGGCATCGAGCCCTGCACCGCCATGGGTTCGGTAACAGAGTCCACCGAAAATCCGGCGTCGTGCAACGCTGCAAACCACGACGCCATGGTATGAAAGTACCACGGCATGTGCGACGGGAAACGTCCGCCGAAGGCATCAAACGCTTCTTCGCGCCAAGCGTTCTGGTAGGCGGCACCACCGCATGCGGTGAACGGATGCACCGTCTGGATGAGCAGCACGCCATCGTGCGCGAGCAGTGACCGCACCGCCATGAGCGAGTCGGCGAGCGTGTCATCAAGCAGCGCGAAGTTGAACACCGCGACGCGAAATGGTGCGCCGAGACGCTCCGCACTGTTCACAAGTTCTGCGTATGAGGCGCGTTCGTAGCGCGCGCGAGTATGCGGGTCCGCAAGGCGGGCTGCCTCCACCAGCGGAGCGCTCGCGTCAACGCCGAGCACGTCTCGACCGCTCGCTGCCGCGGCCCGTACCAACCAACCCTCGCCGCATCCCACATCGATGAGCGAGCCAGCCGGCGCTTGCGCGATCGCGTCAAGGATTGCCCCGTCGGTACCCGCACGACGACTCGGGATCGCACCAGCGCGCACGGCGTCTGTCCAGGCATGTGCGTTGTCCACCCACGACGCGGTGAGACGTTCGGATGCGGGTTGCGGCGACATGTCGCAAAATGTACAAAATATCGTCCGGAAACAAATGGGAACAACTTTTCGTTCCCTCTCTTGGGCCCCCGCGGTCGAGTCCAGCGGTCTTTTCGGGCATCCTTCCCCTATCTCCCCAACGCACATGATGCCTCTTCGAACGCGTCTGCGGTCGGCTCTGGTCTGCCTGGTAGCGGCCGTGGCCGCTCCCACGCTGGTTCAGGCCCAGCTCACCGTGTCCGGCCGGGTAACCGACGAGACCGGTCGCGGCCTGCCTACCGTCTCGGTGCTGATTGACGGTACCCGCCTTGGCACCGTGACCAACGATGACGGCACGTATCGCCTGGTCGTGACTGAGCCGCGCCCCCCGCTCGTCCTGCTCGTGCGCGTGCTTGGCTACAAGCCGCAGCGATTCCCGTTGGCGGCAACGAGCGGTCAGATCACCCAGGACGTCAAACTGACCCGCGACATTCTGAATCTGTCGCAGCTCGTTACCACGGCCACGCGCGTTGAGACAGAGCGTGCGGCGCTTGGTGCCTCGCTCGCCACGGTCACCGGCAGCGACATCGCCAACGCCGGC
>JBBSPE010000176.1:0-8633 GCA_038259155.1 Gemmatimonadales bacterium
CCGCCGGTGATCGCGCGCATGACACGGCGTCGATGCCGCAGCAGGCCAGACCCCGACATCACAGTTCGTTGGTGAAGCTCATGAGCTTGAAGATACCGTCGCGCTCAATGATGTGTGTGGCGATCCAGAGGGTGTCCACGCCGGACGCGCGCTCGCGCACGATACCGCACGGTCCATGGATGAGGCTCTGACCCACCGGGTGCGTGTTGGGCGTACACAGGGTGCCGCGCACCTCACCGGGCGCCGACGTGGCCGCGGCCAGAGATCGCGTGAGGCCGCGCCCGCCGTTGTTGGAGAGCAGCAGCCAGGAGATGCTCGGTTGCATTCCGTCAGCTGGTTCATTGCTCTCCGGAAAGTAGAGGTACGCGAACTCCGCCTTGGAGGCGACGAGCGGGGTCAGCGCGACGGTGTCGCCGGCGCTGAGCAGCTGCCAGTACCGGCGGAGCAGACTGTCCACCGATTGCGCGCCGCCCGACAAGGCGGTGACCGGCGCACCAGGGATTTCCGCCTTGAAGCGACGCAGCGCCTCGTCGGGGGGAAAGACGCTGTCAACGACATAACCTGGTGCCTTTTCGAGCGAGTCCTGCGAGGCGATCAGCACACCATCACTCCGCCAGGTCACCATGCTGGGATCGATGCCGACCGGAATGGGCTGCCGCACCGCGCCGTCAACGAGCAGTGTGGTGGCGTTGGCGAGCGCCTCAGCGCGGCGTGTGGCGTCCGCGTTGGCGCTGTCATCGCTGCAGGCGCCGACGAAGAGCGGTACGACGAAGGCGAGCGCCGCGAGCAGTGCGCGGGGTGCCCTGCGGGGACGGGATGATTGGACGAGAGGGCGGCGCGCACCGCGAGAGGCGTCGCGTGGGACGAGCGTAGAACGGTCGCGCATGGCAAGCGGCGAAGAAAGCAGGGGAAAGGAGACGGGGGCCGGACCCGCACTGCGGATCCGGCCCCCGAACAAGAACCTGAAGAACTCAGTTGCGGTAGTACGTCGTCCAGCCAGCGTACCACGGATCGGTGGAGGCCGGATCCACCGCGCCGACGTACGACGTGCCCACGAGCGAGCCGCCGAAGTAGTTGCTGATGCGGTTCGGAATCAAGCCGGGGAACGTGGTGCCCGTACCACCCGTGCGGAGGATGGAGCCGGTGGCGGGACGCCAGTCGAACGCCGTGCCGTTGGCGATCGTCACGTTTGCCGCCGGCACGCTGGCGAACAACGTGTGGCCCGCATCCGTCGTGGTGCGGTTGTCGCTGGTGGTGAACTTGCTGGCCTGACCAAACCGGTTGGTTGCCGCCACGGCGTCGTAGTCACGCACGTTGTCGGCAAACACCAGATTGCGAAGGCTGAGCGAGTCGGCCGCGAGGCGATCGTCGGTGTTCGGGTCGAACACGGACATCGCGGCTTCCGGCCAACGCGCCACCACACCGTTCACGTACACGCCACCAGCACCACGGCGCACGAGCAGGCCCACACCACCGTCGCCGTTCGGACGCACGGGCACTACGCCCGGTCCGGGTCCGACCATGGTGAAGTTTGCGTACACCGGCATGCTGTACGGGGTGGAGTTGTAGCCATCGGCGCAGCCACCGCTCGTGGAGCCGCAGCCGTCCTGCTCAAAGCCGTTCTGGTCGGAGGCCAGTGCACCCGGGTTGCCCGTGGCAGGCGACACGCGGGGGCCGGTCTGGAGGCCGATCAGGAACTGGTTGCGACCGCGGTAGCCTTCCGCCGCGTCAAAGTGGTCGTCACCCGATTCGTACGAGACGAGATAACGTGAATCGACCGTGCCGCCAAACCACTCGAACTGGTCATCCAGGCCACGGATCGCCTGCAGGTATTCCATGCGCGTGGCGTTGCCCACCGCGTACATGGAGAACGCGTTGAGCTCGACGTTGAGCTGCGCGGCGGCGCCGGCAAACTCCACGCGGACGTAGCGCAGCTCGCCCGAGTTGTCGTTGTCGAGATTTCCGCCGTTCCAGCTGACGGTGTCAGCGGGCGTCGGGCCTTCCACCACCGTGCGACCGGTCCGGTTGGAGCGAGCGTTGCCCACAATGATGAGGCCACCCCAATCACCCGGCGCGCGCTGGCCGGCCGGCGCCGCCGACGTCATCACGATGGGGTTGTCCCGCGTGCCCACCGCGTTGATGCGCGAGCCACGCAGCACCATGAGTGCCGAGACGGCCGGCGCGGTGCCCGGCGTGATGTTCGCGCCGATGATCCGTGTGCCCGGCTGGATCGTAAGCGTGGCGCCGTTCGCAATGGAGATGACGCGCGTGAGCTGATAGATGTTGGTGGACGACCAAGTGGTGTTTGTCGTGACGTCGGCCGACACCTGCACGGTGGCGCGGTCGGCAGTGGTGACCGTCGCGACGGTTGAATACGGGCCCTGTTCACCCGTCTTGGTGGCGCGCACCTGGAACCGGTACTCGGTCTCCGGCGTGAGGCCGGTCGCGGTGTATTCCGTGGTGGTCACAGTGCCGACCGTGGCGAAGGCGCCGGTGCCAGTGGCCTGCTGGACTTCGTACGATGTGGCACCCGTCGCTGCCGTCCAGGTCACGCGAATGCTGGTGGGCGACGTGGACGTGCCGGCGACGCCGGTGGGCGCCACGAGTGGATCCGGCAGCGGCTCGGGTGTCACGGGATCATCGCCGCACGCAGCGACAGCGAGAAGACAGGCGAGGGCGCCGATGGTCGGCAACCAGCGTGTCGAAGCGAAAGACATGAGCAGACCTGTTGTCTGGAAGTGAAAAGGGGATGGAAGCGCGTGCTCCCATCCCCTTAGGCTACCGTCACACTGTCATGCTCCGGCGACAGCCGTGTCACGAACCGGTCACTGCCGCGGCACGGTGACGATCTGCGTTCCACGCTGAATCAACGGCTGGATCAACGGCGCCACTGCACGCCCACCGCAATATCACGCCCCATGCGGTACGACTCACGCGTGATCGGGCCCTGCGTGAGCTTGTATGGCGCGTCGAGCAGGTTGCGCGCGTCCACCCGCCACGTCCAGCGATCACCGAGCGGTACGCGCAGCGAGACATCGATGAGATGACGCGGCTGCTCGTACACATCGGGGAAGGGAATCGTGCCGGCGCTGTAGATCCGCTCGCCCACGGCCGAGTAGAGCAGCGTGGCCGAGGCCCCGTTGCTGCTCCCGGTGTACGTGGCGCCAGCGTTTACCACCCATGGCGCCTGCCCCATCATGGGGCGATTCGCGTTGGTGTTGGATGACGCATCACCACCCACGGTGATCTCGCTCTGCATGAGCGTGACGTTCGTGAACAGGGACAGCGGCTCAAGCGTCTCGGAGAGTCCGCCCAGTCCCTTTCGCGCTTCGAGCTCTACGCCGAGGTTGCTGGCCGAGTTCGCGTTGAAGAACGACACGAACGGCTGGCCACCGGTGGCGATGTCAATGCGCTCGATCGGCTTGTCGAAGCGCTTCGCGAACACGCCCACGCTCAGCACCTCGCCGGCGTTGGGGAACATCTCGTACTTGAGATCGTAGCTCTGGATCAGCGTGCGCACCAGGTCGGGATTGCCGCGCGTGATCTGTCCGCCCACCACTTCCAAGTACTGCACCGGCGAGAGCTCGCGATACTCCGGCCGCGCGAGCGTCTGCGACGCCGAGGCGCGGAACTGTCCGGTGGTGCCCATCTTGATGTTGAGCACGAGCGCCGGCAGGATGTCGGTGTTGTTCAGGCCGGAGTTGAACACGCTGTTGTTGGTGAGCACCGTGTTCACGTCAATGGACGCATTCTCCACGCGCGCGCCGCCAATGAGCTTCACGCGCTCACCGAACGGGATCTCGGCCATGAGATAGCCGGCCGTGATGTTCTCGCTCGCGTCGTACACGCCGTCCTGCGCCACATTCAGGATGTTGAACACATTGTCGTCGCCCGAGGTGTAGCGACCGTCGAAGAGCGCCTCGGCCGGCAACGAGCGCGCGTCGGTGGGCACAAAGTTGGAGATGATACTGAACTGACGGTTCACCGCGTTGCGCGTGGTGGTGCGGTAGGTGCCGCCGAGCTTGAGGAACGCCTGGTCGACACCGTTGGTCAGCGCGAGCTTGTAGTTGCTGGAGTACGTCCAGTTGTTCTCACTCAGATCACCGAAGGTGCGGCGCGCCACGTCGGGGTTGCCATCGCTCCACGAGAACGGCTGCCCTTCGCCGAACTGCGCGTACACGAGGTCGGAGCGGTCGGGCTCCTGCCGCAGCACTCCGGCCGTGGACACGGTCCAGTCGAGATTCTGCCGGCTGCCGAGTGTGTGCTCACCCTTGAACTGCGTGCTGCGAATCGCGCGCTCCACATAGCGCAGCGTCTGCCGCTCGATGTTCGCGAGCGAGAACGCGAACGATTCGCCGGACGTGCGACGCGCGTCGCTGTCGGCGCTGCGCGTGTAGGTGTTGTTGAGCGACAGTCGCGTGCTCGACGCAATGAGGCTGCTCAGGTTGAACATTCCGCCCCACGACACACCGCGGCTGCTGCCCTGTCCGCGCCACGACTCGAGCACCTCCGTGGAGCCGTTGCGCTGTTCCGGGTTTGCCTGGTAGTCATCCTGACGGATGCTCTGGCTGGCCGAGTAGGTGAGCGACGCGAGGTAGCCGATGCGCAGGCCGAGCAGCGGATCCTGACCGCCCACCGACACGCCGAACGAGCCGTTCGGGAGCCCGGTCTGCTGCACCGGCGACCAGGTGTTCCGCAGCGAGTTGATCGCGCCGTTGATCTGGGGACGCGTGGTGAGCTGGCTCACGGCCGAGGCGGAGGCGAGGCCGGCAGGGAGCGGACGATCGTTCGCGCCAAAGCCGAACCACTCGGAGCCCGTACTGGGTGCGGCTGCGATGCTGCGGCCCGTGGCCAGCGCGTTGGCACCAAGTGACGCAGAAAAGGTCACCGCGCGACGCGCGGGAAACTCGCGGGTCTGGATATCCACCGAGGCGCCCGAGAAATCACCGGACAGATCCGGCGTGAACGTCTTGCTCACATTGATGGACTGCAGCAGTCCCGAGGGGAACATGTCGAGCGGCACGAAGCGCTTCTCGGGTTCCGGACTCGGCAGGCGCGTGCCGTTGAGGTTGGTCACCGTGTAGCGCTCGCCAAGGCCGCGCACGAACACGCTCCGGCCGTCCTGGACGGTCACACCACTCACGCGCTGGATCGCCTTGGCGGCGTCGCCGTCGGGGCTCTTGGCGATCTGCTCCGCTGTGACGGCGTTGACGATGCCAGTGGCCGTACGCTGCGCGTCGAGAGCCGAGTTCACGCTCCCCCGCTCGGCGGAGGCCGAGACGGTGACGGCGGTGAGCGTGGCTTCGGCCGACGACATCGTAATGTTCTGCTCGAGTCCCTTGCCGGCCTCGAGAATGAGCCCCGTGACCTGCTTGGGCGCGTACCCGATACGGCGCACCTGCAGGGTGAGGGTACCGGCCGGTACGTTCAGAATGGTGTAGCTGCCGTCCACGCCGGTCATGGCGCCGATCGTGGTGCCCACGACCTGGACGCCCACGCCAGCGATCCCCTGCCCATTGTCGGCATCGAGGACGCGGCCGGCGACGCGGCCGGTGGTGCTGGCGTCCTGGGCAGCGAGGCGCGAGGGTAGCACCGCCGAAGCGGCCAACAAGACGGAAGAGAGGAGCACGGCCCGCGCGCTGCCGGCGATGGCGCGCTGCAGGACGGAAACCACGGTCAGACGGAGCATAGGCATGCTGCGATCCAGGATTGAAAGAAGAAGCCTGCTGTCCGCACGAGTCTCTGCGTCGGACAGTTGTGAATCTTCGTGACGCAGGTATCCGACAGCGCACGGATTGGCAACGATTGTGTCACGAACGGGCCTGTTGCGGGACCCGTGGACCGGGCCTTTTGAGGAACTGTCGCGATTTTTGGCCCGTTACCTGTTGCCAGTTGGCCCTGACCGATGCACCTTCGGCTGCGATGCGCAAACCGCCCGTACATACCTCACGGCCGGCCACCGACCCGAGTCGGGCCCGCCTCGTGTCCATGCCTGCGCCGGCCGAGGTGCCGGTGGAGCTTTCGGCCGACCTTGATTCGGCGTTGAGCTCGGCCGCCGCCATGTTGCGCCATTCCGAGGTCGTCACCGTGCTCACGGGTGCCGGCGTCTCGGCGGAAAGCGGCATTCCCACGTTTCGGGACGCCCTGACGGGCTGGTGGGCGAACTACCAGCCGGAAGAGCTCGCTACTCCGGAGGCGTTCGCGGCCGATCCGGCGCGAGTCTGGGGTTGGTACGCGCTCCGGCGCGCGCTGGTCCGGCAGGCGAGGCCCAACCCCGCCCACGAGGCGCTGGCCTATCTCGCACGACGGCTGCCGCGTTGCACGCTGCTCACCCAGAACGTCGATGGCCTGCACGAGGCCGCCGGACACGAGGATGTGGTGTCCCTGCACGGATCGCTCATGCGTGTGCGGTGCTCCGCCTCCTGCTCGCCCCCGTTCGAGGCGCCCAGCGAAATGGATGCGACGAGCCTGGAGGACGGAGCGATCGAACCGCCGGCGTGCATCGCGTGTGGCGCGCCGCTTCGACCGGACGTGATCTGGTTTGGCGAGCAGCTGCCCGAGGACGGATTGTCGCGTGCCCGCGCCGCCACCTTTGCCTGCGACGTGTTCCTGTCGGTGGGGACGAGCAACATGGTGGAGCCGGCCGCGTCGTTGCCGTGGCTGGCCGCGGCGCACGGGGCCACGGTGCTGGTGGTCAACCCCAGCATGCGCGGGCAGCGCGCCGGCCCGTCCATCGTACCGTTGCTTGGCACGGCGGCCTCGCTGGTGCCACGGCTCGTGGCCCGCGCCTGGCCCGCGAGGCGCTGAGCGGTCTCGCCGCGTCGTGCCGTGGCACGCGGCTCGAGGGATCAGTCGCCGAGCGTCGCCCCGGGGGCGTTCGGAAACAGCGCGCTGATGGTCGTACCCGAGCCAAGCGCACTTTGTGCACGGACGCGGCCGCCATGCGCCTCGGCCAGATGGCGCACGATGGCCAGTCCGAGGCCGGTACCGCCTGCTTCGCGGGAGCGCCCCGGATCGGCTCGGTAAAACCGCTCGAAAATGCGCGACAGGTGTTCCTCCGCTATTCCGGTCCCCGTGTCACGCACGCCCAACCAAACGCCCTCCGCCGCCCGTTCGGCGAACAGCGTGACGCTCCCGGTGTTCGTGTGCCGCAGCGCGTTCTCAGTGAGGTTGGTGAGAATTTGCCGCGCCGCCGTGGGATCGATGTAGGCGGTGGTCACATCGGCGCCGAGGTCGATGTCCAGCTGCACCTGCTTGGCGAGAGCCTGCGCCTGCAGCGGCATCGCGATTTCTGCCGTGAGTGCCGCGAGGTCCAACTCGGACGGATTGGGCAGCCAGCCGCCGGACTCGATGCGGGAGAGGTCGAGCAGGTCATCGACGATGCGTTGCATGCGCCGCACGTTCGACGCCGTCATGCCCAGAAACTGCTTCCGGAGCGGGGCCGGCAGCTCCTCGTCCTCAAGCGTCTCCACGAAGCCCGTGATCACAGTGAGCGGGGTGCGCAGCTCGTGCGACACATTCGCCACGAAGTCGCGGCGCACGGCTTCGAGGCGCCGAAACGGCGTGAGGTCGTAGAGCGCCAGGATGGCGCCGCCGTCCGGGAGCGGCCGCGCGGTGAGGGAGAGCGTGCGATCGTCCACGCGCACCTCGGACGGCAGGGAATCCTGGCCCTGCAGCACGGCCGCCAGTGCCTCGCGCATGGTGCGATCGCGCGGCAGGTAGTCGGCGGGGAAGGGCACGGGCTCACGGAGTCGCAGGATCTGGCGAGCGGTCTGGTTGATCCGGACCACGCGCTGCCTAGCGTCCACCGCCACCACGCCCTCGTTCAGCGACTCTGTGAGGGCCACCAGCAGCGCCTCTTCGGCGCGCAGCGCCTCGCTGCGCTCGACGGACTGGTCAGCGAGCCGTCGCAGAGCCTCAGCGAGGTCGCCCACCTCGCCGTTGTCCAGCAGGCTCGGACGCCGCGACATGTTGCCGTCGGCGAGGGCACGCGCCACATCGCGCAGCTCCTCGACGGGCCGCGTGGCCGCGCGCGCCAGCATCACCGCGCCTGCAGTTCCGAGCGCGAGGGTGATCACGGCTACGAGGCCCAGATCCAGGCGAAGGCTGGAGCGCAACGCGTCGCGATCGGCGGCGGACAGGGACGCACCGGGGGCCGGCAGGGGCTCGGCGAGGCGACGTTCGACCGCCACACCCATGACCAGCGACACCAGCAGTATGAGACCGACTGCGAAGAGGACCAGCCGTTGAGTGAGCCGCACTGCGTGGGAGTGTAACTCAGGCGCCGCGTGCCTGCGACGAGCGCAGGCGATAGCCGAAACCGCGGACCGTCTCGATCAGGTCGCCCGCGACGCCCAGCTTGGCGCGCAGGCGCTGCACGTGCATGTCCACGGTGCGCGTCTGGATGTCGGGTGCCGCATCCCAGACCGTCTCGAGCAGATGCCCGCGCCCTTGCACGCGGCCGCGGCGCTCGGCCAGCGTCAGCAGCAGCTTGAACTCCGTGGGGGTGAGTTCCACCGCCGCGCCGTTCACGTGGACCAGATGCGCGCCGAGGTCGATGGACAGCGGCCCGATCTCGAGACGATCCGACGGGCTTGCGGCATTTGCCCCGACCCGCCGAAGGATAGCCGCTA
>JBBSPE010000177.1:0-8591 GCA_038259155.1 Gemmatimonadales bacterium
GTCGGGGCGCGGCGTGCGCACGCCCAGCCAACCCGCGGCAACGACCAGCCCGCCGTCGGTGTCGAGATGCGCGAGACGCGCGAGAAACGGCAGGCTGTCGAGGGACCCGTTCGCCTCGATCGAACCGCGCACACGGCCCTGCGCCACGAACGCGGTATCAACCCGCGCCAGCGCGGCGAGATCAACCTCGTCGAACGCGAGCGCCACGTCAGCACGACGCGCATTCTCTGTCCATCGCACCGCCGATCGGCCGGTGACGGTGGAGCGGTAGCCTTCATCGTCGGTCCACACCAGCGTGAGATCAGCCACGTCGGCGGCCTCCAGCGACGCGGACGCAACCCGCGCGCTGCCGGTGACCATACCGTTCACCACCTCGGGGAGATCCGGGACCAACGTCCGGACGGAGCGCAGATCAACCGACACATCCGACACGCGCAGATCGCGCGCCGTGGGATTCACGCCAATGGCAACTACACCGCTCGCTCGCAGCCTTGAGCGCGCACCGGGCACCGCGGCGTCGTCGAACGCGAGCTGCAGCGTGTCGATGCGCAGCGCATCGAGCGAGCCGCCCTCCTTGGCGACGAACCGTCCGGTGATGCGACCGTCGAGCTCCGGCGGCAGCGCGTCCTCGGTGAGTCGCGCGGCCAGTGCGGTGCTCATGGGCGAGAACTCGAGGGCCACGTCGTGCAGTTTGAAGTCCTTCACTTCCGCGATCATGCCGACGGCGCCTTCGATGCGCGAGTCCATCGCCTCGGCCTCGAGGTCGCTGATGATCACCTCGAGATGGTCCGGATTTTCGAGCGTGCGCAGGAGCACGTTCGCCGTCGCCCGACCGTCGGTGGGCAACACGGGCCACGTCCAGTTGATGTCGGCGAGCGCGACATCCGGGGCGTTGATGCTCACGTCGTAGCGGATGGCGCCGGGAATGCCCCAAATGATCGTGCCACTCGCGGCCAGGCGGGAATCCGGCAGCGCCACCGAGTCGGCGTTGAATGTGAGTGAGTCGTCGTACCAGGTCACGTTCCCGCGCACGTCACGTGCGGTGACCGGCGGGTCCGATACGGTGAGCGCCGCTTGGTCCAGCACGAGTGTGCCCGGAGCGTCATCAGGCGTCAGCGCGATCACATCATGCGCGCGCAACAGCGGAATCGTGATGCGCCGTCGCTCGAGCAGCCCACCAGGAAGTTGGATGAGGTCGTGCAGGCTGTCGCGCACGGCGGTGACGCTGTCGCGCTCCGCGCCGGTGAACAGTGGATGCGGCTCCCACGGCAGCGTGACCACCATTTCGCCGTTGCGGAGCGTGAGCTCGTCAATGCGCACGTCGTCGCCGAGCTGTGGCGGACGCGGAGGTGCAGGCGGCCGATCGGGATCACCGAGCAGCAGCCATTGCAGGTTGAACGGCCCGGTGAAGTCCCGGTGGAGCTCGAGGCGCACACTGTCGAGCTCAAGCGACGTGATGCGCACCACGCCGCGGAACAATGGCATGACCGCCAGACTCGCGTGCACCTGCGCTGCCGCGAGAATCGGCTCGCCGAGCGAGTCCACAAGCTGGACGTTGCGCAGCTCCAGACTGCCGGGATTGGCCGAGCGGAGTTCGCCCACCACGAGGCGTCCGCGACCGTCGAATACGCCGTTGGCCGCGTTGACGATGGTGCGTGTGATGCGCTCACGACCGCTCGTGCTGCGCAGGAGCCACGTGGCGCCCACACCGGCCACCACCACCAGCGCGGCAACGACGCCAGCCGTCCACAGCAGCACACGGCGCGCGCGACGCGGCGACGCGCCGCTCAAAATGCCTGCCCGAGACTGAAGTGGAAGACGAGGCGCGACAGCAGGCTGCGGCTGGACGATGGCGTGAAGTTCCGGGGGCAAGCAAAGCCACCGGCCTCGAGCTGTTCATCGAACGTGAGCTGCTGCCCCGGGCTCACGCAGATCACGTTCGGCGTGGCCGCGCCACTGGCCGACGTCTGCAGGTTGTCAAAAAGAAATGCCTTGCCTGGGTCGGCTCGGCGCGGATTGTAGCCGATGTCCACGCGGAACGGCCCCAGCGGCGTGTCGAGGCGTACGCCAAGGCCGGGCGTGGCGCGCACCTCCGTGACGGAGAACGCTGCAATGCCCGTCGCCCACACTGTCCCGGCATCGAGAAACGCCACCCACTGCAGGTCGCGCGATGGCCAGCCGAATCGGCGTCGGTACTCCAGGTTGCCGACAAGCGTGCCAGTGCCACCTTCGGGCGACGGTGTCCCCACGGCGGCGTCCGGTTTCACCACGAGCTGATACGAGTCGCCGAACGGCACCGAGTCCACACTGGCACGACTCACCCGGTACACCACGGGTCCGAGCAGATTCTGTTGGTATCCGCGCACCGTGCTCTGACCACCCGAGAACAGGCGTTCCTGCGGCGGCAGGAACGGCACGCCGGACACGCGGAACGCGTTGGGCGCATATACCTGCGACCACTGCACCCTCGCGGCCACGGTGCCGGCTGCAAATCGCGTGAAGCCCGACGCCTCGACGGTGGGGCGATAGAATCCGTAGGCCCGACCGAAGGCGTCGCCGAGCGCTTCGAGACCGCGGAACTGCGTGTTGCCGATTCGGGCGTCCACCCGCAGGCGACCGCCGTAGCGGGGATCGGCGGTATTGCCCACGCGATCGTACACCCACGTGGCGTTGAGCGCACGGGTGATGTTGCCCTGTCTGGCCAGCGCAAAATCTGCGGGTTGGCACAAGGCGAAGCGCACGCAGGCAAGAATCGCGTCCGTGACCGTGCGACCCGACTCGTACTCGGCCGATGCGCCGGTGGAGACACGCCGACCGAAGCTCTTGCTCAAGGCGACGGACACACCAATGTCGGTCTCACGCTGGAAGGCGTTGTATTCGCCGCGCCGCTCGCTATAGATGTTGATAGAGGGCGCGACCTGCCACCCGAACAGCGCGTTGTTGCTCAGCGTGACGCCGAGATAATAGTTGAGCTCCTGGCTGTACGGATCCTCGCGCAGGAACTGGGGGCACAGACCGGGCAACTGGTCGAGCGGCGCACCGATACCCAGCCGCGAGGCGCGCGCAACCAACTCCACGCGGCGTCCGGGTCCGAGGAACCCGCGGTCGGTGACACGCCCCTGCACACGGCCACACTCGAGCGTACCCCAACCTGCTCCAACGCGCGCCGACCGCGTCCGCGCCTCGGCCACGGTCACGAGCAAGTCGATGGTGCTGTCACTGCGCTCGGGCGGTGGCGTCACCGTATCGATGAGCACGAGCCGGAACGCGTCCGTGGCATAGAGCTTTCGTTCAGCGATCAGGACGTCGGTGGCGCGATACAACACGCCGAGCTCCAGATCCGCGAGTCGCACCACATCGCCGGAATCGAGTCTGATGTCGCGTCGTGCCACCGGCGTCACGTCCACGGCAATGGCGCCGATGCGCAGGGGGGCGCCGGCGTCGAATGCAAACGTGAGGTCCACCTGTGCGGCGGCGGAATCGATCTGCACGGTGGTGGTGGGCGCCCTGGCGCGCGCGAACCCCGCATCTTTGAGACGCGTGACGATTTCGTCAGTAGCGGCCTGCACGCGCACCCGATCGAACACACGGCCCTGCATCTCCTCCAGCGGCGTGCTCAGCGACTCGGAGACGCGCGACGCCGAGTCGGGGAGTCCCGTCAGCGTGACGTCATGAATGATCGCCTGCGGGCCGGGCGTGACCTCGAAACGGATGGTGGCACCGTTCTCCTGATGCGTCACCGTTGGCGTGACCGACGCCTGGAACCAGCCGCGCTGGCGGTGCAGCACAGCGATGCGCAACGCATCGCGCTCGACCTCGAGGGAGTCCATGCACGGCGCGCTTCCCAGATGGAACACGCGGTTGAGGAAGCCGGGTTCCTGCGTGGAGAGCACGGTGGCGATTTCGTCGGTGCGGATCTCCGAGCCGCTGAACTCCATGCGGCGCACGCGATCGGTGGCGTCACAGCGACTGGCCCCTTGGGCCGAGAGGTGCATCGCGGGGACGACACACGCGACGCACGCCACAAGGCGGAGCAACTGCACGATCCCGGAGACGCGCGAGGCGCCCACCGCGCGACACGCGATGCGCACGGAGCGCGTATGGTCGGGCTGATCCTCACCGCTGCTGGCTTGCACTCCTGCAATCTCTCCCCATGCCGGTCCCTGCGCCACGCATCTCGGCCTCGCCGCTGTGCGTGGCGTCACGCATCGCGCGCCAAACCATTTGCCTCTCCCCACTGTCAATGAAGGCAAGCGGCACCCACCCACGATGGCGATTCCAGTCGCCACGCCAGACTCGCCCCCCGCTCCGCCATGCCCACTCGCCTCCCTTCGTCGGCCATGTGCCGAGCGCCACAAGGGGCCCAATCGACGCCCCCGCGACAGCACCACCTCACCATGTCGCGTGCGGCGCTGCTCGCTATTGGGCTGATCGGCTCGCTGCATCTATTGACGCCCAACGCAAACGCCCAGGCGAACACCGGCCGTTCCGCCGCGAGTCGCTCGGACGCCACAACGCTGGAGTCTGCGGTACTCGGCCGGCCCATTGCTGGCGACCGGTTGGCGTCAGCCTCGCGCATCACGGCGCCGATCACGATTGATGGCCGCGATGCGGAACTGGTGTGGCGCGACGCGTTCGTCGTGTCTGCCTTCCGCGAGTTCCAGCCGGAGGAAGACGGAGAGCCGGTCTATCGCACGGAAGCGCGCATCATGTATGACGATAAGAATGTGTACATCCATGTACGGGCGTTTGATCCATCGCCCGACTCGCTGGTGGGCCTGCTCAGCCGCCGGGACCAGCGCACGCCGTCTGATTACCTCAAGGTCATGATCGATTCCTATCATGATAAGCGCACCGCATATGGATTCGGCGTCAACCCAGCAGGTGTGCAGACGGACTGGTACACGTACAACGATGGCTCCGAGGACATCACGTGGGATGCCGTCTGGGAGTCAAAGAGCGCCGTTGACTCGCTGGGGTGGACCGCCGAGTTCCGGATTCCGCTCAACCAGCTGCGGTTTCCGGATCAGGCCGAGCACACGTTTGGTGTCATGTTCATCCGTGAAGTCCAGCGGTTGGGCGAGCGGGATGCCTGGCCAGTGCTGCGGCGCTCACGGGTTGGGATCGTCTCGCAGTTCGGCGAGATCGACGGGTTCTCGGGCCTGCCCACGGCGCGACGGCTCGAAGTCCGGCCCTACCTGGTGGAGCGAAACGTCACGCGCCTGCGCAGCGCCTCGGGCCCGCGGGATGCGCAACGCGTGCAGGAGCACGCGGCGGGTGTTGACGTGAAGTACGGATTGGGCGCGAACTTCACCGTGGATGCCACGGTGAACCCGGACTTCGGGCAGGTGGAGGCGGATCCTGCGGTGCTCAACCTCTCCGCCTTCGAGCAGTTCTTTCAGGAGCGACGCCCGTTCTTCGTGGAGGGCGTGGGCATCTTCCGCTACGACATTGACTGCAACGACGGCGAGTGCACCGGTCTGTCCTATCCGCGCCGTATCGGACGGTCCCCGCAGCTGGCGGGTCTGTACAGCACCGCGGAAACACCACAGTCCTCGCCCATCATCGGCGCAGTCAAAATGAGCGGGCGACTGCCCAGCGGCCTCTCCGTGGGGCTCTTGGATGCGGTCACCGACCAAAGCACAGGCTCGCAGGGACGCACCGTGGAGCCCCAGACCAACTACATGGTCGGACGGCTGTCGCAGGAGTTCCGCGGCGGCAACAGTGTGATCGGGCTCATGACCACGGGTGTGCAGCGCCGCATGGACGCATCCACGTCGCCATTCCTCAGGAGCGGGGCCTGGTCTGGCGGACTCGATGCACGGCACCGGTTCGCGGCCAACCGCTACGAACTTGCTGGGTTCTTTGCCGCGAGTCGTGTGTCGGGCGACAGTCTCGCCATCGCCCGCACCCAGCGCAGCAGCGTTCAGGGCTTCACTCGGCCCGATGGACACTTGCGCGTGGACCCGAGCGCGACGTCGCTCTCGGGGACGGCGGCGCAGATCAGCCTCAGCAAGGTGGGCGGTGGTCGCACTCGCGGCAATCTGAACTACCAGCGCAAAGGCGCGGGCTTCGAGATCAACGACATCGGCTTTCTCACGCGGAGTGACGTGCAGTCGCAAAATACGTGGTTTCAGGTGCAGGCGCTCCAGCCGGCGCACTTCTATCGCACGCTCAACGTGAACTTCAATCAGTGGACCAGCTGGAACACGTCGGGGCTGCCGTTGAACGCGGGTGGCAACGTGAATGCGAACACGGAGCTCAAGTCGTTCTGGAGTGCCTACTCGGGGCTTGGGATGGACAACCCCATCGCCACGTACGACGACCGCGTATCGCGTGGCGGTCCCGCGGTGCGCAAGAGCCCCTACGTGTTCGGCTGGTTCGGCTTTGGGGGGGACAGTCGCAAGGCGCTCGTACCGGGTGGCAACTTCAACTGGAACCGGGGTGACGGCGGACGGTCGTGGAACCTCAACGGCGGTCCGCGACTGCAGTTTCGCGGTTCCAGTCGCATGCAGGGAAGCATCAGTCTGAACAGTGCGCGCCTTCGGCGCGACGCGCAGTGGGTACGAAACGAGGGTGACCCCCGCGAGGAGGGCACACACTATCTCTTCGCGACCCTCGACCAACAGACACACAGCATCACCGCCCGGTTCGACGTCACGGCGTCCCCCACGCTGTCACTGCAGGTCTACGCGCAGCCGTTCGTGACGAGCGGTCGCTACACCAACCTGCGCGAGCTGGACGACCCGCGAGCGGCGTCCTACGACGCTCGCTTCCAGACGTTCCCTGGCACGGCCGATGGCTTCAACTTCAAGCAGTTCCGTTCAAACGTGGTGGCGCGCTGGGAATACCGCCCGGGCAGTGCGCTCTTTTTCGTCTGGCAGCAGGGACGCACGGAAAGCGGTATCGACAACGGCAGCTTTGACGTCTCACGCGAGTTTGGCAATCTCTTTCGCGCCGCACCAGACAATACGTTTCTTGTCAAAGCGAGCTATTGGTTCGGGCGCTGACATTGCGCCACTACGCCACGGCGTCCGATCCACCACCGGGCCACGCGCCGCCGAGCACGTCACGGAACACGTCGCTGTCCACGTTCCCGCCGCACAGCACGAACCCCACCTGCTCTCCGGGCTGACGTGCCGCATCGTCACGCAATGCCGCCAAGCCGGCCGCGCCTGCGCCTTCCGCGGCGTTGTGCGTGGTGGCAAACAGCAGTCGCATCGCATCCGCCACCTGCTCATCGGAAACCACAAGCAGTCGCACGCCGGCGGCGGCGATGATCGAGAGCGCCGTGGCATCCGGTGTGCGGCACGCCATGCCATCGGCGAGTGTCGTGGTCACCGGTTCCGAGACGAGCGAACCGCGCTCCACCGACCGCGCGTACGCCATCGCGCCACTGGAGACCACGCCCACCACTTCCACCCGATGACGCAGCGCCCGCTTGGCCGCGAGCGCGCCGCACAGACCACTGCCAAGCCCAACCGGCACGTACAGCCGCGCAAGTGACGGTGCCGCTTCAAGCAGTTCGAGCGCCCACGTTCCCACACCGGCCACGAGATCGAGGTGGAAACTCGGCACCCGCATCCAGTTGCGTTGCACGGCCAGGTCAGTAGCTGCCTCGGACGCGGCCTGGAAGTCCTCGCCCACCTCAATGAGTTCGGCGCCGAGTGCGAGCATGGCAGCGTTCTTGTCGGGACTGTTGCCGATCGGGACCACGATGGCCACCGGAAGGTGAAATCGGGAGGCCGCGTAGGCGAGGGACTGCCCATGGTTGCCGCGCGTGGCCGACACGAGCCCGGCTGGGGCGACGCCGGATTGACTGAGCCGTTCCATGAACACCAGCCCGCCGCGCACCTTGAATGCGCCCACCGGCGTGTGGTTCTCGTGCTTCACCCAGCACGGCGCGCCAACCGCCTGCTCGAGCAGCGGCCAACGATATTGCGGGGTGGGTGGGAACTGCTGGTGCACAATGCGCTGCGCGGCACGCAGCGCCGCGAGATCCGGGAGCAGGTCGAGCGGGTTGGTCATGGTGATGAGGCCTCCGGTAGAACGAGTCGGTGTGCAGGCGCTCTCGACGGAGCGGTGGCCTCCGGCACCGGCGCTGGACAGCTGCCCGCCGGGGAGCGTAGCGCGCGGACAGAGGCGCTGCAATCCCGTCAACTCGCGCCTTCGTACATCTTTCGCTGGTGCATCGCCCGCTGCCCGGCAGCGACGGCGACTACGGCACCTCGGCCACCGGCTCGATGCCGCGTGACGGCCTCTTCGCGGCCCTGGTCGAATTCGAGCCGGGCGGTGGGCTCGAGCCCGGCAAGGGTCTCTATCGCCACCGCGGCGTCCCCGCTGCGCTCGGCGGGCGCGACTTCTCGGCCGCCACGATGCTCCGGGCGCTGGCCGGACAGGCCGGGGCCCAGCGCTTCTTCACCGCCGCCGGCCGTCCCTTCAGCCTCTACGCCGTCGTCGGCTCCCACCGCCATGCGTCGCAACTGGCCGCGCGGCTGAACGAATTGCTGCGCGGGGTCCGGATCGGCTGAGCCGCGGCGATCGCCACCGTGCGGCGCCTTTCCCTACACTGCCCGTCCCGAAGCCGAAGA
>JBBSPE010000178.1:0-8565 GCA_038259155.1 Gemmatimonadales bacterium
GCGCCGCCGCCACCTCCCCCGTTCCGGGGGCCCGGCGCGGGCGGGGGCGGCGCGCGGCGCACTGGGGGGCGGAGGCGGGGGCCGGCGCGCTGCGGCGGGCGGGGCGTCGGGCGCCCGACGAGACGGCCGCAGCGGCGATCGCGGAGATGGAAGCGCGCGGCGTGCGTGTGGCCGTGGCGTCGGCAGACCTGTCCACCGATGCCGGCGTTGACCAGTTGATGCAGCGGCTGGACGACATGCCGTCACTCGGCGGCGTGCTGCACGGCGCGGCGTCACTCGATGATGGCATGATGGTGAACCAGACGCCTGCGCGGCTGGCCTCGGCGATGGGCGCGAAGGCCGACGGCGCGTGGCGACTGCACGGCGCGCTGGAGGCGCGCCGCGTGCGGCCCGACTTTTTCGTGCTGTACTCCTCGCTGTCTGCGGTATTCGGCGCGCCGGGCCAGGCGAACTATGTCGCGGCCAATGCGGTCCGGGCCGCGCCCGCCCCCCCCCGCGGGGCGCTGGGTCTGCCCCCCCCCCGCAGCAACTGGCGCGCGGGGCCCCTGGGGGGCAGGCCCCCGCCCCACGACACGGTGGCGCGCGCCGGATCACGCGGCCTGCTACCGCTCACCCCCGCCGACGGCATGCAGGCGCTCGACCTGGTGTTGCGGGACAATCCCGCGCAGGTGGCCGTGGTACCAATCGACTGGCCGGTGTTCGTGGAGCGACTCGGCGCGGAAGCCGTGCCACCGCTGCTGCGCACGCTCGTGGACGCGGCGCGCAGCCAGGCCGACCTTCGCCAGGGTCGGCACGCGCGCCACGTGCAACACGTGGATTTCTCACTCGTGGATCCGGCGCTCCGGTTGGCGCAGCTCACCGAGCTGGTGCGACGGGAGCTGGCGACGGTACTCGGCGTCAGCGGCTCGCCGGCGTCCATCGCAACGGACCAGCCGTTCCCGAATCTCGGGCTCGACTCGCTCACGGCCGTTGAGTTCCGCAACCGCCTGCAGGTCGCCCTCGGGCGCGCCGTGCAGGCCACAGTGGCCTTCGACTGGCCCACCGTTGACGAAATGGCCCGGCAGTTTGATGCGTTGTTTGCGGTAGGGGCGGCCGCCGGGCCGCATGGAGCGGTGGCGGCGGGCAGGAGCGCCAGGGAGCACAGCGCGCACGAGTCACCAGGCTTGGACACCGCTCCGGCGCTCCACGGGGCAGTCCGCAACGTTGATGCGCCAGAGGGTGCGGTGCCCCACGAGCTGCGTGGCCGCAACGACGAGATAAAGGTGAGCGCAGGGGCGCACTCGCAACCGAAGCCGCCTGTCCAAATTGTGCCCGTGCCACGTGCGGCCCGGATGCCCGTATCGCACATGCAGCAGCGCTTGTGGTTCGTCAAACGCATGGCGCCCGACAGCCACCAGTACAACATCGCGGCCGTGCTGCGCCTGAAGGGCCCGCTGGATCGCGGCGCGTTGCAACGCGCGCTCTCCGACCTCGTCGCGCGTCACGAGAGCTTGCGCACACGCTTCGAGTCGCTGGACGGCCACCCAGTGTGCGCCGTCGACGCGGCGGCCCATGCCACGCTCGAGCTGCTCGACCTCGCGACCCTCGACCACGCAGCGCGCGAGCAAGCCGCGATGGACGCTGTGCTCGCGTTCTCGCAGCGCCCGTTCAACATCGAGCGTGCGCCATTGCTGCACTGCCTGCTCGTCGCGCTGACGCCCGAGCACCACGTGTTCAGCTGCGTCATGGACCATCTGGTGTCCGACGGGATCTCGCTCCGCGTGTTCTTTCACGACCTCACGCATCGCTACGCACACCACGTCGGCGCGGCGGCCGAGCGCCTGCCGGAGCTCACGCTGCAGTACCTCGATTATGCCGACTGGGAGCGCCGGGCGTTCGCGCAGGGCGCACTCGATGAGCATCTGGACTTCTGGAAGGGGCAGCTGGCCAACCTTCCGGCGATCGCCACGTTCCCCGCCGACCGCCCACGCCCTCCGGTGCAGACCGCCCGTGGCGCGCGCGCGACGCTGCAGATGCCGGCGGAGCTCACCGAGCAGCTGAAGCGCCTCGCCCGATCGGAGGGCGGCACGCTGTTCATGTTGCTGCTGTCGGCGCTTTACGCGACGCTGCATCGGTGGTCCGGCGACGTCGACCTGCCCGTGGGCACGGCCGTGGCCAACCGCAACCGCGCAGAGGCCGGCCGCGTGATCGGCTTCTTTGCGAACAACATCGTGTTGCGCGGCAACCTCGCGGGCGATCCGACCGTGCGGGAGCTGCTCACCCGCACGCGGGATCTGGCGCTGCAGTCCTACGCGCACCAGGACATGCCGTTCGACATGCTGGTCGAGACA
Organism: Gemmatimonadales bacterium; assembly: GCA_038259155.1. GTDB lineage: Bacteria > Gemmatimonadota > Gemmatimonadetes > Gemmatimonadales > Gemmatimonadaceae > JAABRT01. The sequence goes on from JBBSPE010000178.1 coordinate 2,331, forward strand.
CTGGGCACCGCGCGCTCGCTCGACCGGTCGCCGCTGTTCCAGACCATGTTCGTGCTCCAGCCGCTGCAGTTCATGCACGTGGACATGGCGGGCCTGGCGTGCGAGATCGTGGAGGTGCCGGTGCACACGGCGCGCTTCGACCTCACCATCGACGTGTTCGATCTGCCGATCGGCCTGCGGGCGTACTTCGAGTACAACGTGGACCTGTTCGAGCCGGCCACGATCGAGCGCGTAATGCAGAGCTACCGTCGGTTGCTCGAGGGCATGGTGGCCAATCCCGACGCGCGCATCAGTGCGCTGTCGCTGCACGACGACGCGGCGCAGGCAGCGCTCATCGTCGATCGGAACCGCACCGCGCAGCCTTATCCGCGCGACGCAACGCTGCACGGCCTGTTCGAAGCGCAGGTCGCACGGACGCCCGACGCCCTCGCGCTCCTCTGTGAACCAAATCGGCTCGACTATCGCACGCTGAATGCGCGGGCCAACCAGCTCGCGCATCACCTGCGATCCCTCGGCGTGCGCCAAGACGCCCTTGTGGGCATCTGCATGGACCGGTCGCCGGACCTGGTGGTCGCCATGTTGGGGGTGCTCAAGGCCGGCGGCGCGTACGTCCCGCTCGATCCGGCGTTTCCCGCTGAACGCCTTGCGTACATGCGGCAGGATGCAGCGCTCGACGTGATCGTGACAGAGGCGCGGCTCGCCGATACGCTGGGCGGCGTGGGTCCGCGCACGGTGTGTCTGGATCGCGACGCCGAGCTGCTGTCCGTCGCCTCCACGGACAATCCGGCGCCGCATGCGCAGGCCGAGAGTCTCGCGTACGTCATCTACACCTCCGGCTCCACTGGGCGCCCCAAGGGCGTGATGATCGAGCACCGGGCTGTCGTCAACCTCCTAAAGTCCATGCAGCGCGAACCCGGCATCGGCGCCGGCGACCGCTTCGTGGCCGTCACGACGCTCTCGTTCGACATCGCGGGCCTCGAGCTGCATGGGCCGCTCGCGGTGGGCGGCACGGTGGTGCTGGCACCCGCTGCCACCGCGCTCGACGGTGTCCAGCTGGCGGCGCTGCTCGACCGCACCGACGCGACGCTGCTGCAGGCGACGCCGTCCACGTGGCGGTTGCTGCTGGAAAGCGGGTGGCGCGGACGGCCGGCGCTCAAGATGTTGTGCGGCGGGGAGCAGCTGCCGCGCGACGTGGCCGCTCGCCTGCTCGAACTCGGCGGCGAGTTGTGGAACATGTACGGGCCCACGGAGACGACCATCTGGTCCACCTGCTGGCGCGTGACCGACGCCGGGCGCACCGTGCCGATCGGGGCGCCGATCGCGAACACGCAGGTGTACGTGCTCGAGGCGTCGGGGCTGCCGGCGCCCATCGGGGTGGCCGGCGAGTTGTGCATTGCCGGCGACGGCTTGGCCCGTGGTTACCTGCACCAAGAGGAGTTGACCGCAGAGAAGTTTCAGGTGCTGGACCTGCCCGTGCTGGGACCCACGCGCGTGTATCGCACCGGCGATCTGGTGCGCTGGTTGCCCTCGGGCGCGCTGGAGTACATCGGGCGGCGCGACGAGCAGGTGAAGGTGCGGGGCTTCCGCATCGAACTCGGCGAGATTGAGGCCGTGCTCGCGCTGCACCCGGGCGTCACGGCCGCCGTGGCGCACGTGCGTGAGGACATGCCGGGCGACCAGCGCCTCGTGGCCTATCTCGTGACCACCGACGGCGCGCAGGCCGACCCCGAGGCCGTGCGCTCCACGCTGCGCACCCGGTTGCCGGCATACATGATTCCCAACCAGTTCGTCACGCTCGGCGCGCTGCCGCTCACGCCCAACGGCAAGGTGGACCGGAAGGCGCTCCCGGCGCCCGAGCGAGTGGTCGACGTACAGGTGCCCGACCTCGACGCCGCCGCGATGCAGCCGTCGCAGCAGCGGGTCGCCGCGATCTGGCGGGAGATCCTTAAGGTCGACCGCGTCGGCCTCCACGCGAACTTCTTCGACGCGGGCGGGCACTCGCTGCTGCTGGTGCGCCTGCAATTCGCCCTGCAGCAGGCGTTCGGCCGCGAAATCCCGCTCGTGGAGCTGTTCCAGCACACTACCATTGCCGCGCAGGCGTCGCGGTTGGGTGGGATTGCAGCGCCCAGCGCCCGGGAGACGATGTCGCTATGACGAGCGCGGCCGAACTGCTGCAGCGCTTGCGCCGGCTCGACATTCGCCTCACGCTGGACGGGGACCGCCTCGGCGTCGATGCGCCGAAGGGCGCGCTGACGGACGAACTCCTGGAGGAGCTGCGTCGCCGCAAGGACGAGGTCAAGGCGTACCTCGCGGTCCAGCCGCAGCCTGAGGCACCCGCCGAGCTCGTGCCCGTGCCACGCGCGAACCGAATGCCCGTGTCGCACACGCAGCAGCGCCTGTGGTTCGTGAAGCGCATGGCGCCCGACAGCCATCAGTACAACATCGTTGCCGTGCTCCGCCTCAAGGGCACGCTGGATCGCGGTGCCCTGCAGCGGGCCCTGTCCGACCTCGTTGCGCGGCACGAGGGCCTGCGCACGTTCTTCGAGTCGATTGACGGCAAGCCGGTGTGCGCCCTCAGTGCAGAGGCGGACGCCACGCTTGAGCGGCTCGACCTGAGCGCGCTCGACCCCTCGGCGCGGGAGGCGGCAGCGATGAGCGCCGTGCTCGCGTTTTCGCAGCGGCCCTTCGACATCGAACGTGCGCCGTTGCTGCACTGCCTGCTCGTCGCGCTGACGCCCGAGCACCACGTGTTCAGCTTCGTGATGGACCACCTCGTGTCCGACGGGATCTCGCTCGGCGTGTTCATTCACGACCTGACCAATCGCTACGCGCACCACGTCGGCGCGGCGGCCGAGGCCCTGCCGGAACTCACGCTGCAGTACCTCGACTATGCCGACTGGGAGCGCCGGGCCTTTGCGCAGGGCGCACTCGACGAGCACCTCGACTTCTGGAAGGGGCAGCTCGCCGACCTCCCGGAAAGCGCGACGCTGCCCGCGGACCGCTCGCGCCCGCCGGTGCAGACGGCACGCGGCGCCCGCGCGACGCTGCAGATGCCGGCGGAGCTCACCGAGCAGATCAAGCGGCTGGCCCGGTCCGAGGGCGCGACGCTGTTCATGGCGCTGCTGTCGGCCTTCTACGCCACGCTGCACCGGCTCTCCGGCGACGTCGACCTGCCCGTGGGCACGGCCGTCGCCAACCGCAACCGCGCCGAGGCGGGCCGCGTGATCGGCTTCTTCGCGAACAACATCGTGCTGCGCGGCAACGTCGCGGGCGACCCGACCGTGCGGGAACTGCTCGGGCGCACGCGCGATCTGGCACTGCAGTCCTACGCGCACCAGGACATGCCGTTCGACATGCTGGTCGAGACGCTGGGCACCTCCCGTTCACTTGACCGATCGCCGCTGTTCCAGACCATGTTCGTGCTCCAGCCGCTGCAGTTCATGCACGTGGACATGGCGGGGCTGTCCTGTGAGATCGTGGAGCTGCCGGTGCAGACGGCGCGCTTCGACCTCACCATCGACGTGTTCGACCTGGCCATCGGCCTGCGGGCGTATTTCGAGTACAACGTGGACCTGTTCGAGCCGGCCACGATGGAGCGCGTGATGCAGAGCTACCGTCGCCTGCTCGAGGGCATGGTGGCCCACCCGGACGCGCGGATCAGTGCGCTCCCGCTGCACGATGCGGCCGCGCAGGCTGCGCTCGTCCTCGATCGCAACCGCACCGCGCAGCCGTATCCGCGCGACGCGACGCTGCACGGCCTGTTCGAGGCGCAGGTCGCGCGGACGCCCGATGCCCTCGCGCTCATCTGCGAGCCGAGCCGGCTCGACTATCGCACGCTCAATGCGCGCGCCAACCAGCTGGCGCATCATTTGCGGTCCCTCGGCGTGCGCGAGGATGGGCTGGTGGGCATCTGTATGGACCGCTCGCCGGACATGGTGGTGGCCATGCTGGGCGTGCTCAAAGCCGGCGGCGCGTACGTACCGCTCGATCCGGCGTTTCCCGCTGAGCGCCTCGCGTACATGATGCAGGACGCGGCGCTCGACGTGGTGGTGACGCAGGCGCTCCTTGCCGACACCCTGGGGGGCGTGGGCCCGCGCACGGTGTGTCTGGATCGCGACGCCGAGCTGCTGGCCGGCTGCTCCACCGAGAACCCGGCGCCGTGGGCGCAGGCCGAGAGTCTCGCCTATGTCATCTATACCTCCGGCTCCACCGGTCGCCCCAAGGGTGTGATGATCGAGCACCGCGCGGTCGTCAACTTCCTGACGTCCATGCAGCGCGAGCCCGGCATCGGACCCGGCGACCGATTCGTGGCCGTGACGACGCTCTCGTTCGACATTGCCGGGCTCGAGCTGCACGGGCCGCTGAGTGTCGGCGGCACCGTGGTGCTGGCGCCCTATGCGACGGCGCTCGACGGCATCCAACTGGCCGCGCTGCTCGACCGCACCGAGGCGACGCTGCTGCAGGCGACGCCGGCCACGTGGCGGCTGCTGCTGGAGAGCGGCTGGCGGGGGCGACCGGCGCTCAAGATGCTGTGCGGCGGCGAGCAGCTGCCGCGGGACGTGGCCGCCCGCCTGCTCACGCTCGGTGGCGAGTTGTGGAACATGTACGGGCCGACGGAGACGACCATCTGGTCGACCTGCTGGCGGGTGACGGACGCCTCGCGCACCGTGCCGATCGGGGCGCCGATCGCGAACACGCAGGTGTACGTGCTCGAGGCGTCGGGGCTGCCGGCGCCGATCGGTGTCGCCGGCGAGCTGTGCATTGCTGGTGACGGCCTCGCTCGCGGCTACTTGCACCGTGAAGAGCTCACGGCGGAGAAGTTTCAGGTGCTCGAGTTGCCGCTCGTGGGGCGAACGCGGGTGTACCGCACCGGTGATCTGGTGCGGTGGTTACCGGAGGGCGCCCTGGAGTTCGTCGGGCGGCGCGACGAGCAGGTGAAGGTGCGGGGCTTCCGCATCGAACTCGGCGAGATCGAGGCCGTGCTCGCGCTGCACCCCGGCGTGCGGGCTGCCGTGGCGCACGTGCGCGAGGACACGCCCGGCGATCAGCGCCTCGTGGCCTACCTCGTGACGGACCGCGGGCCGGCGGACCCGGAGGCCGTGCGGACCACGCTGCGCACCCGGTTGCCGGCGTACATGATTCCCAACCAGTTCGTCACGCTCGGCGCGCTGCCGCTCACGCCGAACGGCAAGGTGGACCGCAAGGCGCTCCCGGCGCCCGAACGGACCGTGGAGGTGCAGGCGCCCGACCCCGACGACGCCGCGATGCAGCCGGCGCAGCGACAGGTCGCGGCGATCTGGCGGGACATTCTCAACGTCGACCGCGTCGGCCTCAACGCAAACTTCTTCGACGCGGGCGGGCATTCGCTGTTGCTGGTGCGCCTGCAGTTCGCGCTGCAGCGGGCGTTTGGCCGCGAGATTCCGCTCGTGGAGCTGTTCCAGCACACCACCATTGCCGCACAGGCGTCGCGGCTCGGCGGCACGGCCGCCCCGAACATCGCGTTGAGCCGCGCGCGGCGGCGAGCAGCCCAGCAACTCGGAGTTGATAACCCTGACTGAAACGGCGCACGCGAACGAGAAACGCACGATCCTGCGAAAGCCAGCCCCGCCGGCAGTACGATGCGTGGCGGCACACGGTGACGATCGCCAACGTGCGTTGGCGCGAGTGGCGGGGCGGCCGCACCGCGCGGTACTGCCAGCCGCTGGCGGATCCACCTCGGCTTGCACAGCTTTATTGGGTCGGCACGACATTTCGCCGCACGTTTGTGGCAGGGCCCTGCCTCGGCGGCGCGGCGGCGACCCTACGCGGAGCTCCACGTGCGCTCGATCGCTCGCGGTTTCCTGCTGTTCACCGCCGTTGTCTCTGTCGCGGCCGTCCAGGTACCCCTACACGCCCAGGATGTCACTGTACAGAGCGTGGTGGACACGCGCTTCTACGGCGCAGTGGGCCGGATGGTGGACATTGCGGCGCGCATTGGCGGCGCCAACCTGCACGACGTTCCGACCACCACCTACATCGCCGGTCATCGCATGCGCGTCGAGGACAAGAACTCGGTCAGCATCATTGACGTTGACGCCGGCCGGATGACCGAGGTCGACCTCAAGGAGAAGACGTTTACCACGATCACGTTCGAGGAGATGGCGGCCGCGATCGCGCAGGCGCAACAGCAGGCGCAACAGCAGGCGCAACAGCAGGCGCAGCAGCAGGCCGCGGGCCGAGACGCACAAACAAAGGA
>JBBSPE010000179.1:0-8480 GCA_038259155.1 Gemmatimonadales bacterium
CACCTGTCGTTGATGAAGGGAATGGCGCTGTCGCGCCACATCTTCGTCAACGCGAACGCATCCGGTGTCGACTTCAAGCCTGAACAGTTCCAGGACGCGAAGATCTCGAAGTCGCTGACCATCAATGGAGAGGTGGTCAAGCTTGAGCTTCGCTTTGCTGACATGCCGACGTGGCCAGCTGGGCACGACGTCACGCTGCGCATGCACCGGACAGGTAACGGTGTTGCACCATCGCTCGACAGCCTCGGCTACGACGAAGCGCAGCAGGTCGCGATCGATCGGATGCTGCAGACGAGCACCGGCTTGATCGTCCTGTGCGGGTCAACGGGATCGGGCAAGTCGACCACCCTGGGCTCGGCAATTCAGTGGCTGTCGGACCGTCACGGCGGACGAAAAAAAATCCGCACGATAGAAGATCCACCGGAGCTGATTCTGCCCGGTCGACAGACCCCGATCGTTCGTGACGCCGATGGCACTAGCCGTGGGTTCAGCGCGGCACTGCGCGGTGCGATGCGTGGTGATCCGGACATCATCATGATCGGCGAGGTGCGCGACAACGAGACCGGCGAGCTCTTGATGGACGCGACGATGACCGGGCACAAGGTCTTGACGACCGTGCACGGTGGCTCGGTTTTCGACGCCGTCGACCGCCTGGTCAAGAAAGGATTCGACCGCTCGGTATTGTTTGCTGAGGGAACGCTCTCCGGCGTCATCTACCAGTGCCTACTGCCGGTCATCTGCCCGCATTGCTGCGTGCCGATAGGTGCGGTGCGCATGAGTCTCCAGAACGGGTTGAGCGAGCGCTTGCGTCGCTTCTACTCCGGGGACATGAACGATCTTCGGTTTGGCGGCCCGGGCTGCGAGGCGTGCGGGTTCAATCCGATCGTCGGTCGGACCGTTGCGGCGGCGTTCCTCTTGCCTGATCGAACCCTTCGCCAGCTCTTGCTCAACAACGATCGGTTCGCCGCCGAGGAGTATTGGCGCACGCACGATTGGCAAGGCGTCTATGCCGCCAACGGAAAGACGGTGCTCGATCAGGCAATCGCAAAGATGTCGCTAGGGATCGTTTCGGCGGTTGACATCGAAGCCAAGATCGCGCCGATCGACTCGCAGGAGGCCCGTGATCCTGGTCGCTTCCAGGCGAGGGCCGTCGGATGAGTACGATGGACAGCGTGCAGATGTTCCTGGCCAAGCGCGCCACGTTTGCAGGTCGGTCGCGTGCGCGCTTCTACGACAAGCTGTATCGCTTCACCAAGGCCGGCGTGCCGATCGATCGGGCGCTGGGCAACATGCACGCGCGCTACATCACGCGCAAGGATCCGCGCGCTTCGCTCTTTGCGCGCATCCGGCATGGACTGCAGCAAGGCAGTCCGGTTTCGCAGTCGCTGGCCACCTACATCCCCTCGGGCGAACGCCAGCTGATCCAGGCCGGCGAAACCTCGGGAAAAATCTTCGAAGGTTTCCGCGAAGCCAAGAAGATGGTCGAGGTGACGCTGCAGATCCGCAGCGCCCTCATCGGCGAACTCATGTACCCGGTGATGCTGCTGGGTGTCGTGATCGCGATCCTCGCGGTCATGTCGTTCCAGCTCGTCCCTCAGCTGGTCGATGCGGTGCCGTTCTCACGATGGCCGCCGGTGTCGCGGCCGCTCTACTACTTGAGCAACGCCGTCGCGTCCTATGGCCTTTGGTTTGCCATCGGGCTCGCACTGATGGTGTTCGCCTCGATCAAGTCGCTGCCCCGGTGGCGCGGCCCGCGCCGCGAATGGATCGACAAGTGGGCGCCGCCCTGGTCGGTGTATCGCGAAGTCGTGGGATCTGCCGTGTTGATCGCGCTCGCGGCATTGACCGGCGCCGGTGTGCCGATCGCCAAGTCGGTAAGCCAGTTGCGGTTGACGGCAACGCCGTGGCTTGGCGTGCACCTGAATCGGATGGGTAATGCGCTCGATGCGGGTGTGGACTCCGGCAAAGCGATGCGCACGGGACTCTTCGATCCGGAAGTGGAAGACGACATCGAGGACTACTCGGCCTCGATCGGTTTCGACGAAGCATTGGCACAGATTGGTGACGATCAGGTCAACGACGCCATTGCTCGCATCAAGGCCCGCGCGTCTGTACTTCGCGTCGGCATGTTCTTGGTCGTGGTGAGCCTGCTCCTCTACGTCTACACGTCGGCCGGCATGGTGGCGATCAGCGTGGGTGGGTCGGCCATGTCGGGCGCCTTGTAATGGTGCTCTTGGAGTGGAAGCAGCCGGCAGGACGCCAGCTGTGGAATCCGCGTTGTCGCGGCTACCCCAGACGGGGGATGTCACGCGAGCCGTTGCGGAAGGGAAACGCAGCAGCTTGAAAGTCAAAACCAACCGTCCGGGCTCAGCCCATCAAAACAGTGAGAAATCGTATGAATCGTTTCCAGAAGCAGCACATCACGCTCCAGAAGTTGAACAACAAGGGCTTCACCCTTATCGAACTCTCGATCACCATCGTTGCGGCGCTCGTGCTGGTCGGTATCGGTCTGTACTTCTACAACAACGTCAAGAACGAGACGGGTGCGATGAACGCCACCAACGGCGTGACCGCGATCAGCTCGGCCGTGAAGGCGTTGTACCCGAACCCGTCGTACACGGGCCTGACGTCGGCGCTGCTGATCCAGGCGGGCAAGGCACCGCAGAACATGGTGTCGGGCGCTCCGGGTGCACAGACCTTGGTCAACAACTGGGGCGGTACGGTCACCGTGGCTCCGGTCGCCTACAACGGCGGCACGGCCAACGCGATGGCCATCACCTTCCCGAACGTCCCGCGTTCGGCGTGCAACTCGGTCGTCTCGGCGGCAGCAGCGAACTTCCAGATCATCACCGTCAACGGTACGGAGATCAAGAATGACCTGACGCCGCTGGCGGCGTCGCCGGCAGCAACCGCGGCGGCATGCAACAGCGAAAACAACGCAATGATTTTCACCGCAACGTGATTCATCCGCGCCATGGGGCATGGGCTCCATGGCGCCTTTTTACATTCTCTCTCTGGAGTCTTCGACAATGAAGCACCATCGTGGCGCCAAACACCAACGTGGCGTGACCCTCGTTGAAATGGCCATCGTCATTGCAGCGGCAATGGTCCTGCTTGGGATCGGCCTGGCGGCATGGTCTCGGGTCGATGCCAACACCAAGTCAGCGCGGCTCGTCAGCATGGTCTCATCGATCGATGAAGCCGTCAGGAAGCGCTACCCCAATTCGTTCAACTACACCGGCCTCGCGGTAGGCACGATCAGTGAGTTTCTCCCCGGCGATGTGCGTCCCCCTGCGTGCGCGCCCCCGTGCATGGGTACGAACGCCATTCGGTCGCCATTCGGTGGAGCGATCACGGTTGCGCCGGGTGGTGGCGCAGGCACGTTCAATATCGTGATTGAGGCTCCGCTCCCGCTTGCTGCGTGTGTGGATCTGGTGACGCAGCTGGGAACGCAGTTCTGGACCATAGAGCGCGCCTTCGCCATCAAGATTCAGTCATTGGCAGCAGCGTCACCCGAGACGATAACCGGTGGCTGTGGAAAGGTCGGTGCGCCGTTGATCCTCACCAGCGTCTGAGCTGAAAGAACACTCCGGGGAACCCAATGAATGCAGTGTTGAAGGAAGAGACGCAGTCCGGCGATGCATTGTCGCTGCAGGACATTGATCGCATCACGGACTTCTACGTCTGGGATGTGGGCGATCTCGATGAAGGGGTCAGCACGGCGATGGCTTTCGCGGGGAAGCCTGCAGCCAAACCTGTGGCCGACACGCCGGTTGGAACCTGGTTGCGTGGGCTACTCTCGCACGTTCGCACCAACCACGCCGGCGAGACGGACTTCCGCGTGGAATACACCTACAAGGATCAGCTGTTTCTGTATCGCGGCCACCGCGACCTCACGGTGAACCATCCTCTGCTGTGCCTGCGTCGCCACCCCACGGTGTGCCCGCGCCTGGAGGATCTCAATCTGCCGAAGCTGTGGGCGGACCTTCTTATGCAGCCGCGCCTGTTGAAAGGCGGCCTGATCCTCGTTGCCGCTGTGACTGGCCAAGGCAAGTCCACAACGATCGCGGGCACCGTGCGGTCACGACTGGAGAAGTTTGCTGGCTTCTGTCGCAGCATCGAGGATCCACCGGAGCTGCCGTTGCACGGCACGCATGGCGAAGGCATCTGCATCCAGACGCCGGTGGACGCGAAACACGGGAGGGAAGGCTTTGCCGAGGCGCTGCGTTCCGCGCTGCGCTCGTTCCCCGCGCTCCCCTCTGGCGGCACGATCTGCGTCGTTGGCGAGGTGCGCGATGCGGAAACCGCAGCCGTGTTGCTGCAGGCGGCCGTCAATGGCCATCTCGTCATTGCCACGGTCCACGCCAACGACATCAACACCGCCTGCTCGCGCATTTCATCGCTCGCCTCTGGCGCGATGCCCGAGATGATGGCGCGCGAGCTCCTGGCCTCCGGTCTCGTCTATGCGATCCATCAGACGCTGACTTTCGACGTCGAAGCGGAGGGATGGAAGCGCGGAAAAATCGGTGGCGATTTTCTCGCGTCGTTCGACAACTCAAGTCCCGTGGCTTCAAACATCCGCGACGGCCTCTTCAAGAGCTTGCCCGGTCAGGTTGAAGCACAGCGCGCCATCATCAAGAACGTCGCCAATGTTGGCGAATTCATCAAACGCATAGCGCCGGTCACTGGGCCTAGCACCGGTTCATAAGGAGCTCCGTCATGAAACGAAACGAGTTGAATGTGGGAAAACAGGGCGGCTTCTCGCTGATCGAGATGGCCATCGTCGTGGTGGTCATGCTCGTGATGCTCGGTGTCGCGCTCACGTGGGTGAAAACCATGGCGCGGGACTCACGCAATGCGCAGGAAAGCGATCAGATCGCCCGAGAAATGAGCTTGCTCAGCAAGGCCACGAAAGCGCATCTCGCGGCGGAACCGGCCGGCACCTATCCGCTCAACACGAACGTGAATATTCCGATCGCCACGCTGATCACCGGTGGGTTCCTGCCGACGGATTTCGGTGCGCGTGCGGGTACGGGGACTGCGGCCATCACACCGTTCGCTCAGCCCTATCGTGTCGTCGCCCGTCGCATCGTTGCCGATGAGCCGCCGACCGCGGTCATCTCGGAAGGAAGCACGCCCGCACAGGACAAGCTGGCGCGCGTCGGTGTCGAGAACACGGACCCGCAGATCTTCGCCCTCAAGCAGAAGATCGCAGCTCAAACCGGAAAGGATTACAAGGCGATCTCAGCGACGATCCCCAAGGCGAGTCGCACAGCAACCGGCGCGGGCAACGCCTTCACGAAAGACCTGACGGCCTACTTCACAGGGGGGTTCGAGCAAGCCTCTACCGTCGCTCTGGTCAACTTCCCGGATCTCGAGCCGGACGATGGTTCTGGTCCGCCTGGAGGAATGCCGGACGCTCCGACGTACACGGGCTGCGGGATCATGCAGGGACAGCTCATTGGTGGATTGACCAACTTCTACAACATCTGCAGCGCCAATTCCGGTCCCGGTGGGACGGATTCCGGTCGGCGAATCGTGGGTAGCGACCACATTTCGCCCTGCAGCGGTCACGGGCAGATCACTGTGCTGCCGTTCGGCGGGACGATTACGGCGGGATTGAATGATTTCGGCGTAAGGCATTCCACTAACGCGCTTTCCTGCCCCGGCAACTGGAACAGTGCAGAAGACAGATGTTGGGATGCGACCGGGATATCGCGAGGCGTTATCACGATGAACAGTGTGAAGGTCGCGGAGAACGATTGCGAGACCAAGTATTATCAAGTAACCGGTCCGAGCAGCAGCATCTTCCGCGTAACCAGCCACAACGTCGCTTCATACAATGTCTGTTGCACCGTCACGCCCACGCCTACGCCGTAAGCCGCCCCATCGAATAGACAATGGCCGGTTATCCCGGCCATTGTCGTTTCTGGAGCGATTACTGTGTGAAGACGCCAGGGGGGAGCCGAGTAAACACCATCTCGACAATGGCGACTCCTGAATTTTTGGCGCGGACAACAATCCTGTCGGTATCACCGTACGTCACCAACGCCGGGAAGTTGGGGCCGTTGTCATAGAAGACAGTGGTCGCAGATTGGACGGTGGCCCCCTGGAACGAACCTACCTCGTTCGGGTTGATCCACAGGAGGTTTGCGGGGCTTCCCGAAACGCACAATGGCCCGCATCTCGCGGCGAGCTCGCAGGGATTGTCGAAATCTCCCAGCTCGCAGGGATTGTCGAAATCTCCCAGAGGGCACGTCACCACGTAGCGCCGAGCTTCGGCATCCGGCGTAGGTACCGATGTCGGCGCGCCTTCAACCCGATAGGTCGACGGACCTGTGAAGGGCCTGAGATTGACAATGCCGACGAACTGCCGGTGCCCGGCTGGAAAGTCCACTCGGGTGGTTACGCTCCAGTCTCCCGAATAGTCGGTCGGCGCGACCAACGGCAGGCCGCGCAGCGACGCGTTGATCGGGAAGCGACGCTCATCCGGCTGACCGGGATTGTCGATGAACGTCCCCACACGCGACGAGACGAACTCCAGACGAACCGTGCGGTTGGTCGGGATCGCCGTACCGTTGCCGCCGTAGACCGGATTGGCGTAGTCGGCGCGGCCGCTGAGAACGAACGTGGGCCCCTCGAAGCTCGCGATGATCCCGGTCTGCAGCGCTTCCGCCTGCGTGGAATAACGCATGTCGGTCTGGAAGTAGAACGCCTTCCGCTCGCCGTTGATCTGGTAGATCCACGAGCCCGCCACGACCGGTCGATCGAGGTCGTAGATGAAATCGAAGGTGATGCCACCGAGGTTCGTCTCCGAGGCGTCCCACGAGCCGACGGCCGGCGTGACTTGGGCCTGGAACTCCAGGCGGTTCACCGGCGCCTGGGCGAATGCCGAACCTGCAGCGAGCAGGGCGATAAGGGCGATTCCCTGTGCGAACTTCATTGTGATGCACTCCTTTGATGGACGTAGTGATTGGTGGAACACCGGTAGATTCTCACGACCTGAGAATGCCGCAAGGGGGGTGTGTCGTGCCGCGACGCAGGTCCGGTTTGTCTCGTCGCGGCACGACGTATTGAAGATTCCGATGTCGAGGCGCGACGCGGACGATGGAACCATGAATGCCGCAGCGCGTGCCTGAACGCGATCAGCCTACAGGCGCGTGCCAATGTCCCATGCGAGTGATGGACCGTATAACTCCGTCCAGCACTGACGCATGAATCCGTTTTCGTGGGGAATACTGGAGCCTGACCCACAGCCCGGTACCACGCAGATGGCAACACAACCCCTTCGCTTCATTGCGCACGCGGCACTCATGGCTTCGATCTCTCTGGCAATGCCTGCACTGGCTACGCAGAGTGGTGCGCCACCGGTTTCGATCACGAAGACCGTATCGCCCAATCCGGTGCGCGCGGGCGAGAACGTCACGTGGACGCTGCGCATTCTCAATTCGTCGCCGGACGCGATCTCCAACGTGCGGATTGGCGACGTACTGCCGGACAGCATCAGTGAAATCGCAGCATCAGGGCCAGGCTTTGACTGCACCGTTTCTGGTGTGCGCGTCGGCTGTCTTGCGGCAGAGCTTCCCAGTGGTGTGTCCATCGTGTCCATCACCGGCCGGGCACAGCCGCCGAAAGCATCGGCATCCACCGGGCCGTCGGTCGCGGCGCGCGGTGCGACCGTCACGGCTCGCAGCCAGGTGCCTGACGGCATCATGGATACGGTCGCCAATCTCAAGCTGACGATCGGTGCGCTCGAGAAAGAAAAGGAGGGCTTGAACAAGGAGCTCTCGGCGGTGAGTGCGCAGAAGGACGCATCGCAGAAGCAGGTTCTTGCGCTCAGTGCCGAACTGGAATCGGCGCGGGTGTCGGGCGGCGACACGGCAGCGTCACACAGTGCGGTGATGAAGGAACGGCAATCGTTGCAGTCGGAGGTGGCCACCGCGCAGGCGGAACGTGATCGCGCCGCCGCCGAGCTGAAGGCATCAGCGGATGCCTTGGCCGCCGCGCAATCGGAGCTGGCGAGCACGAAACAGACGCTCGATCAGGTTGCGATGGAGTTGACCACCTTGCAAGGCTCCCTGGCCATCGCTGAGCCGTTGTCGTTCGCGTCCGATTGTCCGATGGAGGCGACCTCGCAGAAGTGGCTGCTGAACAACCTGCCGTTCCTGCTGGAGAACGCGATCGCCAATCCGACGCCGAGCAATTCCCGTGCGTTCCTCTGCGCACAGCGCGAAGCGACCTCGCACGACCGCGCACGGCTGTCCCGTGTTGACCGCGCGCCTGCACCGTCCCCATTCGTCGATGCGCCGGCGCCGATCACCGATGGCAAGCTGCATACGCGAGTATAGGAAATTCAAATGCCCTTTTCGGGCAGTCTGCGCGGTAGCCAGAGGCGGCGCAAGCGTCGGTTTGGCTGTGGTTGGGCGTCATCGGAGAGTGCTGCGCCGGGTAGATGGGTGTTCGGCACCGCCGTTCGCGGC
>JBBSPE010000180.1:0-8413 GCA_038259155.1 Gemmatimonadales bacterium
CGTAGGCCGCGGGGAACGCGGAATCTGCCAAGCCGCGCGCGAGCACCACGCGCACCGAGTCGGCGATGACGCCGGCACGCCAGGCGGCGTCCGCTTCCGCCTGCCGGGCGAGCGCCACGGGGTCCGGCGCCGTCGTTGGCGGCGCGCCACGGCACGACGTGACAAGTGCCGTCGCCCAAACGAGCCGCAACGCGATCGTCGCAGACTGGCGCAACATGTGGCAACGGAACGCGCCGCTTGCCGTCATCATGGCGCCGAGCCGGTGGCGGGCCGCACCACGCCGTCGCCGGCTCGGAAGAATCCCGGCAGCGAGACGGGGGCGTGTCCACCAATCGTCGCCTGACCCGTGATGGCCCGCGCGGCGGCCGTTTCGAGCGCGTCGCCGCGACCGAATGTGACGAGATACGTGGTGACAGCGGGGAACTGACTGATCACGTACGGATTGCCACCCGCCACCACGATAGGCGCGCGGTGCGTGGCGAGCGTCTCTATGAAAGATGCGACGGCCGGCGCAATGGCAAGCCGACCCGCGCCTTCGAGCGTGCGGGTGTAGGTGTAGATCACGACCCGATCCATGGTTTCAGCAGTGGCGGCCAGCGAATCGAGCTCCGCGCGTCCGGTGCGCGGCGAGACCCGCACCGTGCGCGTGGCCTTGACCCGCGCCGCGAACGTTGCGGCGAATGATGATCCGGCGAGCACGTCACTGTCGGGCGCGTAGAGCACGAGCAGCGTGCGCGCACCGGCGGGCACCGGCAGTTGGCCGCCGCCGTCGCGCAGCAGTGTCATGCCGCGCGCGGCGATGTCGCGCGCCACCTGCTGGTGTTCCGCCGACCCAACCGTCTGTCGCAACGCCTCGAGCGAAACCTGCGGGTGCGCGACAGCGCCCGTCCGCACCTTGAGCTCAAGGATGCGCCGCACGCTCGCGTCCACTTGCTGCGCGCTGAGCCGGCCGTCGCCCACGGCGGCGACGATGGCGTCAATGGCCACGCGCACGTCCACGGGCATGAGCAGGATGTCGTCACCCGCCTGCACAGCGCGCACGGCGCTTTCACCCACGCCGTAGCCCTTGGCGACGCCCTCCATGGTCATGGCGTCGGTCACGGTCAGTCCGCGAAAGCCGAGGGTGTCGCGCAGCAGGCCACTCATGATGCGGTGCGAGAGTGTGGCCGGCGTGGAGTCGCCATACGCCGCCGGCAGGGCGATGTGCGCGGTCATCACCGCGGCGGCGCCAGCGGCGATGCCGGCGCGGAACGGCACGAGTTCCACCGCGTCCAACCGCGCGCGGTCTACCGAAATCACGGGTAGTCCCAGATGCGAATCAACGTCGGTGTCGCCGTGTCCCGGAAAATGTTTGAGTGTGGCGGCCGCCCCGCCCGCCTGCAGTCCGCGCACGAACGCTGCCGTGAGTCGCCCCACCTGGTCCGGCTGCTCGCCGAACGAGCGCGTGTTGATGACCGGATTGCGTGGATTGTTGTTCACGTCGCTGGTGGGAGCAAACGCCAGATGGATCCCGATTGCGCGCGCTTCGCGCCCCGTCACGCGTCCCGCCGCTTCGGCGTCCGACTCGCGACCACCGGCGCCGATGGCCATGTTGCTTGGAAGCACGGTCGCGGTTCCTGCGCTCAGCGCGGACGTGGCGAACACCCCGCCTTCCAGACGTCCGAGTCCTGGTTCCACGTCGGACGCGACCAACAGGGGGACCTGCGCGAGGCCTTGCAGGTAATTCACTTTGGCCGCGACTTCAATGGGCGAGCCCAGCGACATCACGAGCCCACCCACGCCCAACGTGGAGACCTCGTGCGCCACACGAATCATCGCGCTGTCCGAGGTGGAGGAGTAATCACCGAGCACCCAGATCATCATCAGCTGCGCGACACGTTCGCGTAGCGGGAGGGAGGCGAGCGTAGATTCGACCCAGGCCGCTTGCGACGCGGAGAGTGGGGCGGATGGCTCGAGGCGTGTTCCCTCGGGTAGAGTACCCGGAGTGCCTGACGGGTCGGCGGTCGGCACAGCCGAGACGGGAGACGCCGCGTTGGCTGATGGCGGCGAGACAGCACGAGGCGCGCAGGCCGTGAACAGCAGGAGCAGCAGCAGCGGGAGCAGCAGCGACACCCGCGCCAGCGCAGAGCGCTGGCGGGACAGCAGCATGAGGCGACCCCACCGGTGCCTGCCGGTTGTGGGACGACGGAAACCGTATGGTGAAGCGAGGACAGTGTGGGCGTAACGCATGGGCTACTGAAGGGAGAAAACACCACGGGGCGCCGCGCTCCTGAGCAGGCGACATCTGCTGCTCGGAATGTTAGCCCGCGGCGGCCCACCACGCTCCTGATGGCGGTCCTCGCGCTGGCGCAACTCGCGTGCGCGCCGTCCGGTCGGCCGCAAATCGGTCCGGATGGCCAGATCATCGAGCCGCAGGTGCGCGTTCGGCCGGGCATCTCGGTGCTCATGGCCGACAGCATCGGCCTCATCAAGGACAAGCGCGTTGGTCTGATCACCAACCAGACCGGCATCGATGAGAAGGGGCGAAGCTCCGTGGACCTGTTGTTCGCCGATCCGCGGGCCAAGGCGGCGAACGTGCAACTGGTGGCGCTGTTTTCGCCGGAACACGGCATTCGCGGCACCGAAGACCGATCCAATCTGCCCAATGAACGCGACGAGGCGACCGGGCTGGTAGTGCATTCGCTGTACCAGCGGTCCACGATCGCGCCGCCCGACAGCACGCTCAAGAACGTGGACGTGCTCGTGGTGGACCTGCAGGACATCGGCACCCGCACCTGGACGTACGTGGGTGTCATGCTCTACGCCATGCAGGCGGCGGATCGGCGCGGTATTCCGCTGGTGGTGCTCGACCGTCCCAATCCGCTGGGGCTGCTGCGTGTTGAAGGCGCAATTCTGGACACGGCGCTGGCGGACGCGCGGGAAAGTACGCCTGCGGCACCAAAGAACGGCTTTGCGCTGTGGCCGGTGCCGCTCCGTCACGGCCTCTCCATGGGCGAACTCGCCTTGCTCTTTCACAAGGAGCTCAAGCTGACCGGCCGGCTCCACGTCGTGCCCGTGGCGGGCCTGCGGCGCGACATGTCGTTTGAAGACACCGATCTGCCGTGGGTGCAGCCATCGCCCAACCTCCCCACGCTCACGAGCGCGCTGCTCTATCCGGCGCTCGTACCGTTTGAGGGAACCAACGTCTCGGTTGGTCGCGGGACCGACGAACCGTTTGAGCGGATCGGCGCGCCATGGCTGAATGCGGACAGCGTGGTGGCGTTGCTCGCCGCCCTCGAGCTCAGCGGCGTGAAGTTCGAGACCGACCGGTTCACGCCCAAAACGCCCGGCGACGGCAAGTTCGACGGCACGACCGTCGCGGGCGTGCGGGTGCGGGTGCTCGATCGGGACCGGATCCAGGTGGCCCGCGTCGGCGCCGCCTTGCTCTGGGCGATTGGCCGCGTCCATGCCAAGGAGTTCACCTTCACCCCGCGCCGCGTAGACGAACGGCTGGGCTCCTCGGCCATGCGGGAGGCGCTGCTGGCCGGCGAAGACCCCGATCGGGTGGTGGATCGGCTCCTGCCCGACATTGTGGCCTATGAACGGGCCGTCCGGACCTATCGTCTCTACCGCTGAGAACGGCGGCGTCCTAACTTTGTCGCAGTCGTGCGTCTGTTGCGTTCCCGAGGTGGGGGCGGCGGACGGCGCGACGTGACGTCGGCCCCGGCACGCGGGAGCGGCGGCAGGTGGTTTCCCCGCGACCGATCGGCATGAGCGCACTCTGGGACTGGATTCAGCGAGGCTATCTCCGGGTTATCGGCCCGATCGGGGATTTCCTCGTGCACCATCGCGTGAAGCCGAACACCATCACGAGCGTGGGCACGGTGTGCACGCTGGTGGCAGGTGTGATTTTTGCCACGGGGCATATTCGCACCGCGGGGTGGTTTCTGGGTCTCACGGCCCTCTTTGACGTGCTGGACGGCACCGTCGCTCGGCGTACCGGCACCAGTTCCGTCTTCGGCGCCTTTTACGACTCCACCCTGGATCGGGTCAGTGACGGTGCCCTCATGGGTGGCCTTGTCGTGTTCTACGCCATCAATCCGGTGCACCACAGCGTGCCCCTGTTGGTCATTACCCTGCTCGGCCTGATCGCGGCGTTCCTCACCTCCTATACGCGCGCTCGCGCCGAAGGATTGGGCGTGGATGCGAAGGTCGGGCTCCTGCAGCGCCCGGAGCGCATCACGCTGTTGTCCGCTCCGCAGGCGTTTTTCGGGCTGGCGCTCAACGGGTGGGTGCTCGCGGGCATCGTGACCCTGCTCAGCGTGACCGCGTGGATCACGGTCGTGCAGCGCATGAACTTCGTGTATCGCATGACGGACGGGCGCGCTCCGGCGCCCGATGACACGCCGCCGCCAGCCGCGCCGGTGCGCGCGCCCGGCGCGACGTCCCCGGTTTCCTCTTCGATTTCACCGGCACTCTCCACCGTGCCCGGCGCATCCCTCAAGGGAGAATGACCTTAGTGTCCGACACCACCAACAGCACGCCAGCGAACATTGCCCCGGCGACGGGAAAGCTGGTGATCTTCACGCCCGGCCTCGGCGCCGTCGCCACGACGTTCATCGCCGGTGTGGAGCGCGTTCGTCGCGGTCTCTCGGCGCCGATCGGTTCGCTCACGCAGATGGCCACGATTCGCCTGGGCAAGCGCACGGAGTCGCGGAGCCCACTCATCCGCGATTTCGCGCCGCTGGCTGCGCTGCAGGACATCGAGTTCGCCGCCTGGGATCCCATTCCCGATGATGCGCACACCGCCGCGGTGAAGGCCGGCGTGCTGCAGCCGTCCGACCTCGAGCCGATCGCCGACTTCCTCAAGGGCATCAAGCCCATGCCGGCCGTTTTCGAGTCACGCTATGTCACGCGGCTGCAGGGCACCAACGTGAAGACCGGCCCCAACAAGCGTGATCTGGCCGAGCAGCTGCGGCAGGACATCCGGGACGTAAAAGCCAAGCACGGCGCTGCGCGTGCGGTCATGGTCTGGTGCGGCTCCACGGAGACGTTCATCAAGGCCGGTCCGGCGCACCAGACGATTGAAGCGTTCGAGAAGGCCATGGAGGAGAACGACGACTCCATCGCTCCGTCCATGCTGTACGCCTACGCGGCCATCATGGAAGGCGTGCCGTACTGCAACGGCGCCCCCAACCTCTCGGCCGATTTCCCGGCCCTGCTCGACTTGGCCAACGCCCGCGGCATTCCGGTGTCCGGCAAGGACTTCAAGACGGGCCAGACCTGGCTGAAGACGGTGCTCGCCCCGGGCATCAAGGCCCGCATGCTGGGCCTCGAAGGGTGGTACTCCACCAACATCCTCGGCAATCGCGACGGTGAGGTGCTCGATGATCCCGCGTCGTTCAAGACGAAGGAAGAGTCGAAGTTGTCGGTGCTGCACAACATTCTGCAGCCGGAGCTCTATCCCGAGCTGTACGAAGGGTTCTCGCACGTGGTGCGGATCAACTACTACCCGCCGCGCGGTGACAACAAGGAAGGATGGGACAACATCGACATTGTGGGCTGGCTCGGCTACCCAATGCAGATCAAGGTCAACTTCCTGTGCCGTGACTCCATTCTTGCGGCGCCGATCGTGCTTGACCTGGCGCTGTTCAGTGACTTCGCGCATCGCGCGGGCATGAAGGGTATTCAGGAGTGGCTGTCGTTCTACTACAAGAGCCCGCAGACCGCGCCGGGACTGCAGGCGGAGCATGATCTGTTCATTCAGCAGACCAAACTCAAGAACACGCTGCGCCACCTGATGGGTGAGGACGTGATCACGCACCTGGGGCTGGAGTACTACCAGTGATGCGGGGATCGGCTCGCCGGATTCGTGTCTCGAGTGCCCTCCTTGTGTGCGCCGCCAGTGTGGCGGCGTGCACCGGCGGTGACCACAACGACGCCGAGTTCCGCATTGTCACCGAGTCGTTCAACATTCGTGTGACCGCCGATCCCACACCACCGAAGTCGCTGGAGCAGATCACTTGGACGGTGGTCGTGAATGACAAGGAAACGGGCCGTCCCATCGATCCGGGGGAAGGACGCATCTTCGCCAGCAGTCGTGACGGCAAGAACATCGCCAACGGCTTCGCGCCCACGGAGCAGGTGGGGACGTACAGCACGAAGCTCATGTTCGTGACGGCTGGCACCTGGATGATGGGGATTCAGTTTCGTCGCGACAGCACCGAACAGCTCGAGCGCTCGCATGACTGGGCGCAGGAAGTACGATCGGCAGATGAGCCGGGTGAGTATACGCTGCCGCAGACCTCGCCCGTCGATCCGCCGACATCGGACAGCAGCACCGCGAAGCCCGACAGCGGGTCGGTCGTGCCCCCGTCGTCGGGGGGCGCGGCGTCGCCGCGCTGAGCCATGCGCCTATTCCATCGGACGTCACTCGCGCCGGACCTTGTGCTGCACGAGGCCGATGCGCACTTCGGCGCGCTTGGCCTGACCGTGCTGGACCAGGCGTTGCGCAGCCGGCAGTACCGTGGTGCCCTCGGTACGGTGGAACTCGCCGTGAAGATGGAAGGGGGGCACTACACCTTCATCGAGGCGCGAACGGATCAAGTGGGCGAGAGCCGGTTGGACAAGAACGTGAAGAAGTTCTTTGTGCGCGTGCATCGGCTGGCCGATCCGCGGCACCTGCTCGAGGCGGCCTACTGATGCCACGCGCCGGGAAATCCCCGGCGCGACCGCGGGCCGCGACGGCGCAACCGGTGCGCCCCAGCGATGCCCTGTCGCGCGAACAGCGGTTGGCGCTGTACTACCACATGCGCTTCACGCGCGTGCTGGAAGAGCGACTGGTCGCGCTGTATCGACAGACCAAAGTGGTGGGCGGCCTCTTCCGCTCACTGGGTCAGGAAGCGGACGCGGTGGGCAGCGCGTTCGCGCTCGAGCAGCGCGATGTTCTGTCGCCGCTCATCCGCAATCTGGGCGCGATGCTCGTGAAGGGCGCAACGCCGCTCGAAGTGCTGCGCCAGTACATGGCCAAGGGCAATTCACCCACGCGTGGGCGGGAGCTCAACATCCACTTCGGTGACACCGAGTCGCGCAACTTCATTGGGCAGATCTAGCATCTGGGTGACATGGTGCCGGTCATGGCGGGCGTCACGCTGTCGTTCCGCCTGCGCGGCGAAGATCGGGTCGGCCTCGTGTATGTGGGCGACGGCGCGACGTCCACCGGCGCGTTTCACGAGGGCATCAACTTCGCGGCGGTGCAGCGCTGTCCGTTGGTGGTGATCGTGGAGAACAACGGCTACGCGTACTCCACACCCACACACAAGCAGACCGCTGCCGCGCAGTTCGTGGACAAGGCCATTGGCTACGGAATCGTCGGCGCGCAGGCGGACGGCAACGATGTACTCGCCGTGTACGACGTCACGCGCGAAGCGGTGGATCGGGCGCGTCGAGGCGAGGGCGTCACACTCGTTGAACTCATGACCTATCGTCGCAAGGGGCACGCGGAACACGACAATCAGTCGTACCAGCCGCCCGAGGAGATTGAGCGCTGGGCCGAGGCGAACGATCCGATCGACCGGTATGTGCGGGTGCTCCGCGAGACACAGGGGGTGACCGACGCCGAGTTTGCGGCCATCGAGGCACAGATCCACGCCGCGGTGGATGCGGCCACGGACGAGGCGGAGGCTTCGCCGATGCCGGAGCCGACTGACGCGCTCGTGGGCGTGTACGCCGATCCCGCCATCGTGCCGCCGCTCTGGTTTCGCGAGTCCATTCGCAGTGCCGTGGATGTGAACGAACGACCGGAAGGTTGGGGCACCTATGACGGCTGAGATCACATATCTCGAAGCCATTCGTGAGGCCATCCGCGAAGAGATGGAGCGAGATCCGAGTGTGTTCCTCATGGGCGAGGACATCGGCGCGTTTGGCGGCGCGTTCAAGGTCACGGATGGACTGCACGCCCAGTTCGGCGACAAGCGCGTGATCGACACGCCGATTTCGGAAGCCGGTATTGTTGGAGCGGCCGCGGGTGCGGCGCACATGGGCATGCGCCCGATCGTGGAGCTGCAGTTCATTGACTTCATTTCGTGCGCGTATGACATGCTCACGAACTACGTCGCCACGGCCCGGTATCGTGCGTTTCTGCCGTGTCCCATGGTGGTGCGCGGGCCCAGCGGCGGCTACGTGCGCGGCGGTCCGTTCCACTCGCAGAACCCGGAGGCTGCGTTTCTGCACACGCCCGGCCTCAAGATCGTCTATCCGTCCACGGCCGCCGATGCCAAGGGGCTGTTCAAGGCCGCGGTGCGCGATGAGGACTGCGTGCTCTTCTTCGAGCACAAGTATCTGTATCGACGCGTGAAAGAGGTCATGCCGGCTGGTGACCACGTAGTGCCCATCGGCAAGGCACGGGTCGCGCGCGAAGGCACGGACGTCTCCA
>JBBSPE010000181.1:0-8381 GCA_038259155.1 Gemmatimonadales bacterium
GAAGTGCACGCCGCAGAACACGATGACGTCGGCCTCGGTGGCGGCCGCTTCACGGGACAGACCGAGCGAGTCACCCACGTAGTCGGCGACGTCCTGGATTTCGGGGCGCTCGTAGTTGTGCGCGAGAATCACCGCGTTGCGTTCGGCGGCGAGCGCGCGAATCGCATCGTGCAGGGCGGGATCGTAGTGGGCTTCGAGAATCGTCATGGCAGTGGGTATGGACGGGCGGACGAGAGCAGGAGAGACGTCGTGCGGGCGACTACCAGGTGACCTGTCGGCCTTTCCACGCGCGTTTGCGTGTTGGATAGTCGCTCCGATAGTGCCCGCCGCGCGACTCCTTGCGCAGCAGCGCGGCTTCCGTGATGAGGTAGGCGGTGGTGAGCAGGTTGCGTTCCTCCGTGGCGCCTTCGGTGAGACGTTGTTCGATGGCCGAGAGCGCCTTGAGACAGGTGCGGAGGCCGCGTGCGGTGCGATCAATGCCCGCGTACTGCCACGTGAGGGCCCGGATTTCGTCGGCCGCCACCTGCGCGGCTCCGCGATCGTCGAGTGGCGGCACGGCCCACTTCTTTGATCTCGGCGTGGGAAAGCGCTTCGGGGTTCCTTCGAGGTCCCGTGCCACCCGCTCGGCGAACACGAGGCCCTCCAGCAACGAGTTGGACGCGAGACGATTGGCGCCGTGCACGCCGGTGCGGGCCGATTCACCCACCGCATAGAGGCGCGGCATACTGGAGCGACCGCGCAGGTCGGTGACAATCCCGCCCATCATGTAGTGCGCGGCGGGCGTGACCGGAATGAGCTGGCGCGACGGCGTGATGCCGCGCGCCGTACAGATGGCCTGAATGCCCGGAAAGCGCTTGGCAAAACGACGACCGAGCTGGCGTGCATCCAGATACACCGGACCTGTGCGCTGCTGTTCCCGGAAGATCTCGCGGGCGACGATGTCGCGGGGCGCCAAGTCGGCGAGTTTGTGCCGCTTGGCCATGAACGGCTCGCCGGCGCTGTTCACGAGAATCGCCCCCTCACCCCGCACCGCCTCGGAGATGAGGGCCAGCGGATTTTCGCTGGTGGCCAAGGCCGTGGGGTGAAACTGCACGAACTCCATGTCGGTCAGCCGAACGCCGGCGCGGTGGGCAATGGCGTAGCCGTCGCCCGTGGCCACTTGGGGATTGGTGGTGTGCCGGAACACCTGCCCACAGCCGCCGGTAGCAAACACAGTCGCGTCCGCCAGGATATCGACCGCCCGTCCGGACAGACTGGCGCGAACGCCGGCACACTGCCCGTCGTGCACAATGAGGTCGAGAACGCGTGCCCACTGTCGGACGTCCACGTCGGGACTGTCCGCCACGCGCGCCAGGAGTGTGCGCGCCACCTCCGCCCCCGTCTGGTCGCCTTGCGCGTGCACGATGCGGTGCACCGAGTGGGCGGCCTCCCGTCCCAGCTGGAGGGATCCGTCAGGCGCCAGATCGAAGCGGGCGCCGGCCGTCTGCAGCTCCAGCACCCGGGCGGGGCCTTCTTCCACCAGCACCTGGACGGCGGCCGCGTCGCAGAGGGCGGCACCGGCCGCCAGCGTATCACGGCGGTGGAGGGCCGGCGAATCACCGGCGCCCAGCGCAGCAGCAATCCCGCCCTGTGCGTAAGCAGTGGCAGAGTCGAAGAGCGATCGCTTTGTGAGCAGCATCACCGGCCCGTGGGCTGCGGCCCGCCAAGCCGTGTGCAAACCGGCCACACCGCTGCCAACCACGAGGAACCGGGTGCGAATTCGTTCGGTCATATAGATTTCAACAATACTGCGGCACCACGTGGGTGCCAGCCGTTTTCACCGGCAGGAGATTCAATCGACATGCGTGCACCTCGTATTTTCCGCCGCGCCAGCGCGCGGCTCCTTCCGATGTCCGCCGCGGCGGTCGCGACGACTGTTGCCACGCTGTCGCTGTCCTCACTGGCCCAGGCCCAGCCGGGCGGCGTTGGACCCAGTTGTGAAGTGGACGCCAACACGCCCAAGGAAATGTTCTCGGCCAATCAGGCCTTCCAGAAAGCCGCTGCGGCCACTGATCCGGCGGCACGGCAGATCGCTCTCAAGGCGGTCATGAAGCAACTTACCGACAAGCCCGACAAGTTTCGCCCCAAGAATCCGTTGGGGTATGAAATGTTGCTCGGCCAGACGCTCTCGTTGTGGATTGCCGATGAGGCCACGCCGGTCGTGACCACGCGCGGTGCGCTCGGCGCGGTGGACACGCCCGACGCGCCGATCAATCTCGTTCAGGCCACCGACGCGGCGTTTGATGCCGTGGTGGCCGGTTCGCCGGTGTGCGAGAGCACGGTGACGGCTCTCCGGCAGAGTGAAGGTTGGCTCGCCATGACGCGCAAGGCGCTCGATCTCTCCAGCGGTGACGCCGACTCGGCGCGGTTTTACGCGCAGAACTCGCTTACGCTGCTCTCCGACAACAACCCGTATCCGTACCAGGTGCTGGGTGTAGTCGCGCAGCGCGAGAAAAAGGTGGATGAGGCCATCAGCAACTGGGAGAAGGCCATTGAAGCGGCTGGCACTGATACCACGTACTCGGACATCAAGCAGAGCAGCCTGTACTACGTGGGCATGTACTCGCTGCAGACGTCGCGCGAGCAGACCGGCGCGACCCAGACGGCCAGCCTGAACAAGGCAGTGGGTGCGATGAGCACGTACCTGGCCGAGTTCCGATCGGCATCCGATGCGCCGACGATCATGCAGGGGCTGGGTGAGGCGTATCTCACGATGGGTGACTCGGCGAAGGTTGCCACCATTTACGCGCCGATCCTGGCCACCCCGAGCGCGTTTGACGATTTCTCGCTCACCATGGCGGGCGTGCTGGCCACGCAGGCGGATCGCACGGACGACGCCATTGCGCTGTTCGAAGCGGCCGTCGCGAAGAACCCCAACCAGCGGGACGCACTGCGGAATCTCGCGGCGTCCTACTACACCGCCGAAGCGTTTGACAAGATGACCACGCCGCTCGACCGGCTCGTGGCCATTGACCCCAACAACGTGGACGCGTGGTCCATGTACGCGTTCAGCGCGCAGGGCAAGATGAACGCCGCGAAAGAAGCACCGATCAAGAAGCAGTGGACTGACTCGCTCATCTACTACGCGGGCAAGGCCGACAGCCTGCCGGTGAAGGTGACGGTGGGCGAGTTCGAGCGTCGCGAGGGTTCGGTGTCGTTCACGGTGGTGCTCGAGGGCAACTCGGACAAACCAAGCGCCAACACGCTCTCGGTGGAGTTTCTTGACATCGCCGGCAATGTGGTCGCCACCGCGTCCGAGGAAGTCCCGGCCATTCCGAAGGGCGAGAGCAAGTCCGTGCAGCTGAAGGCCGAGGGCTCGGGTATCGTGGCCTACCGGTACAAGCCGCTGAACTGACGGACGGACCGCGTCGCCCCCAACGCCGCCTTGTGAGAGGCGGCGTTGGGGGCGATTGTTCCGTGTCATGCGTCGGACCCTCTCCCTCCTGGCGGCGCTCGCCGTTGCCCATCTCCTGCTGCTCACGATCACGCCTTCGGGTGCCACTGTGGCACCGGAGGGCGACGGTCTGGATATCGGCATCGTGTTCGACGTCGGTGGGCGTGGGGACAAGTCGTTCAACGACGGCGCCTTTCTCGGTGGCCGCCTGGCGGCCGATTCGCTCGGCGCCCGCGTTCGCTACATCGAGCCCGGCGAGGGCTCCGATCGGGAAGCCGGCCTTCGCCTGCTCGCCGCGGAAGGCATGGATCTGGTCCTCGCCGTGGGTTTCATCTTCACCGATGACGTGCTCGCCCTCGCCCGCGAATATCCAAACGTCAAGTTCGCCGACGTGGATTTCGCCGTGGCCACCGACTCCCTTGGCAACCCGCTCCCGCTGCCGCCCAATCTCGTCGCGCTCAAGTTTCGCGAAGAGGAGGGGTCGTTTCTTGTGGGCGCGATGGCCGCGCTTATGGGTGGCTCCAAGAAGGTGGGCTTCGTGGGCGGCATGGACATCGCGCTCATCCACAAGTTCGAGGCCGGCTATCGCGCCGGCGTGAAGCACGTGTGCCCCGACTGCGAGGTGGTCGTGCAGTACGCGGGTGTCACGCCCGAAGCGTTCAAGAATCCCGGCAAGGGCAAGGAGCTGGCACTCAGCCAGTATCAGCAGGGCGTGAACGTGATCTTCCACGCGTCCGGCTCCACCGGGCTTGGCGTCTTCGAAGCCGCGCGCACGGCGGGCAAGTTCGCCATTGGCGTGGACGCGGATCAGTTTGCCGAAGCGCCGGGCCATGTGCTCACGTCCATGGTGAAGGGTATTGATGCCGCCGTGTACGACGTGGCCAAGTCCGTCCAGAACGGCACGTTTCAGGGCGGCATTCGCGTGTTCGGGCTGGCCGAACAGGGCGTGGGCTACGTGTACGACGACAACAATCGGGCGCTTATTCCCGATTCGGTGCGCACGCGCCTGCAGGCGCTCGAATCGGACATCATCGCGGGCCGCATCACGGTTCCGAGCACGCGGTGAGCGACGCGCACGCATCACACGCCGCTTGGGCCGTTCAGATGGAGCACGTCGCCAAGACGTTCGGCGCCGTCGCGGCCAATCGCGATGTGACGCTGCGCGTGGCGGCCGGCGAAATCCACGCGCTCGTCGGCGAGAACGGTGCCGGCAAGAGCACGCTCATGCACATCCTGAGCGGGCTGCACAGTCCGTCCGGTGGCCGCGTGCAGGTGATGGGGCGCGACGTGACCGGGTGGGACACCAACGCGGCCATTGACGCCGGGGTGGGCATGGTGCACCAGCACTTCATGCTCGTGCCCACACTCACCGTGGCGGAGAATCTTGTGCTGGGTCGCGAACCAACGCGCGGCGTGCAGCTCGATCGTGCGCGCGCCGTGCAGGACGTCCGCGCATTGGCGGAGCGCACCGGATTGCGTGTGGACCCGGAACGGTTGGTGGCCGAGTTGAGTGTGGGCGAGGCGCAGCGCGTAGAGATATTGAAGGTGCTCTACCGCGGCGCGCGCATTCTCGTGCTCGATGAACCCACGGCCGTGCTGTCCCCGCCGGAGGTGGAGGAGCTCTGGGCAGTGCTGCGCGGTCTGCGGGAGAACGGCGACACGATCATCATCATCACGCACAAGCTTGACGAAGTGGTCGCGATTTCCGACACGATCACCGTGATGCGCGATGGCCGCGATGTCGCGCGGCTGGCCACGGCCGACACGACCCCGCAGGCGATCGCGCAGCAGATGGTGGGCCGCGAAGTGGCGCTGGCGCTCGATGCCTTCTCGGCGCCGCGCGCGGCGAGCACGGATACGCTCGGTGAGACGCGCCTGGAAGTGCGCGGCCTTCGCGTGCGTGGCGATCGTGGTACGCGCGTGGTGGACGACCTCTCGTTCTCCGTGCGAGCCGGCGAGATTCTGGGTATCGCCGGCGTTGAGGGCAACGGGCAAACGGAGTTGCTGGAGGTACTCGCGGGCCTGCGCCGAGACGAAGCGGGACAGGTGCTGCTCGACGGGCGTGACGTGTCCGCACTCGACGTGCGCGCGCGCAGCGATGCCGGCCTCTCGCACATACCCGAAGACCGGCACCGCCGTGGTCTCGTGCTGGACTACAGCATTGCCGAGAATCTGATTCTCGGACGACAGCACCACTTTGCGTCGCGCACCGGGATTGATCGGGCCCGTGTGGCGCAGCATGCCGAACGGCAGGTGCGCGCCTTCGATATCCGTCCACCCGATGTGTCACTGCCGGCCCGTGCGCTCTCGGGTGGCAATCAACAGAAGATCGTGATTGCGCGAGAGATGGGACGTGCGTTCACGGTCTTGCTGGCGGCCCAACCCACGCGCGGCGTGGACGTGGGCGCCATCGAGTTCATTCATGCGCAGTTGCGTGCCGCACGCGCGGCGGGACAGGGCGTGCTGCTCGTGAGCGCCGATCTTTCCGAGGTGCTTGCGCTCGCCGATCGCATTGCGGTGATGTACGAAGGTCGGTTTGCGTGCATGTTGCCGGGGAGTGACTGCTCGGCGTCACGTCTGGGGCCGTACATGACCGGCGCGGCGCGTGAGGCGGTGGCGTGAGCGCTGGGTTCATGCGATTGGCACAGGCCTGCATCGCCCCGGTGCTCGCAATCGCGCTGGCCATGGTGGTGGGTGACCTCCTCATTCTGACGTACGGTGAGTCGCCCGGCACGGTGTACCGGTTGCTGCTGGAAGGCACGTGGGGCAACCCGTACGGTTTCGGGCAGGTGCTGTACAAGACCATGACGCTCACCTGCACCGGCCTTGCGTTCGCCTATGCTGCGCGCGCCGGACTGTTCAACGTGGGCGCCGAGGGACAGCTCGCCGTCGGTGGATTCGCCGCGGGCGTGGCCGGGCTCGTGCTGCCCGTGGGTACGCCGGCTGTCCTTGGCGTGCTGTTGTGCATGGTCGCGGCCATGGCGGCGGGTGGCGCTGCCGGTGCGGTGCCCGGTGTGCTGCGCGCGCGGTTTGGTGCGAGCGAGGTGATCGTCACGATCATGCTCAACTTCGTGTTGCTGGCTCTGCTCAACTATGCGCTCACCACCTATCTCGCGGTGCCGGAGACCTTGCACAGCGAGGAGATGCGCACCGGATTTGTACCACGACTCGGCGCCGTGATTCCGGCCTTTGCCGGGTCGGCTGCCAATTTCACGCTGGTTGCGGCACTCGCCGCGGCTGTGTTTGCGTGGTGGAAGCTGTTTCGCACGCGCTCGGGCTACGAACTGCGGGCGGTGGGATTGCAACCTGACGCGGCCGAGTACGGCGGAATTCCCGTGACGCGTACGTACTGGAAGGCGCTGGTCTGGTCGGGTGCGTTTGCCGGTCTCGGTGGCATCAACTTCGTGCTCGGCTACAAGCACTATTACGAAGAGGGTTTCGCTGGCGGCGCTGGGTTTCTGGGTATTGCGGTCGCGCTGGTGGGCCGCAACCATCCGCTTGGTATTGTCGCATCGGCGCTCCTGTTCGCCACGCTCTCACAGGGCGGTCTGGCCGTGAATGCGTTGGTGCCCAAGCAGCTGGTGGACATCCTGCAGGCCGTGGTGATTCTGGCAGTCGCCACCGCCGTGCCCGAGGTGCAGCGGCTCATTCGCCGCACCGCGTCGGCCGTGGTGACCCGCAACGCGGCGCCGGCGGAGTCATGATCCTCATCGCGTTCCTGCTGCAGACCATCCGCATTTCGGTGCCGTACCTGCTTGCGGCAGGTGGCGGTCTCGTGTCGGAGCGGGTGGGTGTGATCGCGCTGGGCCTCGAGGGCATGATGCTGAGCGGCGCGTTTGGTGCCGTACTGGGATCGTACTACGGCGGCAGCGCGTGGATCGGGCTGCTGTGTGCCGTCGTGGCGGGCGTGCTGACGGCGTCGCTGCTCGCGCTGTGCACGCTGCGATTCCGCGCCGACCAAGTGGTGGTGGGCATTGCGATCAACCTGCTGGTGGTTGGCGCGACGCGCTTTTTCCTGCGACTGGCGTTTGACAGCGCCTCGAACTCGCCGCGCGTGGATGGCTTTGGCGGCGAGTCGTCCTCCCTCGGGATGCTGGCGAGTTTCGCCAACCCGCTCGTCTGGCTTGGCCTGATCGCCTTGCCGGCGCTGGCCTGGCTGCTCTGGCGCACGCCGTTTGGCCTGCGTGTGCGCGCGGTGGGCGAGAAGCCAGCCGCGGCGGCTACCCTTGGCGTGCCGGTTCGCCGGCTGCAGTTTCGTGGATTGCTCCTGTGTGGAGTGCTCGCGGCCCTTGGTGGCGCTTACCTTGCACTGGATCAGCATCAGTTCACGGACAGCATGACAGCGGGTCGCGGCTTCATTGCGTTGGCCGCCATCATTTTCGGTCGCTGGATGCCACTGCGCGTGGCGGCGGCGTGCCTGTTCTTCGCGGCCGCCGAGACGCTGCAAATCCAACTGCAAGGTGTGCAACTCGTGCCGTCGCAATTCGTGGAAATGATCCCGTACGTGCTCACCATCGTGGCGCTCGCCGGCGTGGTCGGCAAATCGTCGCCGCCTGCGGCACTGGGGAAGGCGGAGTGAGCGTGGTTCAGGGGTCGTCCCAGACGGACGAACACGAAGTCCAGCAGAACGCCACCGGCAAGCTCGTGATTCTGATGGTCTCGGCCTTCATCGACATGCTCGGCATGCTGATGATCCTGCCGCTGCTGCCGTTCTACGCGGAGAAGATGGGTGCGGGCGGCGCGATCGTGGGTCTGCTGGTAGCGTCGTTTTCCGTGGCGCAGCTGTTGAGCGCGCCGTTCTGGGGTCGGTTTTCCGACCGCTATGGTCGCCGGCCGGCGCTGCTGGTGAGCCTGGTGTCGTCAGCCCTCGCGTTCGTGGTGTTCGCCTACGCCGATTCGCTGTGGTTGCTGTTCCTGTCACGCATTGTGCAGGGCGCGGGTGGCGGCA
>JBBSPE010000182.1:0-8358 GCA_038259155.1 Gemmatimonadales bacterium
ACGATGATACGAACAAAGGGGACCGGCGCCGACGCTCGAATGGTGGCGACGCCGAGCGTGTCCACGCCGTCTTCAAAAAGCGGGGACATGGCGCCGGGAGCCGTCTGGTGATTTCTGAACTGAAAGAAACTTCCCGTTGCCGGCCGTGGACCCGGAGAGGCAAGCGGTGGGGTTGGGAAGTAGAGAAACATCCGGTCGGTGGGTCCTTTCGGGTCACGCGCCAGGAGCGCCTCATGAGGAACCGCCTCACCGTCGGGTCGCGTGAGTCGAATGTCCCGCAGTGCGATGGCCTGCTCGTCCTCAGGGTCGGTGAGGCTCACGTTCATGCGCAGGCACCCGATGGGCGCGCCGTCCGGCCAGAAGTCGATGCGATGCCACAACGTGTCAGGATCACGCGCCCGCCGACCGTTGATCAGATCCTGGTCTTCCCGGACTACGCCAATACGCACCGTCAGGCGGACTTCTGCCTGATAGTAGGTCACCTGCTCGTGTTGAGACGCATACACACGGCTGATGGCTTCTTGAATGGCCTCCAACTCACGCGGTCGCTGTTGATCGACAACAGCAGGCACAGGAACATCCAGCAGCACCGGCAGCTCCATCAACTTCTGGTAGGTGCGCGTCCGCGCCTGGGTGTACAACTCGTTCAGTCCGTCGGCGAGCCCGCGTGGAAAGTCGAACGTGCCGAGGTTCGTTGGGAGCTCGATGACCTGATCTGGAGAAATCTGCTTTCGCGCGCGAAGGGTACCAGCGCGATTGCCACGACCGGTCCATCTGTTTCGCAGTAGTTCACCAACGCGTCGATGGGCAGGTTTTCGCACAGTCCACCATCCACGAGCAATGGCTGCCCTGGCGACGTGGCATGCGACTGAAACAGGAACGGAACGGCGATGGACGCCATGAGTGCGTTCACGATCGACTCGTCCGGTGTCGTCTCGACGGAGAATGTGTGACTCCCACCCGCCACGACGTCGGACGCCACGACGGCGAGTGGCCGATAGCCGTTCTCGGCGGTGAGATCGGAAAACCTGAGTTGTCGCTGCTCCTTCGCATCAGGACGCGTCGCAAAAAAGCGCCCGAGCTTTTGGCGAATGGGCGCGAGGTCAACGATGGGTCGACCCCGGTACGCGCGCCACGCCATGCCTGCCGGTGAGGGGAACTGAAGCATCGTCTCCAGCTCAGCGCGGTGGCTCAACAAGGTGGCGCGTACATCATCGATCGGATGCCCGACGGCGAGCAGTGCGGCAGCGAGTGCGCCAGCACTGGTACCGGCGAATCGCGTGACCCGAATCGCTCGCGCCGCACCATTCTGTTGTTCGGCATTCTGCACAGCCTGCATTGCGCCGAGCAGCAGACTCAGCCGAGCACCGCCACCTTGCACGGCCAACTGGATCCGAAGCGGCTCAACCGTGGACGGAATCTGTGAGCGGATCGGGGTGTGACGCGACACAGTCATGAGAGACTTCCACGTTGAAAGAAGCGCCTATTGTTGCCGTTGGCGCTTCGGAGACCCGCAGCCACGGCGAGACGACCCCGCGAAACCGTCCATAGAATGTTCAAGCCGAGACGTCGCCTCGCAAGCGTGCAATTGTGGTTTGGCCAATCAACTCTCTGCTCGAAAGAACCGCACCCTGAACTCCCGCACCACCTCCAGTAGCACGTCGTCCAACGTCAGTTCAACGCGCTCCACCACCTCCGCCGGCAACCCGCCCCAATACGCCTCCGCAATCCCCCCGGCAATCGCCGCCTGCGTATCCGCATCGCCACCCAGCGAAATGGCCAACCGGATCGCGTCCTCCGCGTCTTCTGCATCAAGAAACGCGATGATGGCCTCCGGCACCGACCCGGCACACGACACGTCGAACGCATAGCCGTCGCGGATGTCTGCCACTGTGCGCGTGAGGTCGTAGCCTGTGTGCGCGGTGACCTGCTCGCGGATCTGTGCCTGGGGAACCCGCGTCTTCGCCAGGTACACCGCCAGCGCCGCGGCTTGCGCACCCTTGATCCCCTCCGGATGGCTGTGTGTAACCGCCGCGCTCCGCTCAGCCTCCGCCAGCGCCCACTCGGCTGAGGGCGCCGCCAGTCCCACAGGGCTCACGCGCATGGCCGAACCGTTGCCCCAGCTGTTGTAGGGCTGTTTGTCCGCGCTGCGCAGCCAACGGCGGAAAGTGCCGCCGTAGCCGGCGCGTGGGTACAGGTTGCCGAAGCGATGATACGCGTCGGCGTACGACTCGCCGGTGAGCAGCGCGTGCGCGGTGGCCACCGTGAGCACGGTGTCATCGGTGAAGCGGCTGTGCGGCATGAAGAGGGGGAAGTCGGTGGAGTTCACCGGCCGATGTTCGTAGGCGGAGCCAATGATGTCGCCGGCGATGGCACCAAACATGGGATGGGGGTTGGAGGGAAACAGAATCGTGGATGTGTCCGCGCATGTCCGTGCAGGTCCGTGCATGTCCAACATCTCGAATTGCCATCCGTTCCGCCTGCCCGCATCTTCTGGCAAGATGTGATTCTGCGGTACCCCACCGTCTGCGAGGCCAACCGAATGTCAGAACCGCCAACGGCGCACGCCGAGGCACTCAAGCGGCTCAAGGAGCGCAAGGAACTCGCGGACGCGGAGCGCGAGGCCCTGAGTGCAGAGCAGAGCACCACGGCCGCTCGCCTTGCGGTGCCGCCGTCGGGGGTGGCGGGCACGGTGACACTTGGCGAGCAGGCAGGCGCGATGGAAACGGCCCTGCTCACGGGCCATGCGCTGAAGCGCGCCGCGCGACTGGTCGCGACCGCCGTGCTGGAGGCACTCCCGCGCATGGACGCGACGACCGTGGGCGCGACCGCACCGCAGTTGCTCGTGGTTCCGGCTGGCGAGATGCCGGATTCCCTGGCGATCGCGGCGCGCTACACCGAGCGCGATCTGCTGCTGGAAACACTGGTGCGCGAGATCGGCCACGGCGCGTCCGCCGTCAAACGCATCGGGAACGCGCCGTCGTCGTCCGAACGCGACACATCCGACTCCGCGTCCGGCACCGATTCAACGCCGTCGGATCCGGGCACTGACAACGTCCGCAGCGTTACGGGCCTGGAAAGCATTCCGGCCATCGGCGCGGGATTGCAGGCGGCCGCCGCCCTGCTGAGCTACTTCAAGAGCGACTACACGATCGCAGGACGCGCGGTGGCCACCGACGACGCACTGCTCGCACGGGCCGTGGCCGGCGCCATCCTTGCGCGCGCCTGCCGCTGCGCACCGGACGTGCACCTGCCGTGTGCATTCGACGTGACACACGTTGTGCAGCTTGGCACCCGGATCAACGACTTCACGAAGAGCATCGGCTTCCAGCGCGACAAGGCCATGCAGTCGTGCGACGCGATGGCACAGGAACTGGATCGTCTCGCCAGCGCGGAGCAGTCCATTCCGGCAGACGCCACAGATGCCGACGCGCGACGCGCCGACATCGCGGCTCGGCGAGCAGTGGTGACCCGTGCCCACGAGCGGCTGAAGGCCGTGGTCGAAGCCGCCGATCGCTGGCTGGCCGCGCCGTTCGGGGACGGCGAGGCGGGCGCGTTGGCACTCCGTGAATGGATGCTGTGGGATCGCATGCGCTCCGAATCGCCAGGCGCGCACATCCTCGTGGTGAAGACGGAGCAGGCGGGCGGCTCCAGCATCACGGTCAAGAACCTCTGGACGGCGTTCGGTCGCTTGCCCTACTACCTGTCGGCCGGCGTCGTGGTCAGCTATCAACTGTTTGACGGCGCGACGGGCGCGCTGCGAGCGAGCGATGTTTTTCCCGTGCACGGCGGATTCATCTCGCCGCGCGACCTGTCCTGGCGCGCGCCATGACGGGACCGGCGCGCGTGCCGGCGCCGAGCAACCGTTCGCTCGTTGCCCGGTTCCTGTCCATCCCCACAACCACTGGTCGCACGGAGTCGGTGGCCGGCGACCAGGGACGCGTGCCGACAGACGAGGAGTTCGCGAGGCTGTCGGGAGAGCTGGCCCGTGCGGCCGCCACCGATCCGCTGCCCTTCCACCTGACCGACTCGCTGCGCGATGCCGCAACGCTTGCGACGGTGCTGCAGGGTGCCGGCGATCGCCTGCGCGCCCACGGCTTGGAGGCCGAGCTCGACGAGCCGCAACAGCGCGCGCTCGAAGCCATTGTGCGGCTCACCGGTCGCCCCGCACTCCTGGTGCAGGACGACTGGATCGAGCTGCCCACCGGTCCGTGGGAGATGCTCGCCCCGTATCGAGACGCCATTGCCCGAGCGGTGGCGTGCGTGGGACGGCTCGGAATCGCGGACGGTTATGGCCTGCCGTACGCGGGCACAGGATTCATGGTGGGCGCCGGACTCGTGATGACCAACCGCCACGTGGTGGAGCCCTTCGCGATGCAACGTGGTCGCGGCTGGTTGCTCGATCCGGGTTGCAACATGACGTTCGACACGAAGGAGGAGTTCGGCTCAACGAGCACCCGTTGCTACGCGGTGGCGTCGATTCGCAGCATCGATGATCGCGAAGACGTCGATCTCGCGCTGTTGCAACTGGCCGCCCCCTTGGCGGGAGCTCCGCCGTGGCCGTCTCCGCTCGCCGTGCAGGGCGACACGAAGCATCTGGCCGCAGGCAACACGGTCTACGTGGTGGGTTATCCGGCGGCGGACAGCGACCGGAACGACGACGCGGTCATGCAGCAGATCATGCACGGCGTGTACGGCAAGAAGCGCCTGTCGCCGGGCCGTGTCACGGAAGCGGATCCGCACGACTTCTGGTTCAACCATGACTGCACCACACTCGGCGGCAACTCAGGCTCGTGCGTGGTGGACCTGACCACGAACGCCGTGATCGGTCTCCATTTCGCCGGCGAGTTCGGCGTGTCGAACTCCGCGGTGAGCCTGCCGCCGTTGCGCGATGATCCCGCGCTTCGTGATGTGTCGTGGCGGAGCGGACGCGATGAGTGACCGCCAGGTGGACATCCTCGCGCGCGCGGCCGGTGAATGGCTCACCTTCGAGCGGTTGCGCCAGGAACTGCTGTCCGTGGGCGCCAACGATCCGCTCCTCGTGGCCGGTGCGAGCCGCGACGTTGAGGCAGTGGTCCGCATTCTGCTCGAGCCCGACCGCCCAGCCGGCGACGTGCGGAGCGTCCGCTTTGCGTTGCTGCGCATGCTGCGTGGACACAAGGACGTCATCGCGCTTCAGCGCGAGGATCTGGTGCTCGCGGTCGAGGCACAGGAAACGACGTCCGACTCGGCGCTGCAGGCGCTGCTCGAGGCGCGCAGCGACGTCTTTGCGCAGTGGGGCGCGTTTCAGCGTGGCATGCAGCAGGTCGGCCCCACCCTGTGCCAGATCCGCATCGATGACAAGGCCGCAGGAACGGGCTTCCTGATCAGCGATCGTCACGTGCTCACGGCATTCCATGTGGTGAAGGATCTCGTGGGGGAGCACGCCATCCCGACGCCCGGAAGCCATAAACGAATCACGGCCGTGTTTGACGAGATCGCGCCCGAGGGGAAATCCGGCAACGCCGAGCGCGTGAGTTTTGAGGCGGCGGGACAATGGCTCGTGTGCAGCTCCGAGTTCGACAGCAACGAAGATGTTTCACCCGCGCCGCTCGACACCATCTCCGCAGGCCGACTCGACTACGCCGTCATCTGCCTGGCGGCACCGGCAGGATTGCACGCGCCGCGCCACCAGAAGAGCACCCCTCGGCACTGGCTCGACATCGCGGCGTTGGCCCGGCAACCGTCACCCCAGGCGCAGATGGTCATCGCGCACTTTCCCGGCGGCGCCGACCTGCGACTCTCCATTGGCCTGTACGATCGGCACTCCACGTGTCGGCAGCGCATCCGCTACCGGGCCCCCGCGCTGCACGGATCGTCCGGCGCACCCTGCTTCACGGTGGACTGGCGTCCGTACGCGCTGCACAACGCGGGCTACGATGCGGTGCACCTCAACCAGGGCGTGCCGCTCGATCTGATCGTGGCTGCGATCGGCGGGCTGGCGGTGCTGCACGACGCCCAGGTGACGGACCGTCAGCTCCTGCCGGCCATCACGGCCGACGGCGATCCGATCTTCGGCCGCCTCGAGATCGCGACGCAGGTGCAGGCGATGCTGCAGGGTACATCGGAGGCGATCGCGATGGTCGTCACGTCACCGCCGCGGGGTGGCAAGTCGGTCACGGCGGATCTGCTGCGCTCAATGATCATCGACGCCGGCCATCGCGCGTTCCTGCTGGACGCCGAAAGTTTTGCGGCCGACGCGCCGGAGGCGTTCGCTCGTCGCCTCGTGGCTGCGGTGGCCGGCGACACGATCGATACGGCGCCGCCGGCCAGCCCCGACAGCCGGCAGCGCGCCCGATGGATCAGCCGAAGCCTTTCCGCCTGGACACGAACCGGTGCGGCGAAGATCGAGCCGGGCCCCGCCGCCACGCCAGACACCGCGGCGGCTGCGACGACCGGTCGGGGCACGGTGTGGATCATCATCGATCGCTGCGATGTGACATCGTTCTCCGCGGAGGTGCAGGATCTGCTCGTCGCGCTCGTCAACGACGAGGAGATGCGAAGCGACCAGCCACTGCGACTCCTGCTGCTCGGCTACACGGGCGACCTCGGGGTTGCCACGGGTGCGCGCGTGTGGCGTGGCACCCTTGACCTGTTCTCCGTGCCCGGTGTGCTGCCGTTCATGCGCTACACGCTCGCCGCGCTGGGTGTGTCGGAACCAATCGAGGAGACGCGACGCAGCGCCGACAGCTGGCTCACGGCGGTGACTGACGTAGGCGTGACCGAATTGCCCCAACTGGCCACAGGGCTGCGCGCCTGGGCGAACAAGCGCCACGAGCGGCTGGCGACCGATGCGAGCGGAGCGACACGCGAATGAGCGCGAACGCGGGAGGTGATCGTGCTGTCTCCGCCGTCACCGACGACGATCGGATGCTGCTGCTGGAGATGTTCGGTGGGTCGGCGAGCACGGCTTCGGCCAACGTGTCGGAACAGGTCGCGGCCAAGCGCCGGAGTAGGTCGCCGGATATGCTGTTGGTCGACAAGCTGCTCGACGTAGCGGCGCTGCTGCATGACTTCGATCCGCACCGGCTCCTCACCACGCCGGACCCCGGGCTGCTGAGCGCCCTGCTGCCGCTGTGTGCGGTGTCGAGCACCGACGGTCGCAGCACGCGCTGGGTGCTGCGGCTCGAGGAGCGGCAACAGCGCTTGCGTGCGCTGCTGGACAACCCTGACGATCTCGCGCGCGCCGGCCCGCGCGCGACGGCGTACCATCAGGTGAGCGGCGACGTGTCACACGCCGTCACACGATTGCTCTGGCGCCTGCTCGATCGCGGGTCAATCGTCGAGGACGACGTGGACGCCTTCACGCACGAGGAACTGTCGGCGCTGCGCGCGGTGCTCGTGTGGGTGACGCCGCTCAACGACCGGCTGCAACAGCAGGCCGTGCTGCTCCTGCCCGCCATAGATCGTGCCGAGCTGCTCGAACCGTTCCGTTTCCTGACCGGGTGGTCGGCACAGACCGGTCGCGATACGTTCGTTGGCCGCGAGGATGAACTGGAGCGTCTGCGCAGCCATGTTGACGTGCTTGCGGCCTCCGGACTCATCAAGCAGCTCCGCCGATCGGCGCATCGCCTGATCTCCTCCGACCAGCGCATTCTGGCCTTCAGTGGCGTGGGGGGCGTCGGCAAGTCCACGCTGCTCGCAAAGTTCATTCTCGAGCACACGCGGTCGGCAATGCGTCCATCGCTGTTCTTCGGCTATCTCGACTTCGACCGGTCGTCGCTGCAGCCGCTGCAGCCGGTGACCATGCTGCTGGAAATGCTGCGGCAGCTCGCGGCGCAGTATCCGGCGCAACGCGCGGCCTTCGTGGACCTGCGCGATCGCGTCCGGGCCGAAGTGGATGCGGCGGAGAGAGTGCGTCCGTCATCCAACGCGTTGGAGGTGGTGCCCGAACTGGTGGGGCATTCGCTGCAACGCACATTCCTCTCTGAGCTTGCCCGATGCTGCGAGCGCGATGGTGTTGCCGTCCCGCTGCTGCTGGTGATCGACACCTTCGAGGAAGTGCAGTTGCAGGGGTAAGAAGCGGTGCGCCGCGTGGACAGTTTTGTGAAACGCGTGCAGGCGCTCGTGCCATCGGCGCGCCTCGTGGTGTCCGGTCGTGACGAGGCAACGGAGGCCTTTGCGGGCGCGCAGCGTTTTGTGGTCACGGAGTTCCGCGACCTGGCGAGCCGCGAAGAGTTCCTGGCGCGTCGGGGGGTGCCGCGCTCTCTCACGGGCCGGGTGGCGCGGCAGGTGGGCGGGCGCCCCTTGTCGCTGCATCTGGCGGCGCGCCTCGTCCGCGAGCACGGCCCCGAATCCATCGAGATGTCCGTGGGCAGC
>JBBSPE010000183.1:0-8340 GCA_038259155.1 Gemmatimonadales bacterium
CATTGATGGCCGGCTTGAGACGCGCGATCGCCTCCATGGCGCCCATCACGCCGCCCGCTCCACACATGTCGTACTTCATCCACTCCATCTCGGCGCCCGGCTTGAGCGAGATACCGCCGGTATCAAAGCAGATGCCCTTGCCCACCAAAACCACCGGCGCCGCATCGGCCGCACCGCCCCTGTACTCGACAGCCACGAGACGGGGCTCCTGCGGCGTGCCCTGTGCAACGGCCAGAAAGGCCCCCATGCCCTCCTGCTCGAGCTCGGCACGTCCGAGCACGGTGACGCTCAGGTTCCCGTGGCGTTCGGCCATGCCGCGCGCCGTCTCGGCGAACGTGTCGGGTGTGCAGTAGTTGCCAGGCATCATGCCCAAGCGCCGGGAGACGGCCTGGCCGGCCGCGATGGCGTCGCCCACGGCGAAGGCGGCACGGCATGCGTCGCTGTCCGCCACGAGCACAGTGGCCTGCGCCAAGGGGGCACGCCGCTCGGCCTCCGGAGCGGGCGTCTTGAGGTCGGGATAGCTCCAGGCGCCCAAGCCAAGGCCGGCGACCAATCCTTCAATGGCTGCCGGCTGCGCGTCTGCGGCGTGGGCGTGCAATGCTGCCGTGCCGAGCTTGACCGCCGCCCGAGCGGCCACCGCGCCGGCGCGACGCCATGTGGCGCGGGTGGCCTCGCCTTTGCCCAGCCCGACGAGTACCACGCGTTCGACACCCCGCTCCGGACCGACGAGCGTAAACGTCTCATCGCGCGCCCCGCGGAAGTCGCGCCGCGCGAGCGTGCGTGCCAGTGCGCCGTGCATGGCCTGGTCGAGCGGCTCCAGCGAAGCCGGCAGCGCGATCGCGCCGGAATCAACGGCCGACAGGAACAATACCAGCAGCGGCGAGTCCACGGCCGTCACGGCGGCGTGGCTGACGTGCAGCGAAAGCATGGAGGTCATGGCAGGAAAGTGTGCGTGATGGAGCGTGGGGCGGCAGCGGCCACCAGACGCTGTGGTCGACGGCACGCGAGAAACGGCACATGCCGTCCGTCAAGCTCCAGAACCTTGAAAGCTAGGAGCGGATAAGAGGAGCGGCAAGCAGCGTGCGCTACCGGGAAGCTCCCGGAAACAACAACGCCCGGAGTGCGCGTGGCACACTCCGGGCGAACTGGGGCGGAAGGACTCGAACCTTCAACCACTCGATTAACAGTCGAGAGCTCTGCCATTGAGCTACACCCCATCACAACCACAACTGATTGGACAAGTTAGTGCAGGCACGGCAGCTCACCAAGTGCCCCACCGACGCTGGCTCTACGCGGCGCGGCACGGTAGCGTTGGCAGAGACCTTTGACACCTCAACCCCACCACCGCATGGACAGCCGTATGAACAGCGCAACCAAGCACGCCTGGGATTCCACGCCCCTTGAGCAGCTCACGCCGCTCATTGGCCGGCGCATGATCTACACCGAGCGGCAGATGATGGCCCACGTCCATCTCGCCAAGGGCGCCGTGGTACCGGCGCATGACCACCACAACGAGCAGTTCACCTACATCCTCTCGGGAGCACTGCGTTTTTGGCTGGGTGAGCACGCCGACGCGCCGGGCGACACGTTCACAGACGTACGGGCTGGCGAGGTGCTGGTGATTCCCGGTGGGGTGCGCCACCGCGCCGAGGCGCTGGAGGACACGCTCGATTTGGACGTGTTCAACCCGCCGCGGGCTGACTGGATTGACGGCAGCGACGCCTACCTGCGCGAGGCGAAGTAGGCATGGACTTCGGGCTCAAGGACCGTGTCGCCATGGTGTGCGGCGCGAGCCGTGGCATTGCTTTCGCGGTTGCGGAGCAACTCGCGCGCGAGGGGGCGTCGCTCGTGGTGGTGTCCCGCACGCCCGACGCGATCAACGGTGCGGCGGAGCGCCTGCGCACGCATGGAGGCGACGTGCTGGCGGTGGCAGCGGACCTGTCCACCGCGGACGGACCAGCGCAGGCTGCGCACTCCGCCCTCGAGCGCTTTGGTCGTGTGGATGTGCTCATTACCAACACCGGTGGCCCTAACACCGGCGGCGCATTGACCATGCCATGGGACGACTGGCAGAAGGCGTCTGAACTGCTGCTGCGCAGTGCGGTCGAACTCACGCGGGCACTCGTGCCGGGCATGCAGGAGCGCCAATGGGGGCGGGTGGTGGGCATCACATCGTTCGCGGTGAAGCAGCCGGTGCCGTCGCTGGTGCTCTCCAACAGCTTTCGCGCGGCCGTCACCGGCTATTTCCGCACGCTCGCGGAGGAGGTGGCGCGGGACGGCGTGACCGTGAACACCGTGCTGCCCGGCTTTACCGCCACCGAACGACTCGACGAGCTGGCCAAGGCTACGGTCGCGCGGCTCGGCGGTACGTCAGAGGCCGTGTTCGACAGGTGGCGCGCCCAGACGCCGGCGGCACGACTGGGCCAGCCAGAAGAGGTCGCGGCCATGATCACGTTCCTAGCCTCCGCCAACGCCGGATTCGTCACGGGACAGGCTATCTGTGTTGATGGTGGTGCCGCCCGCTCGTTACTCTAAGTTCATTCCGCTGGCTGGCGGCGAATCGCTGCAGTTCGCCGCCCGTGGTCCTGCAGGTTCCCCCCCCAACCCGAGAGCGACATGAGCCGATTGGAAGAGACGGAGTGGATCTGGCGTGATGGTGAGCTCATTCCCTGGGCTGACGCCACGCTGCACGTGCTTGCCCACTCAATGCAGTTCGGCTCGGCCGCCTTTGAAGGAATCCGCTGTTACGCCACGCCGAAGGGACCGGCCATCTTCCGCCTGCGCGAACACCTGCAGCGACTGCTCACGTCCGTGCACATCTACCGCATGGACATCGACTACAGCCTCGATCAGTTGGTGGCGGCGTCGTGCGAAGTGGTGGCGCGCAACGGCCTGGACACGTGCTACGTGCGACCAATGGTCGTGCGCGGATTCGGGGCGGCCGGCATGGTGCCCATTGAGAGCCCGATTCACGTGTACATCCCCTGCTGGCCATGGGGCACGTATCTGGGCGCCGAGGCACTCGAGAACGGGGTGGACGCGTGCATCTCAAGTTGGAGCCGTGTGGCGCCCAACACGATTCCCGCGATGGCCAAGATCGCCGGCAACTACCTGAGCGGACAGCTCATCAAGATGGAAGCGCTGGCGAACGGCTATCACGAAGGCATCGCGCTGAGCCCTTCCGGCACCGTCAGCGAAGGCTCCGGGCAGAATGTGTTCGTGGTGTCGGGCGGCACGCTCTACACCACACCGCTGGACGGCACGATTCTGGGCGGCATCACGCGCGCGAGTGTCATTCAGCTGGCGACCGACGCGGGCATCCCGGTGCGGGAGCAGGTGATCGCGCGCGAGATGCTGTATGGCGCCGACGAGATTTTTGTGTGCGGTACGGCGTCGGAAGTCACGCCGGTTCGGAGCGTGGACCGCATCACAGTGGGCTCGGGCACGGTGGGGCCGATCTCACGGGCGCTGCAGACGCGCTACATGAATATCGTGCAGGGGCGTGAACCGGACGTGCACGGGTGGCTGACGCTGGTGAAGCCAGCGGGCTGATGCCTTCGAGCGCCTCCCGATGCGCGAAACGCCGTCTCCCGAAGTGGGGGACGGCGTTTTTCGTGTGTGTCGCGCTGTTCACTTCGCACGGTGGGCATACCCGGGGCGGGACTCGAACCCGCAAAACCGAAGTCGGGGGATTTTGAGTCCCCTGCGTCTACCAATTCCGCCACCCGGGTGCAGACGCACGTGCAGCGTCATCGCGCAAGCTACGAACGCGACGCGCCACGCGCCAGCGTTCGACCCGCCAGGGGATCACGCCGCCATCGGAAGGTGGTCGAGGAGCCGCAGCACCTGCGTCTTGTCACCCGACAGGCCGCCCTCTGCCCACCACGCGTCAACGCTCGGGGGCGCGCCGGCGACGCGCGCCAGATCGAGGCGCTCGGCCACGAACAGGGTTTCGGCCAGCGGCGATGATGGACCGGGCGAATGGTGCGTGGCGATCGCGTCAACCACATGCGTGGGAAGGCCCCAGGCGTCCACGAGGAGCGCACCCAGCGGTTGGTGCAACGTCCGCAGCAGCACACGCGTGTCGTCCGCCGAGAG
The DNA here is from genome assembly GCA_038259155.1 of Gemmatimonadales bacterium. Classification (GTDB taxonomy): domain Bacteria; phylum Gemmatimonadota; class Gemmatimonadetes; order Gemmatimonadales; family Gemmatimonadaceae; genus JAABRT01. The sequence continues at coordinate 4,099 of JBBSPE010000183.1, forward strand.
GCGCAGCGCCCGACGCTGCTCCACACGAAGGCGCGACGCGGCGTCGAAGAGCACCAGCTTTCCGCTGTCGTGCAACAAGCCTGCCGAAAAGGCCTCGTCGGCGTCGGCGTCAAACGCGGGGGCAATGGTTCGCGCGATCACTCCCACCCGTCCCATGTGCTCCCACACCATTGTCGCCATCTCTTCGAGACGCCCACCGGGGCGGCTGATCATTCCGGAAATCGTCTGCTGCATGATCACGGCGCGCGTGATGTTCAAACCGAGTCGATCAATGGCATAGGGCAGCGACGCGACCGTGCCCTGCCCGGCGTTGAACACAGCCGAGTTGGCAGTGCGCAGGACGGCCTGCGCGACCACCGGATCGCCGTCAATCAACGTGCCCAATCGGACCCGGGAAAGATCCGGATCTTCCAGTGCGCGCAACAACTCCCGTGCCGCGGCGGGAATCTGCCGGAGGGACTCGGGAGGACCCTGCGCAAGGAGACGCAGTGCTGAGTGCGCGTCTGCCGCCACATCCGCACGGCCGAGCGCCGAGCCTACCGCCGCCACCGACAGCGTCAGCTGTTCGCGGGCGCGCGCTGTGGCCGATTCCGCGACGGTGGCAGGCGGTACACCGGCGTCGGTGGTCTCACGGGCTTCGATCGGTGCGAGCGCTGGTGGCGGTGCGACGAGCGCGCCGGCCCGCGGCCGACGACCGACCGGGCTCCCCGAGAGCATCGCGCGCACCTTGTTCCACATCGCCTGCCTCCAGGGAGTCCGGATCGTCGTGGCACCGATTGTGCCCGACATCTTCCTGATGGAGCATCGGCGGGCGCGCCTACAACTTGAGCGCCTCGGCAATCACGGAGTCCACCGCGGGCGGCATCACCCCCACGTGCTTCCAGAGCAGTCGGCCATCCCGTCCGACGAGATAGCTCGCGGGCACACCAATAGCGGGAAACTGCTGTTCCACGCGACCCTCGGGATCATGCGCCACCTCAAAGGTCACGGCGTATTGCCGGGCGACGCGTGCCACGGCCTCAGGCGAGCCCACGTCCACACTCACCGCCACGATGCGCAATCCGTCCGACGCATGACGCATGAGCAGCGTGTCCATGAACGCGAACTCCTCCTTGCACGACACGCACCAGGTCGCCCACACATTCAGCAGCGTCACGCGATCGCTGGGCCCCAACACCAAGGAATCGCCGTCCATCGTGGCGATCGCGTACGCTGGGGACGGCTCGCCAACCTGAATCGGGACGTACGGCGCGCTCGTGACTGCCGGTGGCTCGCTCTGGCCGGCGATCGCGGAGTCCGCGGCACGCTCACCGCCAGCGCACGCGGCAAGGCCGAGCGCGAGCACAATTGCAGCCGCGACGAGCGCGCGCGGGATCACCGGAGCTCCCGACGCACCATCACCTGCATATCACCGATCGCGGTGAGTCCCATCACTGACTTTGGATCCGCCATGTCCGGACGAGCTCCTTCTGCTGCTGACTGGCTGGCGAGCGACTGCTCGGACCATGCCACCGTGAGGCCACGTGGTGTGAATCCTACCACGGGAAAGCTCGCTGCCCGCGACGAATCGCTCAAGGTGAGCATGGGTGAGAAGGAACGTCCACCATCGAGCGACCGGCGCAAGACGATGCGCGGTGTGGCCACCGTACCATCGTCCCAGACGGCCACCACAGTGTCGGTACCTGCCAGGGCGAGCTGTACATGGGCGGGCCGAGAGAACGGGGCAACGCCGAGTGGCACCGGGCTGCTGAAGGTGCGCGCACCGTCTGTTGACTGCGCGTACTGCACACCCGCCGCGCCCTCGCGACCGGTCCACCACGCAATGTGTACACGACCGGTGGAATCGACCTGGACGCTTGGCCCCGCATGCGGGCAGCCGTCGAACTCCCAGTCGTCTGCATGCACGCGGACCGGTGTGTCCCACGCCGCACCACTCTTCGTGGAGCGCGCCATCACGATGTCTCGCACGCCCCCGGGCAGGATGCTGCGCCACGCCATGTACATGGTACCATCGGGTGCCACAGCCACGGCCGTGCGGCAGCACGGACACGCGGCCGTGGTATCGGCACGCACGTTCGCTGCAAAGGTGCGGCCCGAGTCCTGAGACACCGCCACGTAGGCAGCGGACGGACCGTTGCGTCCGTCCAACCACGACACAATCACGCGACCGTCAGGTGCGACACTCAGGGCGTGAAAGTTGTGCGACCCGAAGTCACCGTCATCACTCACCGAGATGGGGTCCGTCCAGTTGGCGCCCTCCGTTCGCGAGTGCACGTAACGCAGCGCACTGGCGGGGAAACGTCTGCCCGGCACCACACGCGCCACAACGTAGATGGCGTGCAAGGTTCCGTCGGGTCCGACCACGAGTTTTGGCGGCGCCTCCCCATGTCCCTCGATGGGCCCGAGCGGGTCGCGCAACTCCACCGGCGCGTCATCGCCAACGCGCACATACAACCGGCCATCCGTGCCGCCGTCCGGCGCGGACACCCAGGCCATCGCTTCACGTCCATCAGGCGTGACGGCGAACATGGGCGCCGTACCGCGCGGCGAGCCAAGGCCAACCGGCACAACCTCGGCGAACGTGAGCGCAGCGGACGTCTGCTCCGACACTGTGTCATTGGGTGCGTCGTTGGATACGTCCGGAGACGCACATCCCGCGATCGCCGCGCTCAGTGCGAGTACAACCATTGGTCGAGTGCGCATCACCGCTCCCATGCGTAGCGCACGCCCAGGTACACCGATCGCGGTGTGCCCGGCGTGAGTTGTTGGCCCTGAAAACGATCGTACGCGGCGAGTTCCGCGTACGTGCGATCGGCGAGGTTCACCACGCGACCAAACACCTCCACACCCCCGCGCACATATGCGTTTGCATGGATGGTGAGCAGGTCATGGCCGCGATACTCCACCGTGCCGGAGGGATCCATGGGATACGCGCCGGTGTGTGACCACTCCGCTGCGATGCGTCCGCCGCGCAGCAGACGCGGCGTGACCGTGAGCAGCGCGTTCGCCAACACACGCGGCGCCTGCTCGATGCGCTGCCCATCGTACGACACCGCGCTCACTTCCGGTGAGGAGCCGCTGGCCGGACGTGCCGCCTGCGGCGTCCACTCCACATATCGCTGATCGGCGACGGATCCCGACAGGTCGAGACGCACGATGCGCAGCAGACGCGCGCCAAGACTACCCTCCAGTCCGCGGTGGCGGGTGGAACCGGCATTGGTGGCAATGCGCGTGTTGCTCGCCGTGACAAACGTGATGATGTCATTCTCGAGGCGCATGTCGTAGGCCGCGAGCGACCACGCGAGGCGTCCGCCCGCCTCTCCGCGCAATCCAAACTCGGCACTCGTCACCGTGACCGGCTTGAGGTCCACCGTGCTGGCTGCGTCATTCTGCTGGAACAACTGCGAATGCGACGGCGCGCGGAATCCCGTGCGGTACGAGCCATACACGTTCAAACCGGGCGCAATGTCGGCGGTGACGCCGAGCTTCGGGCTAACGCGCGAGTAGTCGCGCGCCTGATTCGTGGGCACCCGGTAGCGGCCCGTGTCCCGTGGCGCCACGTTCGTGCGATAGTCGTACGTCACCGCATCATATCGCACGCCGGCGTCCACCCGCACCCGCGACACCGGCGAGAACTCCGTGTGCAGGTATGGAGACGCCTGCCGGAACGTCACATCGTAGTCGTACTGACGTGCGCCAAGCGTGTAGGACTGGAACACGCGGTCGCCACCGGTGCCGGCTGTGCTGAGCACGGCCTGATCGGCGGTGAAAGAGCCGGGACTCACGTCCACGTCCACGCCCGCGATCACCCGGGCGGCGAGAGGCGCGAAGTCACGCCGCGCGCGCAGCAGCACGCCGAATGAGGTATTGCGCGTGTCCCAGACCTGCGGGTTGAACGTGAGCTGCCACGACGGCAACAGCCCCAGCACGTTCCGCCGCGCATACGGCGTCACGCTGATGCTGCTGCGCTCGCCCGTGCGCTCCACGGCGGAACTCCAGCGCAGCGCCTCGACGGTGCGAAACGCGAGCGGCGAGCGGTTGATCGGGTCGCGCGATGCGAACTGCGTTTCGGTCTGCGACAACACGTCATTCTGATTGATGGACGATGCGGTGACAACCGTGCGCACCGAGAGATCCGGACGCACATGCGCGTCCCAACGAATGGTCCCGCTCTGGCGATCATAGGGCGCATTTTCGCGCCAACCGGTCATGCGCGTGAGGTTGAGATCGGCGCGAACACCG
>JBBSPE010000184.1:0-8277 GCA_038259155.1 Gemmatimonadales bacterium
CAGGACGCCAACGGCGGCCAGGCTCAACGCGAGCGACGCGTTTCTCCGAGAAAAGAAGGTCATTCGTCCTCCCTCTTGCGAGGTCGTATAAAGGTCTGTGCTCACCGTCGGACTGGGATGCCGACACCGAGCGGTCCAGCGAGAAGTAACGGTCGCACCCTATCGCCAACCGGCGACTCCGTACGCACCGCCCACAGGCTTGCCATGAGTCACTGAGAATGGACATTCCCGGGAAGCGGCCGGATCACATCCACAACAGCAACGCGGGCGCCTGCGCCCATCCTGATTTCCTGCCACAACACCTGCCCTGCGTCCTGCCCTGCACCCTCGGTCGGACACCTCCGCCAAGGTCCTGCCCATCGACTGCCCTTCAACTGATCACCGGCGCAACCCGCATGCACCCGCACCATTCACTCACGCGCCACACATGCGTTCCACATGCACGCACTGCCCACACTACGGGACGTAGTGGTGGCAGATGATCCAAGCGCCGAAGATAGGGACACCAGCCGCCGCGGTCAAGCAGCGATTCGAACCCCGCATCTACCCAGCTATCACAATTCGAGAACATGCAGCCAAGGGAACGGTTTGTCCACACCCAACGGCCCGCCCGCGCCCAGCCCCGTCACCCCTCGGGACGAATCAACACGCCCGCCGTCACCACACGGGCATTCCCCTCCCGCCCAACGCCCCCCCCCGGCATTGGTCCTCCATGCCCCTCTCACCACGCGACGCCCTCCAGCTCCGAACCCGCCCCAACCCGGACTCCACAGCCGCGCTTCGCTCCGACCCACGCGACCCGGCCGGCCCGGCCCTCAACGCCGCCCAAGCCGCCGCCGCCAGTCACGGTGACACCCCCCTCCTCATCGTCGCCGGCGCAGGATCCGGCAAAACACGCACCCTCGTGCACCGCGTCGCCGCCCTCGTGGACCGCGGCGTCCCACCCGCCCGCATCCTCCTGCTCACCTTCACCCGACGCGCCGCCCAGGAAATGCTCGATCGCGCCGAGCGCCTCGCCGGCGGCGCCAATCGCCGAGTGCAGGGCGGCACCTTCCACGGCACCGCCCACCGCATCCTCCGCCGCTACGGCCCCTCCGCCGGCCTCCCGCGCGATTTCACCATCATGGACTCGGCCGACGCCGCCGACCTCATGGGCATCGCCCGCTCCGCCCTTGGCTACGGCGAACCGCGCGCCAGCGTCCCCGCCGGACCCCTCGATGGACCAGCCCGCCGCTTCCCCCGCGCCGAGACCTGCCTCACCCTCTATTCTCGACAGGTCAACAGCGATCGGGCCGTGGCTGACCTCCTTGAGGAAGGCTGGCCCCACTTCCTCGCCTGGGCCGGCGATCTCGAGCAGCTCTTCGTGGACTACGTCCGCCGAAAGACCGACGCCAATCTCCTCGACTACGACGACCTCCTGCTCTCCCTCGCCCTCCTGCTCGAACTCGGCGGTGACGTGGGCGATCGCATCCGGGCCGACTACGATCACGTGCTCGTGGACGAGTATCAGGATACAAACCCCCTGCAGGCCCGCATCCTGCGTGGCCTCTGCCATCACGGCCGCATCACCGTGGTGGGCGACGACGCCCAGTCTATTTATGCGTTCCGCGGCGCCACGATCGACAACATCATGGAGTTTCCGGCGCACTTCAGCGGCACCACCATTGTCACACTGGAACAGAACTACCGCTCCACCGCCGCCATTCTCGAAAGCAGCAACACGCTCATCTCCCGCGCCACGCAGCGCTATACCAAGGAGCTGTGGACCGAGCGCCACGGCGGTGAGGCGCCCTGGCTCGTGACCGTGCGCGACGAGCGCGAGCAAACCCGGTTCATCGTGGATCGCCTGCTGGAACTGCACGAGGAGGGCACGCCCCTGCGCGAGATCGCCGTGCTCGTACGCGCGGGCTACCTCTCCGCGGACCTCGAAGTCGAGCTGGCCAACCGCCGCATCCCCTACGAGAAATGGGGCGGCCTCAAGTTCCTCGAAGCGGCCCACATCAAAGATGTGCTGGCCTTTCTTCGCCTGTTGGACAATCCGCAGGACGAAGTGAGCTGGTTTCGCCTGTTGCGCCTGCTCCCGGGCGTGGGCGATCGCACGGCGCGACTGGCGGTGGAGACACTGGCAGCCCACGGGTGGCAGCCAGAGGCACTCGGGGCCGTGCGGGCCTCGACGCGGGCCGTCCCCGGTCTCAAGGCACTCGCGGGCCTCCTGAGCGGACTGCGCAGCGCCACCACGCCCGCCAGCACGGCGGAAGAAATCGCGATGGTCCGGCGCATGTACGATCGCCTGCTCATGGAGACGTACGACGAACCAGCGCCGCGACTCGCCGACCTTGACCAACTCGAAATCATTGCGGTGGGCTATCCCTCCCGCACCGAGTTCCTGGCCGCGCTCGCGCTGGAACCACCGGCCGCCACACAGGATTTGGCCGTTGGTGGTGATGACGACAACGACGCACTCATCATCAGCACGGTGCACTCCGCCAAAGGGCGCGAGTGGGACGCGGTGTTCATCCCCTGGACGGTGGACGGCGTGTATCCTATGGCGCGCAGCGCCGGCAACGATGACGCCGTGGAGGAAGAACGCCGATTGCTCTACGTGGCCATGACCCGCGCACGCAATCATCTCTGTTTGGTGTACCCGCTCCAATCCTACCCGTCGCGCATGGGCGCAGACTATTCCTACGGACAACTGTCCCGCTTTCTCGACGAGGGCGTGCGCCGCACCATGCAGCGCGTGGCCCTCGGCCCTGACGGCATGGTGCCGTCGCTGCACGCGGGAGCGCCGTTGCCACCGCGCGATCCCGTCGATCTGCGGGCGCTGTTGCGTGGACGCGTCGGCCTGCCCAGTCCCCCTTCCCAGGATCGCGAGTGATCTCACATCCCAGACGCGCCGCCATCGGCGCGCTTGCCACCATCCTGAGCGCAGCGTCACTTTCGGCGCAGGCGCCCATGCCCTCGCTCACCATGCCGCTGCCGGTGGATTCGGCGGTGCGAACCGGCGTGCTCCCGAACGGCATGCACTGGTACATCCGCACCAATCCGCGGCCAGCGAAGCGCGCCGAGCTGCGCCTCGTGGTGAATGCCGGTTCGGTGCTGGAGAACGATGACCAAAAAGGACTCGCGCACTTTCTCGAGCACATGGCGTTCAATGGCACACGCCGGTTCGAGAAGAATGACATCGTCAAATATCTCGAATCCATCGGCGTGCGCTTTGGCGCCGACCTCAACGCCTACACCGGCTTCGACGAAACGGTGTACATCCTGCCGGTGCCCACCGATTCCGCCGGCCTGCTCGCACGCAGCTTCGACATTCTGCAGGACTGGGCGTCGGCGGTCACGTTCGACAGCGCACAGGTGGTGGGCGAACGCGGCGTGGTCATGGAAGAATGGCGCGGACGGCGCGGCGCCAACGCGCGTGTGCTCGACACGCACTTTCCGGTGTTGTTCAAGGGATCCCGATATGCCGATCGGATTCCCATCGGCGACACCGCCATCATCCAGTCCGCCACACCCGCGCCACTCCGGCGCTTCTACACCGATTGGTATCGGCCCGACAACATGGCCATTGTCGCCGTCGGGGACTTCGATGCCGACAGCGTGCAACAGTTCATCGCGTCGCGATTCGGTGACCTGCGCAATCCAGCAAGTGCGCCGGTGCGCCCCGAAATCGCGGTGCCTGAACTTCCGGGCACGCGCGTATCGGTGGCGAGCGACGAGGAGCTGCAGCTCTCCACGGTTGAGGTCACCTGGCGTCTGCCGCGGCGCACCACGCGCACCGTGGGCGACTGGCGCCAGCGCCTGGTCGAGGACATCTACAACGCCGCGTTCAACCGCCGGCTCGGCGAGCTGTCGCAGCGTCCCGATGCGCCATGGGTGGGCGCCTCCTCGGGCGTAAGTTCCTACGCGCGTGCCGCCGACGCGTATTCGCTGAGTGTCGCGGCCAAAGAGGGTCAGCTCACCACCGCGCTCCAGGCGGCGTTGCGCGAAGCGCGGCGCGTTGATCAGTACGGTTTTCTGGACGCCGAAGTCGCGCGCGTGAAGACCGACATCGAGCGCGGCTACGAGCGGGCGTTTGCCGAGCGTGACAAGTCGGAGTCCGGCGGGTTTGCGGACGCCTACGTGGACCACTTCCTCACCGACAGCCCGATTCCCGGCATCAGCTTCTACAATCGATTCGTACCGGCCGCGCTCGCGTCCATCACCGTTGACGAAGTCAACGACATCGGGCGCGCGTGGATTGGTGATGCGGACCGCGCAATCCTTGCCTCGGTTGCAGCCAAGGCGGGCACCTCAGCTCCCACGAGCGAGGCATTGCAGGCGGCGGTGGCGCGCGCAGCAGCCGATACGGTGTCGCCGTGGACCGAAACGCTCGCGGCCGGCGGGTTGGTGGCGAGTGCACCCGCACCGGGCAGCATCACCTCGCGCACACGCATTGAGTCACTCGACATGACGGAGTGGCAGCTCGGCAACGGCGTGCGCGTGCTGCTCAAGTCCACCGACTTCAAGGCCGACGAGGTGCTCATGGCCGGCTTTGCTCCCGGTGGTACCAGCCTGTTGCCGGACGATCGGGCGACGGCGGGCGAGCTCGCCACACTCTTCATTGAGCGCGGCGGCGTGGGCGACCTGTCGCTCATTGATCTGTCCAAGAAGCTCACCGGCAAGGTGGCGCAGGTGGGCGTCGCGATTTCGGATCTGAGTCAGGATGTAAGCGGTCGCGCGTCGCCCAAGGACCTCGAAACGCTTTTCGAGCTGCTCTGGCTCAAGTTCACCGCACCGCGAATCGACTCGGCCGCCGTGCAGGCGTTTCGCCAGCAGATCGGCGCCGTGCTGGCCAACCGCGGCCGATCACCCGACGCCGTGTTTGGCGACACGCTGTCACTGACACTGGCCGACCACAATCCACGGGTGAAACTGCCCACAGCCGAGCTGTTCAACAGCGTGGCGCTCGATGACGCGCTCGCGATCTATCGCGAGCGCTTTGGCGACGCGAACAACTTCTCGTTCGTGTTCGTGGGCAACGTGTCCGCCGATGATCTCGAGCCGTACGTGCGTTCGTGGCTGGCGGCGCTGCCGTCGAGCGGACGCGTGGAACAGCCGCGCGACCTGGGCATTCGGCCACCGGCCGGCGTGGTGGAGAAAACGGTGCGCGCAGGCGTGGAACCCAAGGCGTCCACGGTAGTGGTGTACCACAATGACCAGCCAAGCTCGGTGGCGACCCGTCAGGCGTTCCGCACGCTCGGCGACATTCTCGAGACGCGGCTCACCGAGGAACTGCGCGAGGCACTCGGTGGCACCTATTCGGTGAGCGTGTCCGCCTCGGCAAGCACCCAACCGCGCAACTCGCAACAGCTGGCGGTGCAATACGGCTCTTCGCCGGAGAATGTGGACACACTCTTCCGCGCCGTCACGCGCGTGGTGCAGGCGCTCCGCGACAGTGGTCCCACCGCCACCGAACTTGCGGCAGCGCTGGAGCAGCAGCGACGTTCGCTCGAAGTCTCACAGCGTCAGAACGGGTACTGGTTGTCGAGCCTGCTCGCGCGTCTCAAGTCGGGTACCGACCCGCGCCAGATGCTCGAAGCGGACGCAGTGATCAATGCAACCTCCGCCGACGCCGTACGCGACGCGGCGCGCACCTTCATTGACCCGGCGCAATACGTGCGGGCGCAGTTGCTGCCGCAGGCGGGGGCACCGCAGCCGTAGCGCGCGTCGTGTCCGGCATGGCATCGGGCGTCGTGTCGCGCGCCGACGCCTGTGCGGCAAGCCATTCGCGAACCCCGGCCCCGGGATCATCCGGGGCCGACTGCGCGATCGCAATCAGACGCCGGACGGCCTGTGCGACGTTCGCGTCCTCGCGCTCGTACACGGCCTCAAAATCGTCCAATCCGCTCGCGTACACCCGTCGGGCCATCAACACCGCGTTGTCCAGCGTGACCTGTTCGGCCCAGCGCACGCTGTACGTCTGCAACTGCGGCACCACCGAATCCACCAGTCGCGTGCGCGCTGCCGCGTAGATCGCGTCGCGCGCCGTCAGTCGTGCGTCGCGCGCACCCGCGGGGTCGAGCGAATCGGGGTGCGCGGCAAAAGCCGAATCGATCGTGGCGTAGAGCGAGGCCCAGAAGGCGCCGAGCACCCGGTCATCGTGCCACTCGTGTTCGGCGCGCGCGGCGCGCAGCGTGTCACCCTGCGAGCGGAAGAACGCGATGGCCCCGCGCCCGCCCACGAACGAGGCGAAGGACTCGTTGAACACCACCTGCCCCTTCGCGAAGAATGTGGTGTGCGCGATCTCGTGGATCACGGTGTTCACGAGCGACACCGAATCCAGGCGGAGCGTGGTGCTCACCAACGGATCGTTGAACCAGCCCAGTGTGCTGAAGGCGCTCGATGCGCCAACGGACACATCAAAGCCATCTGCGCGCAGCTCTGCTGCGTGCTTGAGCGCGTCATCAAAATCAAAGTAGCCTTTGTACGGAAAGCGCCCCACAATGGGAAACCACCACGTACGCCGCGCCAGACGATCGGCGTACGCCGCCGACACCACCAGCACCAACGTGTCCCGATCGAGCCGTGAGTAGCGCGTGAAGGTCTCCTTGGGCGTCAGGCCCAGTGAATCACGCGCGAAGGCCCGGGCCGCCTGCACCAACCGGAGTTTGGCACGTTCCGCCGGCGGCGTGGTGGAATCCGCCACGAGACGATCAATGGGCTTGCGCCGCGACAGGATCTTGGCCTCTTCGTACGCGGCCCGCGAGATGTAGCAGCCCATCGGCGAGATCACGAACAGCACGGCGAAGGCCAGCACGCCAAGGCCGGCAAACCGACCGAGCAGCCTGAATGACAGGCGCCCGCTTCGTGTGCGTCGTCTCACATCGCCGCGGAAGAGGCCATGGCCCCTCGCGCGCCCGGCGACTAACCTTGTTATCCCATGTCCTTCGTCCATCTGCACTGTCATTCGGAATTCTCGCTCCTCGACGGGGCGAACAGGATCGGGGATCTGATCAAGCGCGCGCAGGCGTTCGAGCAGCCCGCGCTGGCCATCACGGATCACGGTAACATGCATGCTGCCTGGGAGTTCCAGGAGCAGGCGCGCAAAGCCGGCGTGAAGCCCATTCTTGGCATGGAAGCCTACGTGGCACCGGGTGACCGCCACGTGCGCGCCAAGGCGGCCCCCGGACAGAAGTCCAACTATCACCTCGTGCTGCTGGCCCGCGACATGGTGGGTTACCGCAATCTGGTGAAGCTCTCGTCCCTCGCCTACACCGAAGGCTTCTATGGGAAGCCACGGGTGGATCGCGAAACGCTGGCCGCCCACCATGAGGGACTGATTGTCAGCTCGGCCTGCATGGCCGGCGAGGTCGCCTCGCACCTGCTCGAAGATCGGGACGAGGCCGCCGCCGAGGTGGCGTCGTGGTACGCCGAACTGTTCAAGGGGCGCTACTACCTTGAGGTGCAGGCGCACGGCAGCGACGGGCAGGATCGGCTCAACGCCAAGGTGTTCGCCCTCGCCGACAAGCTCGGCCTGCCGGTGGTGGCCACCAACGACGCCCATTTCCTCGGCCACGAAGACCACGACGCGCACGACGTGCTGCTGTGCATCGGCCTTGGCAAGGACCGCAGCGATCAGGATCGCATGCGGTATGACGACGGGCTGTACTTCAAGAGCGCGCCTGAAATCGCGGACCACTTTCCCGGTCGCGCCGACGTGCTCGAGAACACGCTCGCCATCGCCGACTCGGTGGACGTGCAGTTCAGCAAGAAGTACCACGTGCCCGCGTTTCCGTTGCCGGAGGGCGTGCACACGGAGAACGAGTACCTCGTCACCCTCGCCACCGCGGGCGCGGAATACCGCTACGGCACACCACTGCGCGACGACGTGCGTGAACGGCTGGACTACGAACTCGATGTCATCACGCGCACCGGGTACGCCGGCTACTTCCTGATCACCGCCGATTTCATTCAGGCGGCACGTGATCGCGGCATTCCGGTAGGCCCGGGCCGTGGCTCGGCCGCGGGTTCGCTGGTGGCGTACGGCTTGGGCATCACGGACGTGTGTCCGTTGGAGTTCGACCTGCTGTTCGAGCGCTTCCTGAATCCGGAGCGCGTGTCCATGCCCGACGTGGACGTGGACTTCTGCTTCGAGCGCCGCGGTGAGGTGATCGAGTACGTGCGGCAGAAGTACGGCAAGGATTCCGTGGGGCAGATCGTCACGTTTGGCACCATGAAGTCGCGCGCCGCCATCAAGGACGTGGGCCGTACGCTGGGCTTCACGCCAGCCGA
>JBBSPE010000185.1:0-8207 GCA_038259155.1 Gemmatimonadales bacterium
AGCGCCGTCGAGTCCCGCCGGCGCCCCCAACCCTCACCACCCCGGCACGGGGGCGTACAGAGTGACTCTCGACCCACGCGGCTCGCGCGTCACGAGCCGCGCGATCGGACTCCGGATCCGCCATTCGCGGATCACCCTCGTGCCCTGACTCCTTTTTGCCTCATGTTGAGCCCCGCTGATATCGCCACGCGACTCGAATCTGCCAGCTTTGTTGCTGGTTTCTCCGAAGCCTATCTCTGGCGCCTCGCCCGCGCGGTCACGCCGCGGCATCTGGCCGTGGAAGACACGCTCTTCGAAGAGGGGGGCGCGCGTGCCCTGTTCGCCATCCTGCTCAGCGGCGCCATTGCCGTGGAGAAGGGACATGAAGGTCGCATCACGCGTCTGGCCACGCTCGGCCCCGGCGAGGCCGTGGGCGAGGGCATCTTTCTGGACGATGAGCAGCACGGCACCACGGCACGTGCGATCATGCCGTCCGACCTGCTCATCATGACGCGAGCGGACGTGGACACGCTCATCCGCGACCATCCGCAGCTCTACGCCGGCCTTGTGAATCGCGCCGCGCGCACGATCTCCGCGCGACTGCGCGCCGCCGATGCCACGCTGGTGGGACGCGGACGCGCACTCGGCTTTGGTGGACACCGCACGCGCACGGAGAAAGACCTGCTCGGCGCCCGCGAGGTGCCGTACGAAGCGTTGTACGGCGTGCAGACGCTGCGCGCGCTCGAGAATTTCCCCATTACCGGCATCCCAATTCGCGAGATGCCGGAGCTGATCGACGCACTCGCCGCCGTGAAGGAAGCCGCAGCGAACGCGAACCACGAACTTGGTCTGCTGCCCACGCCCATCCACAACGTGATCGTGAAGGCGGCCCGTGAAATCCGCGCCGGACGCCATCACGAGCACTTTCTGGTGGACGTGATCCAGGGCGGCGCCGGCACCAGCACGAACATGAACGCCAACGAAGTCATTGCGAATCGCGCGCTGGAGCTGAGCGACCGTCCCCGCGGTGACTACGCGTTCATCTCGCCCAACAGTCACGTCAATCTCAGCCAGTCCACCAACGACGTCTATCCGACCGCCGTCAAGATCGCGCTCTACGTGTCGCTGGGTGAATATCAGACCGGGCTGCGTGTGCTCGCCGAGGCGTTCCTGGCCAAGGGTGTCGAGTTCGCGCCGTTCATCAAAATGGGCCGCACGCAGATGCAGGACGCCGTGCCCATGACGCTCGGCCAGGAGTTCACCGCCTACGGCAACACGCTGCTCGAGGACGTGGACCGGATTGGTGAAGCACGCCAGCTCATTCGCGAGATCAACCTTGGCGCCACCGCCATTGGCACCGGCATCACCGCGAGCCCGGCGTATACCGCGTCCGTGTGCACGCACCTGAGTGCCATCACCGGAATCGCCCTCATCACCGCGCCCGATCTCGTGGAGGCCACCAGCGACACCGGCGCCTTCGTGCAGCTCTCGGGCGTGCTCAAGCGCACCGCCACCAAGCTCTCCAAGATCTGCAACGATCTGCGCCTGCTCTCGTCGGGACCACGCGCCGGCTTCAACGAAATCAATCTGCCCGCGGTGCAGCCCGGTTCGTCCATCATGCCGGGCAAGGTCAACCCCGTGATCCCCGAAGCGGTGAATCAGGTGTGCTTCGACATCATCGGCGCCGACGTCACGGTCACCATGGCGGCCGAGGCTGGCCAGCTGCAGCTCAACGCCTTCGAACCGATCATTGCGTACCGGCTCATGCGGTCGTTGCTGTCACTCCGCAACGCCTGTGCCATGCTGCGCGAGCGCTGCGTGGTTGGTATCACGGCCAACGCCGACCGCATGCGCTATTTCGTGGAGCACTCCGTCGGCATCGTGACTGCGCTGGTGCCCGTGCTCGGCTACGAAGTCGCCACGGAGATCGCCAAGGAAGCCTACGAAACGGATCGCGGCGTGTTCGAAATCGTGCAGGAGCGCGGGCTGCTCACGCGCGAGCAACTCGATGACATTCTGAATCCGAACTCCATGACCGTTCACCGCTCCACCAGTTGATCATGTCCCAGCTGCACAGGTCACGCACGATACGATGCGCGCTGACTGCTCTCTCCCTTGGTCTTGCCGTGGCCGCCTGCGGCGGCGGTGAAGGTGGTGGTGGAACCGGCGTGCCGGTGGCCGCAAGCATCTCGCTCGGCGCGCCATCCCTGATGCTCACCACCATTGACGGCTCGAGCGCGGTCACAGCCACCGTGCGTGACGCCAGCGGCGATGTACTGAGTGGTGCCGCGGTCGCGTGGAGCAGCGATGCACCCAGCGTGGCCAGCGTGAGCAGCTCGGGCAGTTCGGCCACGATCACGGCCCGCGGGCGTGGCGCCGCCGTGGTAACGGCGCGCAGCGGAAATGTGAATGCAAGCACTACCGTCCTTGTGCGCACCGCATTTGCGGTGGCGGTGTCGCCGGCGCAGGGTGTGATCCGCGTTGGCGCCACCTTCCCGCTGCAGGCGCTCGTGAGTGCCGACGAGGGCGCAGCGAGCACCGTGACCTGGATCAGTGAATCGCCGGCGCTCGCTACGGTTTCCGCGCAGGGCGTGGTCACCGGCATCGCGCCAGGTACCGTCACGATCACCGCGCGCAGCACGAGTGACACACGGCTCACCGCCACGGCGAGCGTTACCGTGAATCCGGCGCGTGCGCTCATCCTCACGCCAGCCGAGATGAACATTGGCCGAGATGAGGGGCGGGCGCTCACAGCACAGGTGTTTCTGGATGCGGGACAGTCCACGGGCGTTACGTGGCGCACCAATCGGCCGCTCATCGCCACGGTCAATCAGCAGGGGCTCGTCACCGGTGTCAGCGACGGCGACGCCACGATTACGGCGCTCTCCATGGCAGACACCACCTTGCGCTCAACAGCCATGGTGCACGTGGTGCCGGTGGTGCGCAGCATCACGCTCTCTTCCACCACGAGCTCGCTCAACATCGGGCAGACGAGCACGTTCGCGGCCACGGTGGCGGCTGATCAGGGCGTCACCAAGGCCGTAGCGTGGTCTTCCAGCAACCCAACGGTGGCCTCCATCAGCGCCGCCGGGGTTGCCACCGCGATTGGCGTTGGGAGTACGATCATTCGGGCCCGCGCCGTGTCGGACACTACGCGCGAAGCAACGGCCACGGTCACGGTACTCGCCCGCCCCGTTGCTCTTGCGCTGGGCGCGCAGTCGGTCGGCCTCACCATTGGCAGAACCACCTCGCTGACGGCCACGGTTACCGGTGATCCCGGCATTTCCACCACCGTGACCTGGACCTCGCGCAATGCGGGCGTCGCCTCGGTGAACGCGCAGGGACTTGTCACCGCGATTGGCAGTGGCGTGACCTGGTTGGTCGCTGAGGCGACGGCCGACGCGGCGCAACGGGACTCCGTGCGGGCCACCGTTGTGCCGCAGTTGGCCGGCGCCTGGAGCGCTGATCGACTGGGCGGACCGCTCATCGAAGACATTCGATCACTCTGGTCGCTCAACAGCACGCTGGCGTTCGCCGTGAACTCGCTCGGCGACATCTATCGTTGGGACGGTGCGGAATGGAGTGCAAGCGCGCGCGGTTCGCAGTTCGGCACATCGTTTGCGGCCGTACATGGCGTCTCGGCATCCGCGGTGACCGCCGTCGGTACCAACGGTGTAATTGTTCGCTTCAACGGCAGTACATGGTCGAACTCGCCGTCGGGGATCACCACGTCGCTGAATGATGTTTGGATGCACAGCGCGGACACCGCGTGGGCCGTGGGCGCTGGCGGTGTGGCTGTGCGCTTGGCGAACGGCGTGTGGAGCGCCGGCAGCACCGGTGCCACCACGACCCTGCGCGCCGTGTGGGGCTCGGGCACGCTGGCCTTCGCGGTGGGTGATGGCGGCGTGGTGCGGCGCTGGCAGAGTGGCGGGTGGCTGCCGGTGGCGTCGGGCGTGACCGAGACGCTGCACGATGTCTGGTCAGCCGGTACCGGGCCCGTGTACGCGGTGGGCGACTTTGGACAGATCATTCGCTGGAATGGATCGGCGTTCGAGAGCGAGGCGAGCGGCACCACCGCGTCGTTGCTCGCCGTCGCAGGCTCGGTCTCCGGTGCGGTCTACGCCGTGGGTGACGGTGTGGTGCTGGGCAAATTGGCTGGCGACTGGATCGAATCCACGCCGCCGTATCGCACACGGTTCAGCGCCACTGCGGTGGACCAGAGCGGTCGTCTCTGGGTGGGTGGCCAGCGCGGACTCGTGCTGTACCTGAGCGCTCCCGGCGCGTGGTCCACGTTGAGTCTGACGCCCGACCTGCTGGACGTGTGGAGCTCGAGCGCCACGCATGCCATCGCGGTGGGAGAACTGGGCTTCATTTTCCGGTACAACGGCACCACGTGGACGCGTCAGGCAGCGCCCACGCTGGAGCGGCTGAACACCGTGTGGGCCGAATCGGCCAATCTCGCCTTTGTGGGCGGCGATAACGGTGTGTTGTTGCGCTGGAACGGTAGCACGTGGACCTCAATGCCCTCGCCAACGGTCGATCACATCTACGCCATGTGGGGCGCGTCCGCAAACGCGGTGTGGGCAGTGACGGATGCCGGGCAGGTGCTGCGCTGGAACGGCGCGACGTGGTCGGTCGTGTACACGCAGTCGCTGCCGCTCTACGGCGTCTTCGGATCGAGCGACCGCGATGTGCACGTGGTGGGCCTATCGGGAACGGCCGCCCACTTCGACGGGAACGCCTGGCTGGCTCGCCCCGCCTCTGGCGACCCGGTGCTCGTGGGCCTCTGGGCCGCCGACGGACAAACGGCGATCGCGGTCGGCGCGCGCGATTTCAACTCGGGCGTGGCGCTGCGCTTCAATGGGACGTGGTCGGAGCAGTCCACTGGCACGTCCAGCATTCTCAGCGCGGTGTGGGGCGCCGTGGGCTTTGACTTGTACGCGGTGGGCGACCTGGGCACGATCCTGCGCTTCAACGGCACGGGCTGGTTGCCCATGGTGTCCGGTACCACGGAGTTTCTGTGGGCCGTGAGCGGCGCACCCGACGGCACGGGCGCGGGCTTTGCTGTGGGCCTCAACGGCACCGTGGTGCACGCATCTTCGCCGTCCGGCGCGGCGGTCGCGTACAACACGGTCGCTGGCCCGCGCTCGAGGCGTGAACCAGCGGATCTCGCGCCTGCGCGTTCGGCTCGCGCGGCCCGGGCGGGGACGCTTCCGGCCAACGCGCAGCGTCGCGCGCCCGCGCGGGGACGCGCGCGTCGCTGAGCGGCACGCGGGCGCGTCACCCCGCCTCACTCCGCGTCAACCGCGAACGCGTCGGGCAGCGGCCGGCCCGGTTTGAACGCGGTGACCGGTAACCGGTAGCCGGCAACCGGTTGCGTACCCGTCGCGCCCTCGCCGTTCGGTGCCGGTGGTTGTCGGTCATCGGCCTCAGACACGGCGTCGGTCCGGCCACGCACGAGTGGTAGTGCGGCGGGGCTGACCAAGAGCTCCGGCGTGCCCGCCGCCCCTCACACTGCTTTCGGTGTGGGTAGACGGCTGACAGTTGTCAGTGGAACTGCATTCGGTCTGCGTCGGGCCGTCGCGTCTGACAGCGAAGCCGTAGCGGCGAGCGAAGCGCCGCCGTCCAGCCGAGCCCCAACGCTCTGTTCAACCGTCCACCGTGAGCCGTTAACCCACACCGAAAGCAGTGCCCGAACTCGACGCACCGCCCTGATCTCCGAACGGCCCCGCCGCATCACCGCCAGCTCCCAGACGCCCGACCGGCGCCGTGTCTGAGGCCGTCAACCAGTTACCAGTGACCAGTTATCCGTCACTCGCAACCCGTCGCCGGCCACCGGTGGGAGTCAACGCGGTCGCCGGTCTTCGGCGGTCGGTTCCTGCCGCTCAGCGCCCCGACCGCTCCCGTCAGCGCCTGAACGACGCCAACGTCGGTCCCATCACGTCAATCGTCTCGCGCGCATTCCAGCGATCCGACCCGTTGTACAAAAACGCAAACGCGAGCAGTTCACCATTCTCGGCCGTCACATAGCCAGAGAGCGCAATCACATCGTTGGTGGTACCCGTCTTGGCATGCAGGTTGCCCTGCGCCGACGTGGCGCGCATGCGGGTCTTGAGCGTTTCCGACTCGCCCGCCACCGGCAGGGAGGCGTGAAACACGCTGGCCCACGGCGCGTTGTGCGCGTAGTCCATGAGCTGCACCAGCGACCGCGGCGTCACGCGATCGAGTACCGACAGACCGCTGCCGTCCGTGGCAACGATTGATCCGGGCGTGACGCCGAGTGCAGACTCGCTGAACGCGCGCAGCTGCGCGAACGCGTGTTCGGCCGATCCCGGCTCTTCGCGCAGTGGGCCTCGCGCAGCGCTCCGAAAGATCTGCTCGGCGTACAGGTTGATGCTCTCGCGGTTCATCGCGGTGATGAGCTTGGCGAGCGGCGGGGAATGCAGTGATGTCACCACCAGTGCGCCGTCC
The DNA here is from genome assembly GCA_038259155.1 of Gemmatimonadales bacterium. GTDB lineage: Bacteria > Gemmatimonadota > Gemmatimonadetes > Gemmatimonadales > Gemmatimonadaceae > JAABRT01. Next base: position 6,451 of record JBBSPE010000185.1, read on the forward strand.
GTGGTGCGGCCCACCTTCACCTCACCCGACACCTCGATGCCCTGCGCCCGCAGCGCCTCGCGGAACGCACCGGCCGTGAACGTGACCGGATCGGAGACCACCAACTGCACGCGGTATGGCGAGGCGTTGGCCCCGATGCTGCCCGTCACCACCACCTGCGACTCCCCCACCATGCGCACGGTGAGCTTGCTCCCGCGGCCGGCCACCACGCGCACGCTCGACACGACCTGCAGGCCGCTTGACGCGGGCTCGAGACGCACCTCGCCGCCGCGGTCCGGATACACACCCACGATCACGATATTTTCGTTGAGCGTGAGGGCACTGAATGGGGCCGCGTAGGCCGCGCCCGCGTAGCGCGTGAGCCATCCTTCAGGAATGCGACGTCCCTCCATGCCGCTGGCGTCGGCGATCAGGTCACCCTGCACCGACGTCACGCCCGCACCGGCGACAAAGCGCGCGAGCAGGTCCATGGGCGCCTCCGGGCCGCCACGCAGAAATCGAGGCGATAGTCCGGGATCACCATCGCCACGCAAAATGAGATTGCCGTGCACTACGCCATCAGGGCCCAGCGCACCATCGCGCAGCACGTCCGTGGAGAACACGTGGTCCGGCCCCAGTCGATCGAGCGCGAGCGCGGACGTGAACGTCTTCATGGTGGACGCCGGCACCATGGGTACATCCGGCGACGACGCGAAGAGCGTATCGCCGCGTGTGAGCGACACAACAATCGCTCCCCAGCTGCCGCTCCGCGTCTTCGTGCTGAGCATGCGCGAGAGATCAGACTCGAGTGCCACCGATCCGTCGGGGGCCGTGGGCACGAACGGCGCGGGCTTCGCACGGCGGCTGGCTGGCGTGGCCTTCGTGGTGCGCGGCGGTGTGGCGCGGCGCGGCGGGCCGGATCGCGACTGCTGAAGCACCCGGGCGGCGCTTCCCGCGACCGCCGTTTCTCCAGCGTGCGCGAGGCCCGGAACAGCCGTGATCGCAGTGAGGGCGAGGCCGAACACAGCAACACGCATGATGCGAGCCGGGCAGAGATGGATTGGCAACGGCAACTCCATGTGGCCTAGCAGGGAACGAAGTGTGTGTAGCGCGCACACCGAGTGTGCGTGAACGCGCGTCGAGCGCGGTGCTCCCTCAATCTATGACGAAGACGTACACACTCGCGCAAATGCTGCAATCAATTCGCCCCGCTGCTGTCCACCGACTTGATGACCCACGCCGCGGTTGAATCCACCTGACAGGCGACGCGATATAGTTTTTCGGGACTTTCCACGCCGTCCTCCGCATTCGCGATGTAGCGTCCGCCCACGCGCACGCTGTGCGTACCGTCCCCATGGTCAGTGTTCTCGCGCACGAGCACGAGCATCGTGGCCCACGGTCCGTCGCGCGACAACTTCTCGCGGATCTGGTCCTGATTTTTCTGGGCCTCGAGCCAATAGAAGGTGGGGCCCTTGTCCTGGACCGCGATTTCCGCGGCCGGAGGCAACGCCGAGTCGGTGCCCACCGCGTTCAGGAACCGCAGCGGCTGCGGCTCGGCGTGCCCAATGAAGTCTAGCACGGCCATCGCCGCGGGGACCGGCAGTGCATCAGCGCAGGCCACCGCCAGATCGATGACCCCCGCTGAGTCTGCGGAAGCCGTATCGCTCGTGGACTGCGCGGCATCGCCCCCACAGGCCGTGGCGGCGGCCATCAGCGCCAGCGAGGTCTGCACCCAGAATCGGTGTGCTCCCGATGGACGCGACTCGCCGGGTGGGACG
>JBBSPE010000186.1:0-8147 GCA_038259155.1 Gemmatimonadales bacterium
GAGAGACTATCCCGTCGATAGGTGGCACGTGGAAGCGCTGCGAGGCGTTCCGAGCGAAGCCATCCTAATCGCCCGTGAGGCTTGACTTTCCCCCATGGTTTTCCATGGGACAAAAGACAAACCTGCAAAGCACATAGCTATCGTGAAGCGCGGCTCTGGGAGCCCGCTTCCACTCGATCACTTCCTCGTCTGTTGTTCAACAACAGCACCCATATTGCAGCACCTTATCGCTGGCAACTAGAGCGTCAGGGCCACACCCGTTCCCATACCGAACACGGTCGTTAAGCCTGACAGCGCCGATGGTACTCCGGTCGAGAGACCGCGGGAGAGTAGGCCGTTGCCGGCACCCTTACGAAGCCCCCGTCACTTCATTGTGGCGGGGGTTTCGTCGTTTCAGGATCCCTATCCCCCACCGCGTCCTGCCCGCTACTGGCACCACCTCCACACTTCCAACGCCCTAGTCTCACAACCCACGCCGCAACACCCGTTGCGCTCCGCACTCCCCCCCGTCATTCTCCCCGCATGTCACGCGCCGGCATTGTCACCGTCGCCGGTAAACCAAACGCCGGCAAGTCCACACTCCTCAATCGACTCGTCGGCGAAAAGCTGGCGATCACGAGCCCCAAACCTCAGTCCACTCGCCATCGCGTGGTTGGTCTCCGCACGGCGGACGACACCCAGATGGTCGTGCTCGACACCCCGGGACTGCTCGACCCCAAGGACCTGCTGCACGAGGCCATGCGCGGCGCCTCGCTGGCCGCCGTGCGTGACGCTGATGTGATCGTCTACGTCGTGGACGCCAACGCGCTCAACCAAGGCGCCCTGCGCGCATGGGCGCGGTCACGCGTCCGAGCTGTGTCCGTGGACAGCAACCCTGGCGACGAGGTCGACGCCGGAGTGACGGAGCAAGTTTCCGCGACAGACACCGAGCGGAACACCGAGGCAGCCGACGAGAGTGCCACCGAGCGCGTCGACGGTGAACCGGACGACCGTGCCGCGATCGCGGACGCGACTGGCGTGCCAGATGCCGTGATTGACGCGTCCGCCGCCGAGCTCGCGCTCCAGGGACTGAGCGCCGAACTCATTGATGCGTTGCGTCGCGCTCGGCAGCCACCCGACGCCCCAACTGTCGCGACGCCTGTTGCTCACGCAACCGTCAGGCACGGTTCGGCGCAGGCTGCGTCCAAGGCCGCGGCTGCATCGCCCGGCACTGTCGCCACACGCGCCGGTGCCGAGACTCCAGCCGAGAGTCCAGCCGACGCCCTGCCGTGGCCCACTTTCCTCGAAGCAGCCAGCCTCGAGCGCGCGCCGCGTGCCCGGGTTCTCACCGTGCTCAACAAGAGCGACATCCTGCCTGCCGATATCGTGTCCGCGCTGCAACAGCTCGGGCCCGACGTGTTGACAATGTCTGCCCTCACCGGTGATGGAATCGACCCGTTGGTGAGCGCTGTCACGGAGCAGCTGCCAGAGAGCCCATATCTCTATCCTGCCGATGAAATCAGCACGCTCCCCATGCGATTTTTCTGCGCCGAGTTTGTGCGAGAGACCGCATTGGAGCAGTTGGGCGACGAACTACCGCACGCGCTCGCCTGCGCCATTGACGAGTACCGCGAGGGCTCATCACCGCTGTACATTCGAGCGGTGCTCTATGTTGAACGCGAAAGTCAGAAGGCCATCGTGATTGGTGCGGGCGGACAACGAATCAAGCAACTCGGTCGCGCGGCCCGCGTGAAAATCGAGCAATTCGTCGGGGAACCGGTGTACCTGGATCTGTGGGTAAAGGTGCTGGCCAACTGGCGCCGGAAGCGCGGAGCGGTGACGCGCCTTGGCTACGGGGATCCCAACGCGAATCACCCCGCGTGACAACTGGGCGCTTCCGGGTGAGCCGTGGGCTGACCGCTGGTTTTGTAATGTGTGCGCTGCTGGCGAGCGGCCGCGCGGTGTTGGCACAGAGCGCCGGCGCCCAGTTTCTGCTTCTCCCCATCGGCGCGAGGAGCGTTGGCGGTGGAGAGGCGACTGTGGCCGACACGCTGGGCGCTGACGGTGCCTGGTGGAACCCGGCCGCCTTGGCGGCAATGGGTCGAAGCGAACTCTCGCTGAGCGGGTCTCAGACGTTCGAGGGGAACAGCGCCGCAATCGGCTTCGCGCGTCCGTCGCGGTCCCTGGGTACGCTGGCGGTGTCCGCCAATATCCTCGACTACGGTGACCAAGGCAGCACGGACGGTGGGACCGGCGCCGATCTCGGCACCATCAGCGTCCGCAGCACGATCGCCATGCTTTCGTATGCGACACCAATCGGCGGGCGCCTGCGTGTCGGGTTGAGCTACAAGTACGCGCGGCTCGCGTTCACGTGTACCGGGCAGTGCGGTGCCACCGCGCAGTTTGTCGGCGCGAGCAGCGCGCTCGATCTGGGCGCCCAGTACGTGCTTCCCCTCGCGTTGCCGTTTACCGTGGCCGGTGCCGTGCGCAACATCGGACCGGATTTCCAAGTCAAGGACAGTGAGCAGGCCGATCCCTTACCGAGAGCATGGCAGGTTGGTGCCAGTACACGCCTTCCCCTCGCCGCATTCGACTCTGCTGACACGTCGCTCGATCTCATGGCGGATGCGCTGGGGAGTCTCGCCAGCCAAGGCATCAGCTTCCGCGTTGGTGCGGTGGTCACGTATAAGAAGCGGTACGCGATTCGTGGTGGCTATCTCGTGGAGGACGGCGACCGCAGCGGTCCGTCTCTCGGACTCGGTGTTGCGCTCTCGGACGGCATGGCGCTCGACATCGCGCGCCGCTTCGACAGCTTCTCGTCCGCCGCGGGGCAGGCCCCCACGTACGTGACGCTCCGGTTCCTGTTCTGAGGGGCGTCCGCATGTTTATGGTCGTTCCGCGCCGGCTGGGCGCGCTGCTGGGCGCGCTGCTGGGCGCGCTGGGCCCGCTGGGCCTTTTGGGGGGCGTGATCGCGCTCTCCATGGCCGCGCCCGCTGACCTTCGGGCGCAGCCGGCCACCACGATTCGTATGCCCGACGCGGCGTTGCTCACACCGCCGGCACCGGGATCCGGTTCGAAGGGGGCGGGCGCTGCGCCGCGCACTTCAGGCAACGGTGGGTTCCCGGGCGTCTCCCCATGGTACGCACCCGTCCTCTCAGCCGCCGTACCCGGCGCCGGCCAGGGCCTGCTCGGTCAGCAGCGTGGCGTCGCCTATCTGGTGGCCGAGGGATATCTCATCTTGCAGGCGTTGCGGTCCAATCGGGACGCCACGCGCGAGTCAGCGGCGTATCGCGAGCTTGCCCGGACCGTGGCGCGCGCCAACGTCACCGGCTCCAAGCCGGACGGTCCGTGGGCTTATTATGAGCGCCTGCAATCGTCGCTCGAGAGCGGCGCGTACAACAGCACGCCGAACGGCGCATTTACGCCTGAGGCTGACCCGACCACGTTCAACGGGTCGATCTGGCTGCTCGCGCGCGAGACGTTTTGGCTCGACCCGGACGTGTCACCGGGGGAGACGTCGGGAGAGTATCAGCGGGCGATCGAGTTCTATCAGCGGCGTGCGTCCGGTCCGGAGTTCCTGTGGAGCTGGCGCGACGCGCAGCTGGAACAGGACGTGTATCGGCAGACCATCGTGCGCGCCAACAGCGCGTCGCGGCGCACGCGGCAACTCGTCGGCCTGCTGCTCGCCAATCACGCGCTCAGCCTCGTGGACGCCTACGTGAGCGTGCGACTGCGGGTGTTCGGGGCGCAGCAGGCGAACGGAGCACAGGAGTTCGGAGTACAGGGGGAGTTACCCATTCCGTTTCTCGGGGCCTCTCGCTGAGAGGTCGGTTGGGCCAACGGCCAGCGGTGTCCCCGCGCGGCGCCTTGTTGACCGGCCGCGTGTATATCTGCCAAAGCGACTCGTGTCGCTCAATCGTCGCGCTCCGTGACGCGGCCCATCACGCTCCCGGTGACCTGCGTTACATCGTGCCCTAGCACTCCTGCCAATCGTCTTGTGGTGAAGGTCGCAGGCCGGCGAACATCCGCTGTGCGGCCGCTCACCCGAGATCCGGTCGCGACCGGTCCTCCCCCGAACCCTCTGGCGTCGCCACGCGCATGACCATGCAACGCATCACGGAACACACGATTGTCGTCGTGACGGGAGGCGCTCCGCTTCCGGCATGGCTGTCAGCGTGGTGGACCGACGTGGGCGACGCGGTGCTGCCGTGTGACGACGCCGACACGGTGATCGCCTGGGCACTCCGCGCGCGACCGCGCGCCATCGTGATTGACGCGCGACCGGCCACGCCGGCGCTGGCGTTGTGCCGTCGCCTCAAGCGAGACGCGTGGACGGCCATCGTCCCGGTGGTGGTGGTGGGCGACGCGATCGACTTTGGGCTGGCGTTCGACGCGGGCGCGGACGAAGTGCTTGACCTCGATCTCGCCCCGCGCGAAGCCAAGGCACGCCTGAGCGCGCTGCTTCGTCGTTCGGACCGGGACACGGACGTGCACCCGTCCACGCGGTTGCCAGGCACGCGGGAAATCGAAGCGGAAATCGGGCGGCGGCTCGCGACGAACGAGGTGTTCGCCGCCTGCTATGCCGATCTCGATCACTTCAAGGAGTTCAACGACCGCTACGGCTTTTACCACGGCGATCAGGTCATTCGGCTGCTGGCGCGACTGCTGCACGACGTGGTGAAGGGGTTGTGCGAGTCGGATGGCTTCGTGGGCCATATCGGTGGCGATGATTTCCTGTACATTGTTCCTGTAGCGGCGATGTCCCGGGTCTGCGATGAGGTCATCAGGGTCTTTGATGAGTTGGCCCCGTTGCAGTATTCAGAGTCCGATCGGCGCGCGGGGTACTTTCTTGGCAAGGATCGACGGAATCAACTGCACCGCGTGCCGCTGATGACGCTGTCCGTCGGAGTTGTCACCAACCAACGTCGGCGCTTTGCGCGGGCGGTCGAGGTCAGCGATCTGGCCACCGAAATGAAGAGCTACGCCAAGACGATTACTGGTTCCGTGTGGTCGATTGACCGCCGCCGCGATGACGAGCTCGAAACCGCCGCCGCCGCGCATGATGCGGATGTTCGCGATCCCGCCATTGGCGATCCCTCGGAAGTCGATCCGGCGGTGCTCCCGCTGCGCACCGGGACCGGGCGATGACCGTCGCGTGCCCGGATTGCCGCTCGGTGTTTCGCGTGGACCCGGCCAAGGTGCCGGCGACGGGTGTGCGCGCGCGCTGTTCTGTCTGTGGGGGAATTATTGTGGTGTCGGGCGGCACGGGCGCGCTGCGCACGCCAGCACGCACACCGGTCTCGAGTCTGGCGTCGGCACCGGTACGTGCAACGCCATCGGTCTCCTCGTCCGCGATGTCGGCGCGTCCAGCCGCCCCCGTGGTTGCGGCGCGCCCGACACCCGTGGGCAATATGCCCGTGGGCAATATGCCCGTGGGCAATATGCCCGTGGGCAATATGCCCGTGGCGGAGATGCCCGTGGCCGATGCGCCGCGGGGCACCACAGCACGCACCGCCACGCCGTCGAGTGCCACCCCGACACTGCACACAGGGGCCATGCGGCCCTCGAGCGCCACTCCGGCGGCCGCGCCGGGCGGTATCTCGGGAGGTCGGCTCACGCCACCGTTTGCCCCGAGCGCGACCGCCGGAGCAACGCCCAACCCCCCGGGCATCGAAACGCGAACACCTCCGGAGGCGGCCGTGGCGGCCGTCGCCCCCACGCCGCGCCGCACGATCAATCCCTTCCTGAACGCCGATCCGAGCCAGCGCGCCCGTCGGCTGGCACGGGCCCTCGTCTCCGATCTGGTCGCGTACCATCCGCGCAAGCGCGACGAGGGACTGGCCCAGGGGACGCTGCGTCAGCTCTTCCGCGATGAGATCAAGAAGAGCTACGAGGAATATGTCGATCAGGTGGGGCGGGAACTTGCCGAGCGCTCGCCACACTTTCAGGAAGCGCTCAATGACATCCTTGCCGGGGGGCAGCGCCTCTTCTGAGCCGCAGGACGAGACTGGAGCCCGGGCGCGGCCGGCGCTATCTTTCGCTCAGGCAACGTGAAGTTTTCTTGCGAGCCGCGCTCCGAATCGGAGCGGCGGCTCGTGTCGTTCGTGGAGGCAGCATGCTGGATGGAAATCGGGGGGCGATCCTGGAACAGGCCGCCACCAGGCTTGACGACATGCGGAGGTATCTTTGACCTGGAGACCAAGCGACACGCGCTGATGGCGCTCGAGAACGAGATGGCGGATGGCGCGTTCTGGAACAAGCAGGAGCGCGCGCAAGAGGTCGTGAAGCAGGTCAAGATTCTCAAGGGGTGGGTGGATCCTTGGGACGCGCTCATGGGGCGCGTGACGTCTGCGCGGGAACTCGACCAGTTGCTGTCGGTGGAGCCCGATCCGGAAATGAGTGCCGACCTCGATCAGGAGGTCGCCAGCCTGCTGCCGGAACTCGAGGCGTTCGCGTTGCGCACGCTGCTGCGGCATCCCGACGACGTTCGGGACGCGCAGCTGGAGATTTCGGCAGGCGCTGGTGGCACCGAGGCACAGGACTGGGCGCAGATGCTCATGCGCATGTACACGCGCTGGGCCGAGAAGCGCGGGTACGGAGTGGAGATCGTCGATCTGTCGGATGGCGAGGAAGCCGGCATCAAGGGCGCCGTCATCGAAATCAAGGGCCAGTACGCGTACGGATTCCTCAAGGCCGAATCCGGCGTACATCGTCTGGTGCGCATCTCGCCCTTTGACGCACAGGCACGGCGGCACACGTCGTTCGCGTCCGTCTTTGTGTACGCCGATGTGAACGACGAGATCAACATCGAGATTCGTGACGAGGACATCAAGATGGATGTGTTCCGCGCGTCCGGTGCTGGTGGCCAGCACGTGAACAAGACGTCCAGCGCCGTGCGGCTCACGCACATTCCCACCGGGCTCGTCACGTCGTCGCAGCAGGAGCGCTCGCAGCTCAAGAACCGCGGCCACGCAATGAAGCAGCTCAAGAACAAGCTGTACCAGTTGGAACTCGACAAGCAGAATGCTGCCAAGGCGGCAATCGACGCCGCAAAGATGGACGTCTCCTTCGGGAGCCAGATCCGTTCGTATGTCTTCCAGCCGTACACCATGGTCAACGACCACCGCACCGAACTCAAGCTTGCCGACGTCGAGAAAGTGATGCTCGGCGGCATCGACCCGTTTATCGAGGCGTACCTGAAGCGGTCCGGCGACCTGTCCCAGGGAAGCGCGGCATGAGCGAGACGCCAGACGCGACGAATTCCGGTGAGCCGGAGTCCGGTGAACCGGAGTCCGGTGCGTCATCCGAGGCCGACCTCGGCTTCGTGATGCGCGATCGGCTGGCCGCGCTCACTCGGTTGCGCGAACAGGGTGTCGAACCGTTTGCGTACGGCTTCGACCGCACGCACTCCACGGTGGCGGCGCGCGCACTGCTCGCGGACGATGCGGAAGAGGGACCGGTGGTGCAGTTGGCCGGCCGACTCGCCTCGTGGCGGGGGCAGGGGAAGACGGCCTTTGCGCACCTGGTCGATCAGGATGGCCGGCTGCAGCTGTACCTGCGGCGCGATGAGCTGGGTGAGCAGACGTGGGCGATCACCAAGGAGCTGCACATTTCCGACATCGTGGGCGTGCGCGGTCCACTCATGCGCACGCGCACGGGCGAGAGCACGGTGCGCGTCACCGAACTCACGTTGTTGGCCAAGGCGCTCCGACCGTTGCCGTTTGGCAAGGAACAGCTGGTGGATGGCGAGTTGGTGCGCTATTCGGCGTTCAGCGATACCGAGCAGCGGGCGCGGCAGCGCTATGCCGACCTCGCCGTGCACCCTGAGGTGCGCGCGCTGTTCACCGCGCGCTCGCTGCTCACGCGCACGATTCGCCGGCATCTCGACGACTTGGGCTACTTGGAGGTCGAGACGCCCGTGCTGCAGCCGCTGTATGGCGGCGCGGCGGCGCGTCCGTTCGTCACGCACCACAACGCGCTCGACATGCCGCTGTACCTGCGCATTGCCGATGAGCTCTATCTCAAGCGGCTGATCGTTGGCGGCTTTGATCGCGTGTATGAAATCGGGCACGACTTCCGCAACGAGGGCATCGACCGGACGCACAATCCGGAGTTCACGATGCTCGAGTTCTACGAGGCGTACGCGGACTATCAGGGCATGATGAGCC
>JBBSPE010000187.1:0-8115 GCA_038259155.1 Gemmatimonadales bacterium
CCGCCGAACGGGACGCTGACGCGGAGAACCACGTTGCGGCCGGGCTCGTCGGCGAAAAAGCGGAAGCGGCTGAGGTAGTCGCGGTACCGGACGTCGAAGACGTTCTGGACACCGAGCGACAGCGTGGCCGGCTGGCCGCCGACCGTCACGTCGGCGCCGAGGCGGACGTCGGTCAGGGCGTAGCGGGGAGGGGGAGGCGCGGGCTCGATGGCGCCGGGCTGGACGCGCGTCTGGCGCCGGACGAGCGTCTGCTCGCAGTGCTGCACGGCATGGACAGCCACGGCAGTGTGTGCTGGCTGATCACCCCGCGGCGCCTGGTGGGCATGTGCTGCGAGCAGCCTGACGACCGGGTGATGCAGGTCGCGCTGGCGTCGGTGACCTGTGTGGAGCAGCGCACCGACCCGCTTGGCACGTGGTTGCGTGTGCGCGCCACCGGTCGGCAGTTGCACATGCAGACGATTGACGCGTCGCAGGCCACGCATTTCTGCTCGATGTTGCGCGAGCGGGCCGGTATCGGGCAGGGAGTCAGTGTACCCATGCCGCGTCCGCGACCGATGCATGGCGGCGGTGCTTCAGCCGCGTCAACACCCACTGGTCGCCGGGTGATGAACGGCTGATGTACCACTGATGTACGCCTGACTGGCCCTGACCGCGTCAGTCGCCAGGGTAAAGCATCCAGAGTGCCGGTCGGCCGATGTTGCAGTGCACCATGCGTCCCAACAGGCTGCCGGACGCAAGCGACGTGAACAGGGTAAGGCGTGTTTGCTGATGAGCGCCGCCGAGCGTGCCGCGACGAGAGGCCTGCAACGCGCGTTCGCGGTTGCGTCGCGAGGGTACGGGATGAAACACGAACTCCACGCCCGGTGCGCGCTCGGGTTCGTCATCTTGCCAGGCGTCGAGTTGCCGAATGGCGCGGACCACGGCGGACTGTCCCAGCCGCGACGCCGCCGCGCGGTCGGCGTTGTACACGACGGGTCGTGACACCGACGGCAGCAGCAGCACGGCGACGAACGTCCACAGTGTGCTCACGGCAGGCAGCGCGAGCCACAGCGTGTTGTCGGTGAACGACCACGGCAGCAGCGGCACGAGCACGGCCAGACTCAGGGCGGGCCATAACACGGCGCGCCAGAGCGCGCGCCGTCGCGCGCCGCTCTCGAACTGCGCGTGACGCCGGACGAGCTGCACCGCGAGCAGGTCGCGATGCTCCGCACTCGTCCAGCGCGCCGGAATCCAGAGCTGCGGCTTCCCGAGTCCAACCCAGCCGCCCACGAATGCTTCGTCGTCCACGGCAACCACACGAATCGCGCTTCCGCGCACGCCGCTGGTGAGCGCGATCTCCTGCACGGCGTCGTCTGCGGGCTGTACACCCAGGGGCGCCACCAGCTGCGCGAGCACACCCTGCGCCGCCAGCAGCAGGACGCCGCCGGCACACGTCATGGCCACGGCGCCGAACCAGCCAAGCTGCGACGCGGCGAGGGCGAGGGCGAACGTCAGTCCGGTGAACAGTGCCCCCTGCACCAACACGCCACGGATCCAGCCGCGAAGCCAGGCGCCAGGTGTACGCGGTTCACGCACCGCCCGCACGCCGCCCACGAACTCCACCGGCGCGAGCAGCAGTGTGTGCACAACAAACACGAGCAGCACCAGCAGCGCCGCGGTTGCTGGAAGGCCCAGCGCGCCGCCCACGATGCGCCAATCGTTGGACACCGTCACAGTGCCCGTGAGCAACAACAGCAGCCACAGCAGCGACAGCATCACGGACGTACCGACGCCGGTGATGCCGAGCAACAGACGGCGTCGCGCGAAGGTGCGCGGCGTTGCGGCGATGTCCGGCGTCGCCGATCTGTCGGCGGCGGGCGATGGCGACGCGGCGTGTGCGCCACGTGCGGCAAGAGACGAAACGGGAACAGACATGCGTGCAGGCAACGGGACGCGGGCACGCACGGAATGCACGTACCCTGCTGCACGCTGAGTGATGTGGTACCGCGAATCGTTCCCGGTGTACGGTGGTGTCGCGTAAGTGCGCAGGAGTGCGCAGGAGTGCGCAGCGATACGACTTACGGCGCGATCGTCGTTGGCTCTTCAAGACGCCAGCGCACGAGATACGGAATGTCGAGCGAGTCGGTCACTGTTCCCCACGCGTCGCTCCCCCGCAGCGCGTGCAACGTGGCTCCCGTGGGCAGACGAAAGCGCCCGCGCAGCCGACCGTCGGCACCGAAGAGCTCATACACACTCGGCGATCGAAACGACACTACCGGACGCGGTTCCTGTCCTTCCACGGCGCGTGGTGGCTCGGGATCGAACGGTTCGGACGGCATCCCTACCTCGACCAGCAACTGATCGTCGAGCGCGGCCCGGAGTCCGACGACAGGCGGCTTGGTGTCGGGCATTTCCGGGCCGTTCCACGTCCACGCCGGATCCGTCTGGCGCATGCCCCACGTGACGGAGGCCCGTTGCTGCTCGCGTTCTTCCACTCCCACGGGAACCACCGGCATCTCTCGCCCAATGCGCAGCGGACGACCATCCCGCACCAAGTACACGATGTACGGTGCGCCCGGCGATCCGATCACGCGACCGAGGCCGTCGAGGGCCGTCTGTGGCGTGGCGGTGAACGGCACGGGACGTGTACTCGTGTTCCCCTCGACGCGGGCCACAAGATTTTCGGGCGGATCGCCGTAGAACGGCGCCAGCACGGTGTCGCGCAACGTGCCCTCGCCGTCGAAGAGAAACCAGGCCACGCGACCGAGTGCCTCGCGCGTGAGGGTCGTGTCGCGGACGTAGGCCCGAAGCGTGAGCCCGCCGTCGTTCAGCGCGCTCACGGCGTTGGCGCCGGTGCTGTACTGCTGCACCGGCGGCATCCATTGCGTGAGGAACGCGCCGTCAGCGCCGTACACATTCACGCGCGAGTTGCCGGCATCCCACAAGGCCACGCGTCCGTCGGAGAGCACGGCCACGCCGTTGGAGCGCGTGTACTCACCCGGCCCGCTGCCCTTGGCGCCGAGCACGCCCATCAGTGTGCCGTCGGCGGCGTAGTGCCGGAACTGCGGCACGCTGGCCTCAAACACGTACACACTGCCGTCCGCCGCCACCGACAGGCTGTGCACACGCCCAAAGCTCGTGGTCTCGTCGCCGTCGGCGTCACCCACGCGCCACACCTCCGCCAGATGCAGCTCATCCGCGGCGGGAATATCCCCGACCGTGTGGACGACCAGCGTGTCGCCGACGGAATCCACGGTGGTGGTGAAGGCCGGTCTACCGGCGTCGGCGTCACCGCCGCAGGCAACCAGTGCGAGCGTGGCGAGCAGTGGACCGAACAAGGGCGTGATGGCGCGCGGCACCAGGCGGGTAGCGGGCATGGCAGAGCGTCATGGGGGAGGAAAACAGCGAGCGTATAAATTGGACACTGTGTTCCGTCGAATCGTTGAGAGCGACCACCACCCCGCTCGGGGCGGCCGGTGAATCACAACACCGCCACCTCCGGAGGGGTCGTGCGCGACAGCTCTTCCGGCCGCCGCCTGAACCAACTGGCCACGAGATAGAACTCGTCCAGATCGTGCATGGGCACGTCCGCGCCCTTGGGGTCAGGCCCGTGGAATACGCGCTCCGCGAGCGTCATGAGCGCCTGTTCCTCCTCCGCCGTCTCCGGCGGCGCCACCTCGGCCCGCACCGTGCCCCGGCGCACCAGGTACACGCGCGCACACCCGTCGTCACCCACGGCGTCGTACCGGAACGTGAGACGGTCCATACTGGCCTGAAATTTCGACACGCGGCCATACAGCCAGGCCAGCCGCTCGGCCTTGTCGCGCCAGACAGCCGCGCGCTCAAACTGCATGTCTTTCGACGCGTCCTGCATGCGCCCCAGAGCGCTCACCAACGCGCGGTCGTCCAGCGCCTCCAGACACGCGCGCGCCTGCGCCACCGCGTCACGGTACATCACCGCGTCGCCACGCCCAACGCACGGCCCCGGACAGCTGCCCAGCTCGGCGCGCAGGCAGCCGGGCGTGCGCAACCGCACGCCACCGCGCGGCGGCGTCGAATCGGCAAACCACAGCGGGCGCGCACGGCTCTCCGGCCCCGGATCGTCCAGCGCACAATCGCGCAGCCCCGTCACCTCGGCCAGCGCGTGCACCGCGTCGCGCAAATAGGTCACACGGCGAAATGGGCCCCAGAGTCCCTCGGCGCGTGCGTCGTCCGTGCGACGGACCACCCGCAATCCCGGCACCGGCCCCGCGGTGAGCGCCACGTACGCACGCGGCCACTCGTCACTCACCATCGCGCGGTTGAAGTGCGGCCGATGCTGCTTGATGAGGCGCAGCTCGTGCAACAGCGCACCAAACTCGTTGGGCGCGTACTCCCATTCAATCGCGAACGCATGCCGCAGAATGCGCGCGGCCTTCACGCGGCGACCCTTGGCGCGAAAGTACGAGAGCAGCCGCGTGCGCAGCCGGCGCGACTTGCCCACGTAGATCACGCGGCCGCCCTCGGCGAGCATGCGATAGGTGCCTGGTCGATTCTCCGCGCTGGCCTTTACGTGCTCGAGCAGCGCGCGCCGTTGTGCGGGAGAGACGCGGTCCGGGCGCGCGGTCGGTGTCACGCGCGCGGCCATTGGTTGGCGCGCATGTTCTCGTTGGCGAGTCGAGCTGTTTCCGTCACGCGCCGCTGGCGGGTGTCCGCGCGCTTGGCCTGCACGATCCACTCGAGAATACCGCGCTTCGCCGACGGGGGAAACGCCGCGAAATTGGCCGCCGCGTTCGGTTGGTCCGCGAGCGCGCGCTCCAGATCCGGCGGTATGATCAGCGCTTCCACCGCGTCCAGCAGGGACCACGAGCCATCTGCCTTGGCGGCGTTGACGACAGCCAGACCGGCCGCCGTCATCTGTCTGCTGGCAATCGCGCGTTCGACACGCCGCTTGTTGGGCGCGGACCATCCCGAGCCGCTACGGCGCGGCGCATACCACAGCATCGAGCGCTCTTCGTCGAGCGTGCGCGGCTTGCTGTCCACCCAGCCCCAGCACAACGCTTCTTCCACCGCCGCGTCGTATGGAACCCGCGGCTTGCCCGTGGCCACTTTCCACGTCACCAGCCACACACCGGCGTCACGCGCGTGGTGCTGCTCGAGCCACGCGCGCCACTCGGCGCGCGTGACGGGATGTACCGCATCTGGTGGCAGGGGAGCGGACGCACGGGGAGCCATGCCGGAAGAATATCACGCGACCAGATCGGTGACAGCACAGCCTTATCCGCGCGGAGTAGCAACCGCCGCCCGATAGCTCGTGCCCCAGCTGCGCAGCAGCTCGATGCAGGGCAGCGTGGTCTCGCCCAGTGGCGTGAGCGCATACTCCACGTGCGGCGGCACCACCGGAAATACCGTGC
The DNA here is from genome assembly GCA_038259155.1 of Gemmatimonadales bacterium. GTDB lineage: Bacteria > Gemmatimonadota > Gemmatimonadetes > Gemmatimonadales > Gemmatimonadaceae > JAABRT01. The sequence goes on from JBBSPE010000187.1 coordinate 5,373, forward strand.
GCGAGACCAGACCCGCGCGTTCAAGCTCCCGGAGCTGCTGCGTGAGCATTTTGTGGTTCACCTTGGCAAGGTCGCGCTGGAGTTCGCTGTAGCGCCAGGCGCGCTGCTGCAGGCGCCACAGGATCGGCATTTTCCATTTACCGCCGATCACGTGCAGGGCGAGCTCCACCGGGTTGTTGAACTCGTGGCCATCGAACTCAAAGACAGGCATTCGCACACTTTCCTGAAGGGAAGTATCACCCGGGAAAGTGCATACTACCCGAGACGCAGAGTGTCCGATAGACATGCGGAGCGCAGCGCGCCCATTCCATGTCTTCCAGCGGAGCACTCATGAGCGGCAATCTCAACGTCACCCGTCCGTCGTCCCCCAAGCGCATCCTGCTCATTGCCGGCAATCCGGCCACCTCCACCGTCACCGGCTGGCCCGTGGGCTTTTGGTGGGCCGAGCTCACGCACCCGTACTGGGCGTTTACCGAGGCCGGCTATGCCGTGGACATTCGGAGCCCGGACGGCGGCCCGCTGGTTGCCGATGGCTATTCCGATCCTGAGGACGAAAGCGGTTACTCGGCCCACGACCTCGTGTCTCTGGGCTTCAAGAAGTCGCCTGTGCATGCCGCGCTGCTGGAGAACACGCCGTCGCTCGCCAACGTGGACGTGGCTGACTACGACGCCGTGTTCGTGACCGGTGGGCAGTCGCCCATGTTCACCTTTGTGAACAACACCGCACTGCACGCCCTCGTGGCCGCCTTTCACGACGCCGGCAAGGTCACGGCGCTCGTGTGCCACGGCACGTGTATTCTGCTCAAGGCGCGCGGTGCAGACGGCGAGCTGCTGGTGAAGGGAAAAACGTGGACCGGCTTTGCCAACAGCGAAGAAGAGTTCGCGGACAGCTTCGTGGGCAAGCGCATCCAGCCTTTCTGGATTGAGACCGAGGCCCGGGCGCTGCCCGACACCAACTTTGTGGTGGACCAGCGGTTCCGCGATTTTGCCGTACGCGACGGCTTGCTGGTGACGGGACAGCAGCAGTTCAGCGGCACGGCGGCGGCGCGACTGGTGATCGAGGCGCTGGGGCGATAGGCTCAAGGCATGATTGACTCCATGACTCCCATCGCGGTTGTCGGCACCGGCAAAGTCGGCTGTGCCATTGCCGAGCGTCTGCACAGCGCCGGTTTTCACGTGTGGTTTGGTTCGCGGTCGGCCGCGCCGGTGATCGAGGACAGTCGTGCGCCCAAGCGGCTGATGGTCGAACCGCCCAAGGAGGAGCCGGAGGAGTTGCCCGTGCCCGAGGTGCCTCGGCTTACGGTGGCGGACGCCGTTCGGCACGCCGGTGTGGTGTTTCTGGCCACTCCGGCAAGTGCAGCCCTTGAGGTGCTGGCGGAGGTAAAGCTCGCGAACAACGCCATCATTGTGGACTGCACGAATCCCGTCTCGTGGAACGAGGGCCCGGTGATCGCGCCGCCGCCTGCAGGCTCCGTGGCCGCGGAACTTGCGGCGGCCTTGCCGGGCAAGCGCGTGGTGAAGGCGTTCAACCACTTTGGTGCGGAGATTCACGCCGACCCGCTCATGAAGCACGGGCCGGCCGATGCCTACGTCGCGGGTGACGACGCGGACGCCAAGGCCGACGTGATCACGCTCGCCAACGCAATGGGTTTCGTGGGGCGCGACGCGGGCCCGCTGCGGAACGCCGCGCTGCTGGAGCACATGGCGGTGCTGTGGATTCACCTGGCCACCGTGGGCGGGCAGGGACGCGAGTTTGCGTTCCGTCAGGAAGGGCGGGGCGTACCGGCGGTCTGAGCACATGTCCGGTGTGACTTCGGGGACTGTGTCAGTGGATCCCAGCGCGTCCCCGCGGCGCGTGTTCATGGTGGGCGCGACCGGCACGATCGGTCGCGCCACCGTGCAGGCGCTGGTGGCGCGTGGACATGAGGTGACGTGTTTTGTGCGGCCGGGCACGGGTGAGAATGCTTCGCGTTCGTCCGTGAGCGGTCGCGATCCCGCGCTGTTGAGCGGTGCCACGGTCCGCGAAGGCGACGTCACCGACCCCGTGTCCATCGCTCGCGACGGACTTCGGGGCGAGTCGTTTGACGCGGTGGTGAGTTGCATGGCGTCGCGTAGTGGGGCGCCGCGCGATGCGTGGGCCATTGACCATCAGGCGCACGTGCACCTGCTGGAGTCCGCACGTGGAGCCGGTGTGCGACACATGGTGCTGCTCTCCGCCATTTGCGTACAAAAACCAACGCTGGCGTTCCAGCAGGCCAAACTGGCCTTCGAGCGCAGACTGATGGCGTCGGGCATCACGTGGTCCATTGTGCGCCCAACCGCCTTCTTCAAGTCGCTCTCCGGTCAGGTGGAGCGCGTGCGCGCAGGCAAGCCGTTTCTGGTGTTCGGCGACGGCACGCTTACCGCGTGCAAGCCGATCAGCGACCATGATCTCGCTGCGTTCCTCGCGGACTGTCTACACGACGTGTCGCGACACAACCGGGTGCTGCCCATTGGCGGTCCCGGCGAGGCGCTTACACCTCGAGCGCAGGGTGCGCACCTGTTCGCGCTGCTCGGACGCGAGCCGCGCTATCGGCACGTACCGGTGGCCATGCTCGACGTGATCATTCGCGTTCTCGGCGTAATCGGCACCGTGCTGCCGCCGCTGCGTGCGAAGGCGGACTTCGCGCGCATTGGTCGCTACTACGCCACCGAGTCCATGCTTGTGTGGGATGCGCAAGCACAGCGCTACGACGCCGATGCC
>JBBSPE010000188.1:0-8107 GCA_038259155.1 Gemmatimonadales bacterium
ATCAGCATCTCGCTCGCACTGCTCGTAGCGGTGCTGGTACAGCGCGCCGAACCGCGTGCACCCGCGTACGGCGGCACCGTCATCTGGGCGTTGGTTGGTATCATGGTGGCCAACGGCCGCAGTCAGCTTGGTGTGACGCTCGTGGCGGGCGCGGGATTGTTCGTGCTGGGGTCACTATTGGCAGCTCAGCGGCGTCAACTCGCCACGCAACACGTTGCCTGATCCAGGTTCGCGCTTGCGTCCGTGCACCGCCAAAGTCTATGTCTGGCCGCCGGCGCATCTTGCCGCGGCAGCCCGGACAGATAGCCGGCGCCCGCGGCCGGCTTCCTTCGTACAACCCCGGTATCGGCGATCGTGTCGCCAATGCTGGTGGCGTAGAGTGACGTCACTGTGAGATCGAGGTTGCCAACGAACGGATCCCCGCCCCCTTCTCGCCGGTGGATCCGGTGGTTCCCCATTTCACCGGCATGGTAGTTCACCACCACGCCGCGCACACTCACCGCGATGCCCACGATTCCGTCCATCTGCAACCATGTCTTGCTGATCGCAGGGACGTCCGGGACAGATGCGGGCGTGATAGGACGAATCGTTGTGTGCTCGGGCAGTGGCGTGGCGACCGGGGAGAGGAAGGTCAATCAAGGCCTGTGGAGTCCAGCTGCCCGTCCCCTGCCTCGCGCGGACCCGTGGAGCTGACTTGGGCGCGACCGGTACCGCGCCGGTGTGCTCCATGATGCGTTGTGCGTTGTTTGGCGAGTGGCCTCGTTCGGCGCGAGGCGTGGCGCGGCGATGATGGCGGGCGGCCTTTCCCTCGCCACGGGTGCCACCTTCTTCCGCCTGCCCCGCGGGCGATTGGCATGTCAGCCGTAGGACGCGCCGTCCCGCGTCGTGCCGCGGCCCTTGTCGGTGATGTGCACGAGCACCTGAGCGAGGAACGCCGACGGCGCCACCGTCTCGGTGCCCGCCGTCGGGCCGTCCGACTTGTCGACGCGGACGCGCGAGGCTACCTCGAGTGGCGCAGCGTGGCCGCATGTCCACTCGGCACGGTTGGCAGTTGACGGTCACGGATTGCGAGTGTTCGGTCGGGAGGATGGGTGAGAGATAGTCCGGGAGGATGGGTGAGACGGTCGCGGGGCGGAATGGGGCGCCGCCGGTCAGCCGTCTGCGTGGTCGTGCCAGTGCAGGTCCGGCTGAAAGGTGTCGTGGTAGGGACTCCAGTGACCGAGCTGGAGCGGGCCGAAGCAGACCCGCCATTGATCGTCCGCGACTTCTTCCATCGCGACAAACTCGCCGGCGAGCGCCTGCGTGAGGAAGAACGCGGTCCCGTGCAGTTTGACGGTGCCGTTGGTACACACCCCGCGCAACTGCGCCGTCCCGGGGTACTCGAGGAGCGGCAGGCGCGCCGGCCAGCGACGATCGGAGGCGACGTAGTGCGCGGCGGGGCACGTCTGCCCGAGCGCCTCATGCGGGCGCAGCGTGTTGAACTCGTGCTGCCAGCGCGTGAACTGGCGTTGTTGGGCGGCGAGGGTGGCGGGAACTGGCACGGCTGGGCGTTTTCCGTGAACAGCGCCTCGCCACGTGGCGAGCCACTGGTGCCCATACGCCTGCTGCGCCGCGAGTGCGGGCTGACGCCACTCGGCATTTCACGATAGCGTGAGTCAACCCGCGACCACATCAGCGTCTGATGCGTGTGCCTGCGCGATATCGCCGCGTTGCTTCGACAGGGCGCCAACCACTCCGTTTTTGTGAAATGAACGACACGCCGGACCTCCGTGAATCCGCGACATCGGCAGGTCAACGACGTGTTGGCTCGCAAGATTTGTCGCGACTGAGAGCGTCCCGTCCCCTGGAGCCGCAGGAGCGTTGCGGCTGACGCGCGAGCGATAGAAGCTCGCTGCGCTCAAATCTATTTTATGCTCCTGCAGGTGAACCCAAGCGTCATGGCAACAGGAGAGAGGCTATGGAGTATGTCCTCCGTGATTTGAACGAGTCGGACGCGCTGGCGCTGGCCGCCGTCCACGTGCAGGCATTTCAGGAAACACACGCCCCGCACGATGGGGGCCCTTCGCTCTCCCTGCGCCTTTCGCAATGGTCCGAGGCGTTGCGCCCCTCCGCCACTGACCGAATCGCGGTCGGACTCACCGCGGCGACCGGACACCTCATCGGCTTTGCCTCAGGACGTCGGCACGATGGACGCGTGCCAGGATACCAAGGTGAGCTGAACAAGCTCTATCTGCTGCGCGACGAGCAGCGCCGCGGCTTCGGGCGGCAGCTCATCGCAGCCGTCGCTGAGCGCTTTCTGGACCGGGACATTCGCTCGATGGTCCTCTTCGGGGATGCGCGCAGCGCGGCCAATGGCTTCTTCGAGCATCTCGGTGCGGCGCGGCTCCTCGCTCCGAATGGCGAGTTCCACGGCGGCTACGGATGGGCGGACCTTGCAGCGCTGCTCGTACGGTGCCGCCGCGTGGCGCCTTGACGACGCCTGCTGCTGAGGAACGCAGGAGCGGTTGTAGTTACGGAAGATTCAAGCACCACAAACCGCGTAGAAACAACGAACTCCGACTCGGCGTCGCGTGCGGCCCCAATTCTCGCCATTCCCTCTCGTGGCAGACCGCTCGCAACGAGGGAGCGCATCGACCACTGCACGGTCTAGCGGCCGACCCAAAACTGCTTTCTATTGAAGCGTTCACAGCAAGAGCCCGCGTTCTGCCGCAACATCGAGTTTTGGCCTCTTTCCCCACGATGCGATGGCCACCAAGTTCGTACTCGAGAATGCTTCACGCGACCGCTTAGCTTCGACCGCCGCCGGATGTAATGCTGCGGGCTGGACCGAGTTCCTTTTCACGACGTGCCAGAAAGGGCCAGAGGGCTGGCTGCTGTGAGGTTCTGGCTCAACCGACGCAAAGGAATCCCACGGCTCAGCGGAAAGATCGCTGTCGTGACCGGAGCGGCCAGCGGGATTGGCAGAGCCCTCGCCATGGGTCTCCGAGCGAAGGGCTGCCACCTGGCACTCGTGGATCTCGATCGGGACGAACTGTCACGTCTCCAGCTCGAGCTCGCGGAATCCAAGAGTCACGCCGCCGTCACGACGCACGTCGGAGACGTGGGCGACCGATCGCGGATGCGGACGATTGCCCAAGAGGTGGCCGAGGCGCACGGCAACGTCCATCTGCTCATCAACAACGCCGGTATCAGTCATGAAGCGGCGTTTGCGAAGACGAGCCTCGACGATTGGGACCGCATCATGGGCGTGAACCTGTGGGGAGTGATCCACGGCTGCCACTTTTTCATGCCGTATCTCGCGAAGGCCGAACGGGCACACATCGTGAACATCTCCAGCCTGCTCGGCATTGTCGCAATGCCTGGTCAGTCCGCGTACTGCACGACCAAGTTCGCGGTGCGTGGCCTCTCGGAGTCGCTCTGGGAAGAGCTTCGTGCAACGTCCATCGGTCTGACTGTCGTTCACCCGGGCGCCGTAGCGACCAATATCATGAAGGCCGCCCGTGGCGACGACCCGGATCTCCTCCGGCGCCTCACCAACTGGTATGAGCGGAACGCCGTCTCGCCCGAACGCGCGGCCGCGCAAATTCTCAATGCCGTTGAGAAGGGCACTCCCCGCCTGCTGATCACCTCCGAGGCAACGCTTGGTGACTTCCTGAAGCGCCTGATGCCTGTCACCGGCAACAAGCTCATGAGTGATGCGGCGATTCGCATGATCGGCGTGGAAGACATGCGGGCCAAGCGGTTGGCGCAGTGGCGGGAAACAATGGTCGAAGGGAAGCGGGACGTCCCATGACGATGGCCCGCAATGCAGCACCGGATCTCGAGGTTTTGATCGTCGGTGCCGGTATCAGCGGCATCGGCGCAGGCATTGAACTGCTGCGTCGCGGGATCTCATCTTTTGCCGTGCTCGAGGCGGCAGACGAACTGGGCGGAACTTGGCGTGACAACACCTACCCCGGCATCGCCGTCGATATTCCGTCGGCTTCGTATTGCTTTTCGTTCGAGACCGATTATCCCTGGTCTCGCAAGTTTGCTCCGGGTGCCGAGATCCAACGCTACCTCAATCTGTGCGCTGAGAAGTACGGCGTGGCCACGCACATTCGCTATGGCTCTCGAGTGCTCCACTCCCGGTTCGACTCCGCTCGTGACACTTGGGCGACTCATCTCGACAATGGCACCGTCGTCACCTCGCGCTATCTCATCGCCGCGACCGGGCTGTTCGGCGAGCCGAAGCGGCCGGCGATACCCGGGCTGGACACCTTTGCCGGCAAGGCCATGCACACAGCCCGGTGGGAGCACGGTTATGACCTGGCCCGGAAGTGTGTCGCCGTCATTGGGACCGGCGCGTCGGCGGTTCAGGTCGTGCCGGAAATCGCCTCGCAGGTCCGGCAGCTGCGCGTGTTCCAGCGCACGCCAATCTGGATCAGTCCGCGGATCGACCGGCCAATGCCGCCGCCATCCCGGCTATCGATGCGCAGGTTCGCCGTGATTCGTTCGCTGCTGCGCGTGTTGTCCGAAGCGCAGCTCGAGTTCCTGACGTTCTCCATCGTGAACTACCGGCGATGGCCGTGGTTTGTCCGAGGGACGCAGCGATTTCTTCGCTCGCAGATGCGCCGGCAGATCACAGACCAGGCACTGGCGACAGAGCTGCTGCCCGGCTACGGCCTCGGTTGCAAGCGTCCGTCGACTTCGAACACGTATCTACCTGCGTTCAGCCGCGACAACGTACGCCTGATCACTCGGGGCATCGAGCGCATCTGTCCGGAAGGCATCGTGACTGATGACCAGACGCTGCATGAGGTGGACACGATCATCCTGGCCACCGGTTTCCTGACGACGGAGCAAGGTAACGCGCCGAGTTTTGACGTGGTCGGCAGTGAGGGCGTTGAGCTCGGACAATTCTGGGAGGAACACCGGCTACAGGCGTATGCGGGCGTGTCGTTGCCCGGCTTCCCCAACTTCTTCTTCACTGCAGGGCCCTATTCCGGCGGCTTCAACTGGTTCACGATGCTCGAGGCCAACCTGGCCCACATCATGAAGTGCCTCGACGGCGCCCGAGAGCGCGGCGCCACGCGTGTCGAGGTGAAGCGCGATGTGCACGAGCGGTACATGCGCCACATTTGGCGGCGCGCCGAGGGCACGGTGTTCAAGGACGCCTCATGCGCCGCGTCCGGAAGCTACTACATAGATCGGCATGGCGACGCTTCCCTGCCGCTGCCGCACACTCCGTGGTGGCGCGCCATTCGCGGACGGTGGCACGTGACGCAGGCCTACCACTTCAGCAGCGAGGCCGGATGACGCCGTCGATTCTTGGCCCCCTGTTCCGGTGGACCGAGCGCCACCCAGACCAGCTGCTCTATGCGTTTCTGGATGCTGAGGGCCGCGTCGCGGAGTCCTACAGCTACGCGCAGTTCCTGCAGCGCACCACAGACATCGCGTCGCATCTCCGGCGCACATTCCCAATGGATCCGGGTGAGCGCGTGCTCCTGGCCTATCCGCCGGGCCTGGAGATGATCTGTGCGTTCTTCGCGTGTGTCCGCCTCGGGCTGATTCCTGTACCGGTCTACCCGCCGACCAGTCATGGATTCCAGGCCGCGCGCGACAAGACGGATTATATCGCCCACGACTGCCAGGCAGCCGCCGTGCTCACCAGCCGCTCCTACTACTGGTCGATGAAGTTGAACGAGGCGAGAAACACCGTCGCGACACTCTCGTTTCAGCGCTCCGGCCTCTCCCGACTCAAGTGGATCGTCAGTACCGACGCCGACAAGGGCGCACGCGCCGACTTCTCCGAGGCGCACTCCGACGTGCTCTTTCTGCAATACACCTCGGGCTCCACCAGTGAGCCCAAGGGCGTGATGGTCACCCACGACAATATCCTGGCCAACTGCGAAGCGGTCGTCGATCACCGGCCCGTCGGCGTCTCCTGGCTGCCGCAGTATCACGACATGGGACTGATTGGGTATTACCTCTTTTTCGCGCTGAAAGGCGGCACCACGTACGGGTTTTCGCCTCTCGACTTCATCCAACGGCCCGCGTTGTGGCTCGAGACCATCAGCAAGTACCGCGGCACCGCTTCGTCGGCGCCCAACTTCGCCTTCGAGTATTGCCTGCGGCCGGAGAAGCTGCCGGCGGCGACTCTTGAGCATCTCGACCTGAGCTCTCTTCGGTTCCTGATGACCGCAGCCGAACCAGTGCGTGCCACTGTCTACCGTGACTTCATTCGGAAGTTCGAGCCGTACGGTCTCAACCCCAGGCACTGTTTTTCGGCGTACGGCTTGGCTGAGTTCACGTTGGCGGTGTCGAACTATGGCCGGACCGTCCAGGCCTTCGATCGCGCCGCGCTTCGCCGGCATGAAGTTCAGCCCGCGAATCACGATGCTGTCGCTACCGATACCACGATACTCGTCAGCTGCGGCGAGACGTTGGGGACGACGGAGGTCAAGATCGTCAATGTGACGTTGGACCCGCGCGAGGCCGGCGACGCCGAGATCGGTGAGATCTGGATGCGGGGACCCAGCAAGTGCCGAGGCTATTGGCGACGGCCAGAGCTGAGCGAGACGATCTTCGAGGCGAGGCTTCCCGGTGAACCTCCCGGTGCTCCGACCTGGCTGCGCAGCGGGGACATGGGCTTCTTCCACGACACCGAGCTGTACATCTGCGGCCGCTCCAAGGACATGATCATCGTCCGCGGCCTCAACTACTATCCGCAGGACATTGAAGCGCTGGTGGAAGGGGACGCCCGCGTCCGGAAGGGTTGCGTGGCCGCCTTCGCCTGCGACGGCGAGAGCGGAGAGACGCTGGTTGTCGTCGCGGAGTTGAAGCACCCGCATCGTGTGCCTGATGCGCGCAGTCTCAACCAGCAACTGCTGCAGGCGCTTGGTGTGGCCGCGTCGTCGTTTGTCTTCATCAACGCGCGTACGATTCCCAAAACCAGCTCTGGCAAAATCGTCCGCCATCTCGTGCGTGAGCGATGGCTTGAGGGCCGGCTCCAAGTGCTGAGTCAGGTGGACACAGCCTTGGACGCGAACGCTCCCGGTGCCGAGCCGCAGCTGGAGCAGCCACGCGCCTGGCTTGGCCGATTCGGGTTGACCGGCGCCGAAACCTGGACGTTGGAGGAGGCAGGATTCGACTCGCTCAAGCTGGTTCAGTTCGCCCAGACGCTCAAAGAGCAGTTGGAGCTGCGCGGTGGCCACGATCTTTCGCGAGCCGTTGATCTGCGGTCGCTGCAGAAGATTGCGATCTGCGAGCTCTTCGACTTGGTCGATCAAGTCGCGGCGTCGGCTCCGCACGCTCGGCTTCGCCTGAAGCGCGCGCTTTCCGATCTCGGCCGCAAGCACCAGGCGATCGAAGCGGAAATGATGCGTCGGGACACACGCCTTCGCTTCGATCTGGGCAGCCTTTCAGCTGCGCATGCATTGTGTCGCCCCTCTGGCGGAGGCGTGCTCCTCACAGGGGGAACGGGATTTTTCGGTCCGTTTCTTCTCGCCAGCCTGCTGGAGCAAACCTCAGACGACATCCAGGTACTGGTGCGAGCAGGTGGCGACGACGCGATGCGCCGGATTCGCGCCGGGCTGATGTCCATTTCGGCGGATGGCGCCTCGTGTCCCGAAGGATGGGAGCGCCGGGTACGACCCGTGCCGGGCGACCTGTCAGCCGCGAACCTGGGCCTCAGCACCGCCGCCTGGCGTTCCGTCGCTGACAGCGTGCACACCATCTATCACAACGGCGCGTTGGTGAATTACCTGCTCGACTATGCATCCATGCGCGACGCGAACGTCGGCGGAACGAACGAGATCGTTCGTTTGGCGATGAGTCACCGTCCCAAGGTCCTGAACCACATCTCCACCACGTTTATTTTTGGCTGGTCGGTGCAGGAGACGATCTCCGAGAGAGACACGAACGCGGCCATGGACCGCCTCGACTTCGGCTACAGCCAGAGCAAATGGGTGTCCGAACAGGTGGTGCACGACGCCATGCAGCAAGGACTGCAGGCGCGAATCTTCCGTCCTGCGCTGCTCACCCCGTCCGTACACGGTGGCGGATACAACTTCGATATCTCGATCCGCCTGCTGGCGTTCATGCTCAACCACGGCCTCAGCACGAC
>JBBSPE010000189.1:0-8058 GCA_038259155.1 Gemmatimonadales bacterium
AACTCCACGCCCTGTTCGCTCACCGCACGCAGCTTGGCGAGCGAGAACACCTGAAACCCGCCCGAGTCGGTGAGCATTGGTCCAGTCCAGCGGGTAAAGGCGTGCAATCCACCAAGCGCGCGGACCATGGCGTCGCCGGGCCGGAGGTACAAATGGTAGGCGTTGGCCAGCACCATGCGGCCACCAACGCCGGACACGTCGTGCACGGACAGCCCGCGCACGGCGCCATGCGTCCCAACCGGCATGAAGGCGGGCGTCTCCACTTCACCGTGTGGCGTGCCAAACCACCCCACACGCGCCGAACCGGCGTGATGTGCCGAACGAAAGGAGAAGCCGGTCATGGTGGTGCGATCGGGGAGGGCATCCGGCAACGTAACAAGGCGTCGCGATCCTGCGTTTCATTTGGGTGCTGGGCAAGACGGACGGATGACCTCCAGGCGGAACCGTGATCTCCGACACGAGTAGGATTGTCCATCGTTCCGGTGCTGCGCCCCATCCCTGCCTTGCGCCATGATGCACTCCCGCCTCGCCCGCTCCGCCCACGTTCTACACAACTCGGCCCTGCGCTGGCTTGCACTCGTCACCGTCTCACTCGTCGGTGTACGCGCCGCCAACGCGCAGTCCTCGCCCGACAGCAGCGCGCCGCTCAAGCGCGAGACCATTCGCGGCGTGGTGTTCGACAGCCTGGCCTTTGAGCCGTTGGTGTCGGCCTTCGTGGTGGCCCGCCCATCGGGTCAGTCCACCACCACCGACTCGCTCGGTCGCTTCACGCTGCTCACCGAAGGTGAAGTGCGCGAGGTACAGGTGTACCACGACGCGCTTGATCGCATGGGCATGGGCGCACTCGGTCTTGCACGTCCGGCGCGCGCGGAAAACTGGACCAACCTGTACGTGGCCACACCCTCTTTGGCCACCCTCTGGCCACAGCTGTGCGAGAGCAAGCGTCCGCGTGGCACCCGGTCGGTCATCATCATGGGCTCCGCAAGGCTCAGCGATAACGTCACCCGCGTGGCCGGCGCCAAGGTCATTGTGCAATGGCTGCCGCTGGTGCAAAAGGGCGACACGCCGGAATACGAGAGCGTGGAGGTGCTCACCGATTCCATCGGCAACTACGTCGCCTGTGAGGTGGAGGAGTATGTCGAGCCGTCGCTCATCGCCCTCTCGAGCGAGGCGCAGTCCGGCGTGGTGAACATGTCCTCCGATGTGCGCCCCATCCGCCGCATGGATCTCATTTTGGTGCCCGCGGAGGCGGCGGCGCAGCGCGCAACGGTGCGCGGCAAGGTGATCGCCGGCAGCGGAGCGCCGCTCCGGGGCTTCGCGGTCACCATCGACGGCCGAGACGGGCAGGCGATGACCGATGTGGACGGTACGTTTCTGCTCGACAGCGTGCCGCTGGGTTCGCGCATGCTCTACGTGCGCGCCATCGGCTTCACGCCGGTGGGCCAGATCGTGGAAGTGGTGGAGGGCGAGAATGCGACACTCACGATTCCGGTGAGCAAAACGGTCGAGCTCGAGGGCGTACGGGTCACCGAAAAAGTCGTGCTCCGGCGGGATCGCAGCGAGTTCGAGCTGCGACGGCGCGCGGGGCTCGGGCGGTTTCTGGACTCCACGGCCATCATGCGTGCGCCGAGCGTACGTGCCGCCATCCAGATGCAACAGGTGGTCAACGTCCAAGCGGAACGCGGCACCGAGTTCACCATTCTTGGTCAGAACGGCTGCCGGGCCCACATCTTCCTGGACGGCACGGCGTCTGACATTGAGATGATCAATCGTCTCCCACGGGCCAACATCGCGTCCATCGAGTTCTACCGCTCCGCCGCCTTCGCACCCCCTCGCTTTGTTGCCGGCATGACAGACACCTGTGCCGTGGCGATTTTCTGGACCAAGTACGGACTTCGTCCCTGAACGCTGGTCGCAGGCTGCCTGTCCGGTCATCTTTCCCTGATGTCCTTTCTCACTGCTCGTTCCCGCCCCGCCGGCCAACTTGGCCTGCTGCTGCTGGCATTGCCGTTCGCCTCCGCCCACGCCGCGCCGACGTCCAGCGCCTGGGCTGCGGTCGCGCCCCAGGCCGCCGACACGGTGCGCGGCGTCGTGTACGACTCGCTCACCAACACCCCCTTGGCCGGCGCCTTCATCACCGGCGAGGGCGCAGGCGTCTCCACCACCAGCGATTCCACCGGGCATTTCGTGCTCGCCAGCGACGCTCGCGTCTCTCGGCTCACGGCCTTCCACGACGCGCTGGACGCCATGGGCTTTGGGGCGCTCACGTTGGCCCGTCCAACGGGCACGGAACGGTGGACCGGCGCCGATCTGGTCACGCCGTCCATCGGCACCGTGTGGTCGCGCGTGTGCGGTCTCGACTTGCCGGCCTCCGACAATCGCGGCGTCGTGATCGGCAGCGCGCGTCTGCCCGACGACACCACCCGCCTTGCCGGCGCCAGCATTCGCGTGCAGTACGAGGAAATCCTGCCGCGCACTGGCCTTCGGCAGCTGCAGGAACTCGAGGCCATCACCGACTCTGTTGGCAGCTACGTGGTGTGCGGCGTCCCCATATATGAAGAAGCCGCCATGCTCGGCACCTCGTCCACCGTGCAGTCCGGCCCCGTGCGCGTGGCGCTCGACGGGCGTCCGCTTCGCCGGATTGACCTCGTGCTGGGCCAAGTGGACGGGCCCGTCGATCGCTGGCCCACGGTGACGGGCCGAGTGGAGAACCAGAAGGGTGAAGCCGTGGCAGGTGCTCGCGTCGTGCTCACGGAGCGGGACAGTGCGACCACCACCGATTCAAGCGGCACCTTCGCGTTCCCACAGGTGCCACCAGGTTCGCGCATGGTCACCGTGCTTGCGCCGGGTTACGGCGTGGTGATCGCGCAAATCGATGTGCTGTACGAAGGTACCGTGAGTCCCATCATCTCCGTGGCGCCGGCGTTCTCGATCGCCGGCCTTGAAGGCATTCCAGTGACCGAGCGGTCCGTGATTCGCCGGTCGAGGACCGAATTCGAGGAACGCCGCCAGGCCGGCATCGCGCAGTACGTGGATTCCTCGGCCGTTCGGGTGGCTGGTTCCCTCCGGGCAGCGCTGGCCGAGGTACCCGGCCTGATCGTGGAGACGGCGCCTGGGTCGCAGGACTCTGCACAGTACGAGATTCTGGGCCGCGGCCGCAGCCTGGCCGTGCAGTCGTGTCGAGCGGACGTGTTCGTGGACGGCGTGCCGGCGAAGATCACTGACTTCTACGACGTGGCCACAGACCAGATTGCCGCCGTGGAAGTGTACCGCTCCAACGCCTTCGCCCCGAGCCAGTACCAGAAGTTCGTGTCGGGCGACTGCGCGCTGGTGATTCTGTGGACGCGGTATGGGTTGCGGCCGTGATTGGACGGTGGGTGCCCTGAGCGGTTCCTGCCTCCCGGCGGCTGCGGCATCATCCCCATGCCGATTCGACTAGATTTGAGGGATGTCCGATACCACATCCCGTTCCACCGCGAACGACCACGCGCATTCCGACGCCACGGCTCCTTCCGTGGCGTCTGACGTTGAAATGTCGGCCGAGTCGCCCGAAACATCCGGTTTTTCCGACCTCGGCCTCGACCCGCGCCTGCTCGACGCGCTCACCCAGCTCGGCTACGAAGAGCCCACACCCGTACAGCGCGCCGCCATACCGCCGCTGATTGCGGGGCGGGACGTGCTGGCCATGGCCGCCACGGGCACCGGCAAGACGGCGGCGTTTGCGCTGCCGCTGCTGCACCGGCTGAACACCGGCAACAAGGCCTCCGAGCGAGTAGCCGCGCTGGTGCTTGTGCCCACGCGCGAACTGGCCATGCAGGTGGCCGAGGCCGTGCATCGCTATGGCAAGGCGCTCGGTGTGCACGCGCTCCCCATTTACGGTGGCGCGCCCATGGAGCCGCAGCTCAAGGCACTCAAGCGTGGTGTGGACGTGGTGGTGGCCACTCCCGGTCGCGCACTCGATCACCTGCGGCGCGGCACCCTGTCGCTCGCGCATGTGAAAACGGTGGTGCTGGACGAGGCCGACGAGATGCTTGACATGGGCTTCGCCGACGACCTCGAAGCGATTCTGGAGAAGACGCCGAGAGATCGGCAGACGGCGCTTTTTTCCGCGACGCTGCCGCCGCGCATCAACTCCATCGCCAACGGACATCTCAACGATCCCGTGCGCGTGCGCATTGATCGCGAGCTCGTGGCCAAGGGTGAGACCGCGCGTGTGCGTCAGGTGGCGTACGTGGTCACGCGCTACCACAAAATGGCCGCGCTCGGCCGCGTGATCGACATTGAAAGCCCAACGGCCGCCATCGTGTTCTGCCGCACGCGCACCGAGGTGGACGAACTCAACGAGACGCTCACCGCGCGCGGCTTGCGTGCCGAGGCGTTGCATGGTGGGTTGAGCCAGGATCAGCGCGATCGGGTGATGAAGCGCTTCCGAGCCAAGAAGACGGACCTGCTCATTGCCACCGATGTCGCCGCACGCGGTCTCGACGTGGAGCACGTGTCACACGTGGTGAATTTTGACGTGCCGAGTGATGCGGAGGCGTATGTGCATCGCATTGGTCGCACCGGTCGTGCCGGTCGCGAGGGTGTCGCCATCACGTTGGCGGAGCCGCGTGAGCATCGCCTGCTGCGGAACATCGAGCGGCTCACCGGTCAGCCCATCTCGGTGGAAGCCGTGCCCACGGTGAGCGATCTGCGTGCGCGTCGGTTGGAGCTCACGCGCAGTGCGTTGCGCGACGCCATTCTCGAGGCCGCCGAGTCGGGCAACACCGAAGGTGGGCATGAAGTGATCGCGTCGTTGGCCGAAGAGTTCGACATTTTTGATATTGCCGCGGCGGCGGTGCGCATGCTCGATGCTGGCCGACAGGGTGGCGAGGAGCCGGAGATTCCGACCACCGCCATTCGTCAGGATCGGCCGGCGTATGCCGGTGGTGCGCCGTCGGCGAAGGTGAGCACGCATCGTGGATCGCGTCCCACGGAGCGTGGTGAGCGCGAGCGACCGGAGCGGCCCACGGGTGCAGCGGCGCGCATTGGCGCGGCAGGTGGCAAGGCCAAGACCAAGCCCGCGCGCGCGTCGTCGGGTGGTGCAGTGGTGAAGCTGTTCGTGGGCGGCGGTCGCAAGGCCAAGATCCGTCCGGGCGATTTGGTGGGTGCGATCGTGAACGAGACCGGCGTGCCGGCGGCGGACATTGGCGCCATTGTGCTGAGCGATCGACACTGCACGGTGGAAGTTCCGGCGGGGAAGGCGGATCAGATCGTGGAGGCGGTGACCGCGGCGCACATCAAGGGCAAGCGGGTGTTGGTGCGTCGGGATCGGGTGGGGTAAGGCGCTGCTCGTGCGCTCGAGAACGGCGTTCCGCTCAACGCGGCGTTTCCGAGAGTGACGGCTAGAAAATGGTGCGACGGCGGCACGGGGTTCGTGGTCACCACATAGCTGTCCACCTCCGTGCTGTACACCCACGTGCTGAACCGCGGCGGGCGCGGGGTGCGCAGCCCGCTGGACACCCTGGCCGCGGGTGTGCCCGCCGCCGGTGCTCGGCGCTCCTGACCCTTCGGCTGCATTCGCTGCAGCCCAATGCGACATGGCCAAGGTCAGACCTTCCGCCTAACCCTCGCTGACCCAGCGACTTGCGTCGGCATTGCCGAGAATCGCCGGCGGCCATACACTGAGTGGAGCGCCTGCCTAAATCGCTCCTTGCAGCGTTTGCACGCAGTCCAATACTCGTTAGACTGTCAAAAGAGGCGAATAGGCTTTCCGAAACTACGGCAGCTATTACCCCGTAAGGAACTCTTACTTTCTCCGGAGGGCGCAATGCAGATCATTCACGGAAGAGTTGAATCACCGCTCGTTGTCCACAGCGACCTTGAGGTCCGTGGAACGGTTGCAGGTTCACTTCGAGTCAGCGAGACAGGAGCCTTCGTACTACGCGGAGTATGTGAGGGCGATGTCGTGATTGAGGTCGGCGCTTGCGCCGAGATATGGGGAATTATCGAGGGCAATCTGATCAACCGTGGCGGGCGCGTTTGCCTCTTCGGTCTTGTTCAGGGATATTCGCAACGACTCGGTGGCCAGACCAACATCTCCTGCGATTCCGTGGTACGAAAGGGCTTCCGGTCGTGAGCATCGGCAGCGAAACCGCTGACCTCGTCATATTGCTTTGCATCCTGTGCATCCCGCTCGCCGTTGGTGCGATATTTATCCCCATCGGTCGCGCTATCGCCGACAGAATCCGGCGTGATGAAGCACGAAGCAACGACCTCGACGGCGTCGTGCGTGCACTTCAGGCGGTGGACGCACGAATACGAGACCTCTCGAAGGCGACAGAGTCGAACGCGATGGCGCTCGAACAACTCGCTGAGCGACGACTTCCGGTACTTCCGCATCACCAAATTGCGGACATAGCTCGGTCTAGCACTCCTCACTGACTCCGCACTACGTCTCAATCGCGGTGCCGTCTAACATTTCGTTGCAGTTGACAGCGCATTGTGGAAAGCGCGCTGCGCGCGCAATTTATATGAGCGCTGCAACTGAACTAAGCGTTAGATGTCTGTAGCGGGCGCCTACTTGACCGCGGGATCGGCAGGCACCATTCTTACTGGTAAGACCAGCCAAGGAGCCTGTATGTTCGATGCCGCAACCACGACCTTGTCCTCGAAAGGACAGGTCGACATCCCCGAAGCCATTCGCGAGCGACTCGGTCTCAAGACTGGTGCCCAGTTTGTGGTCGTCGCCGATCGCGACGTCGTCATTCTCAAGGTGCTGGAGCCGCCCGCCCTCTCAGAGTTCGCGGCGCTGACGGCGCAAGCTCGGCGTGCGGCGAAGGCTGCTGGTCTCAAGTCGGCCGACGTACCGCGCGCGATCACAAAGGTACGCCGCGCCAAGTGAAGGTGGTGCTGGACACCAACGTCTTGGTGTCAGGGCTTCTCTTTGGGGGCGTGCCTGGCCGTATTCTGACGGCCTGGAGTACGGGCATTATCCGCCTCGTCATCTCGCCGCCGATTCTGGAAGAATACCGACGAGTTGGCCTCGCACTGAGCAAAGGGCGTGAGCCGCTCGTGGGGACACTCGAAGCGTTGCTCGCGATGCTGACAGTGCACGCCCTGGTGGTGGATGCCCCACCGCTCGATGAGCGTGTGAGCGAGGATCCCGATGATGAGATGTTCTTGGCAGCGGCGGTCGCAGCGAACGCCCGGCTCATCGTATCGGGTGACAAGCATCTGCTGCGGGTGTCTGGGTGGCGAGGCATCGAAGTGCTGAAGGCGCGAGCGTTCGTGGACCGGTACATCGAACCAGCAGACATCTAACGAAACGCTGCTGCTGACAGCGCGAATCGGTGCGCGGCAGGCGGGCGCCGCGCTGGCGCACGACGCCCGTCCGGCCGCATCTTTTGAGATGCGCTGCAGCAGAGCTCAACGTTAGGCCTCATCTAAAATGCTTGCCTCGGAGGATTCGTGGATCAATCAGATCGTGAGTTTCTGGCAAAGCTGGTTCAAGTGCTCGGAGGGAAGCTTGAGGACATAGAGGCCCTCACTGAGCAGCTCAACGCGCGACTCGAACAGCTGGACACGAGGCTTGAGCGTGTAGTCGAGCTGCTTGAGGAGCGCTCGTAGACTTCTGCGTTCGAGCGGTGTCGGCGATTCCCACTGATTCCTGACTGTCCGAGTTACGCGCGCTCACTCGGTGAAAGTGGCGTGCTATGGCACTCCAGCGAGCGTCGTTTGGCATCTTTCTGCGATTCAGAATCAACGATCACATCGGCGAGGAGGTAGGAATGGGGCAGTCCGTTGATGTATATGTTTTGGATCGAGACGGCGACCCCGTCTCCGGCACGACGGTAACAATCGACATCGCGGGAATCTGGAAGGGCGGGAAGCTGGAGGCAGACACCGATGAGGACGGGCATGCAGAGTTCGAGACATCGGCAGACTACGAAGACGGGCGCCAAGTGAAAATTTACGTGCGAGGGGAGTCGTTCGGCCCATATGACTTAAACGAGGGTGACTTCACAGTGACGCTTGACTGAGAATACGGATTCGCCAACTGCGCGTCATAGGTTGAAA
>JBBSPE010000190.1:0-8056 GCA_038259155.1 Gemmatimonadales bacterium
CGGAGCGCTCGGAGCGCTCGGAGCGCGCTGAGCGTCGGCCGCGGCGTGAGCGCGGTGACCGCGGCGAGCGCGAACCACGAGAACGCGCCGACGGAGGTGAGCGGCGCCCGGACGGCGCGCCAGAGTCGGCCACCGACACGGCGCGCGGCGAGCGCAAGCCGCGCACGCGGGGACGAGCGCGTCGTGGGGAGGCGACAATCGAAGGCGCCCGGCGCGAGGACGCATTGGCGGACAGCACGGCAGACATCGAGGAGACATTGGCGCCCGCTACGGCCGACGGCAGTCCCGATGCCGTCGTGTCGTCCCCGGACGGCGCGGCTCCCGAGCGTCGCAGCCGTCGAAAGCGCTCGCGCACGCGCTCACGCGGGGAACGGACGGGTGAGTCAGCGCGCGAGGGAGAGGCCGCCGACGACGACGCGCCCGGGTCGCCCCAGTTGGGCCCGGCCGAGCAAGCGGCCGGAAGTCCTGATGCCGACTCGGATCCAGGCGCTGCGCCGCGCCGCAAGCGCTCGCGCCGCGGTCGCCGCAAGCGCACCGATGGCGCCGAGGGAAGCGCCGAGGGCCGAGACGAAGGGAGCCCCGAGGGGGCGACTGAGGTCTCGAGCTCCGGCCGATCTGACGGCTACGCCGGCGGAGACGCGTCTGGCAGCGAAAATGAAGGGGAAGCCACGGGCGCAGATGATGCGCCCCGACGTCGTCGAAGCCGCCGCGGACGCCGCGGTGGAAGCCGGCGGCGGACGGAGGGCGCCGACGACAGCGGCGGCACTGCCGGTGCCGACGGGCCGCGTGACGGCGACGCCAGCGGTCCGCAATCGGACGACTAGTACGTGCTGGTGCGGGAACCGCCCCAGCGCTCCTTCAAGCGCTGGGCGGTGGACGGACTCACCAGCCGCAACACGACGTAGCCAACGAAGCCGAGCACCGCGACTTTGAGCGCAAGCGCGGCGACCCAGAGCAGCAGCGCCACCACCGGCCCCATCAGGCCGAACACAAGCTTGAGGGCCACGAGCCCCAGCAGCGCCATGGCGCCAACAACAAAGATGGTCCGCAACATGATCCGGTTCCTCGAGAGATTCGAAGGCCCGCCAATCGGGCTTCTCTGTACCCTACGCGGTGGGCAACAGCGAGGTTTCGACCACGCGGGGGGCCGGGCAACCTGAACACCCGCGACCGGCGGGCCCGTGATTAACCTGTATATTGACGATAGGTGGTTACGCCGTCTGGTAGCCTATCGTTCCGCGCACTAGCTTGCCGTCGCGTCCCGGTCCGGGTCGGACTTCGGGACATCACTTTGCCGCACATTGAATCATGGCCGAGCAGCTGTACCAGATCATGGGGCGCCATCGGCGCGATCCGCTTCCGGAGCGCAAGCCGTCCTGGCTGAAGGTCAAAGCGCCCGGCGGACCCACGTATTTGCGCCTCACGCAGATGATGAAGGAACTCAACCTTCACACCGTCTGTCAGGAAGCGCATTGCCCGAATATTGGCGAGTGCTGGGAGCACGGCACCGCCACGTTCATGATCCTCGGCGACGTGTGCACGCGAAACTGCGCCTACTGCGCGGTGTCGCATGGGCGTCCGCCGGCGTATGACGTCGAGGAGCCCTCTCGCGTCGCGCAGGCCATCGCGGAGCTCAACCTGCAGCACGCCGTGATCACCTCCGTTGACCGCGACGACCTGCCTGATTTCGGCGCCTATATTTTCGCTGAAACCATCCGACAGATCCACGCGCGCCTTCCCGGCTGCTCGGTGGAAGTGCTCGTGCCCGACTTCCAGGGCAATGTGGATTCCATTCGCGCGGTGCTCGAGGCCCGTCCGGAGATCTACAACCACAACACCGAGACCGTACCGCGCCTTTACAAGAAGGCGCGGCCTGGCGGGCGCTACGAGCGTGTCATGGAAATCTTCCGCACCGCCAAGCGCATCGCGCCCGATATTCCCACCAAAACCGGCATCATCCTCGGCATGGGTGAGACCAACGAGGAGGTCGTCGAAGTCATGCGCGACCTGCGCGCGGTGCACGTGGACATCCTCACGCTCGGCCAGTATCTCCGTCCGTCCGACGGACATATCGCGCTCGATCGGTTTGTCACCCCCGACGAGTTCAGCTGGTTTCGCACCGTCGGCATGGAGATGGGCTTCCGTCATGTGGAGAGTGGACCGCTTGTGCGATCCAGTTATCACGCGTGGGAGCAGGTGCAGGCCGCCGGCGTCCAGTCCTGACAGCACGCGACTCGTCACGAACCGCACACCACTCCTTGGTGCGCGCACTCCCCGCTGAACGTCCGCGTTCGCCCGCTACCCAACGACCATGACCACGACCAACTCTTCTCAGCGCAAAGGCTCGGCGAAGAAGTCGGCGTCGAAGTCGACGTCGACGCCCAAGGCCAAGTCCGTGGCCAAGTCCGCGGCCAAGCCTGCGGCACAGTCGGCCGCGAAGTCGTCTACCAAGACCACCGTCACCTCGACGGTGGCCAACGTGGACCGCAAGGCGCTCCACCACCAACTGCTGCATTCCATGCTGCTCCAGCGGCGCTTCGAGGAGCGCACCGCGGAGATGTATGCCATTGGCCGCATTGGTGGGTTCTGCCATCTGTACATCGGGCAGGAAGCCGTGAGCACCGGGTTCATCTCGCTGCTGCGTGACGACGACTACATCATCACCACCTATCGCGATCACGGGCAGGCGCTCGCGCGTGGCATGACGCCCAACGCCATCATGGCCGAGTTGTTTGGTCGCGTGGACGGTTGCGTGGGCGGCAAGGGCGGGTCCATGCACCTGTTCGACAAGTCACTCGGCTTCCTGGGTGGTCACGGCATCGTGGGTGGACACATCCCCATTGCCGCGGGCGTCGGGTTTGCCATCAAGTATCGCGGCGGCGATCAGGTGATCATCTGCTTCATGGGCGAGGCCGCGGTGAACAACGGCGCTTTCCATGAAGCGCTCAACATGGCGGCGCTCTGGAAGCTGCCCTGCCTGTTTGTGATCGAGAACAACCGCTACGGCATGGGCACGGCGGTTGAACGGGCGTCGGCGATCAACGACATCTACAAGCGCGGCGCGTCCTACGACATGCCGCGCAATGTGGTGGACGGTCAGGATGTGTTCGCCGTACGCGCCGCCGCAGAAGAAGCGATCGCGCGGGCGCGCACGGAGTCCGTGCCCACGCTGCTGGAAATCCGCACGTACCGGTTCATGGGACATTCCATGTCGGATGCGGTGAGCGGCACCTATCGCACGAAGGAAGAACTCGAGCGGTACCTCAAGCGCGATCCCATCGCGCTCCTGCGCGCACGCATGGAGGAAGAGGGCGACCTCACCGCCGAGGAATGGACCACGATGGATGACGGAATCAAGGCGGTTGTGCAGGCCTCGATCGACTTTGCCGAGAACAGCCCGGAGCCCGCGCTTGATGCGCTGCTCGAGGATGTGCTCGTCGACACCACCTCGGACTGACCCGGACCATGCCTGTCATCACCTATCGTGAAGCGCTCAACCAGGCGCTCCGGGAAGAGATGTCCCGCGATGATCGTGTTTTCCTCATGGGAGAGGAAGTCGCGGTGTACCAGGGCGCCTACAAGGTGTCCAAGGGTTTGCTGCAGGAGTTCGGCGAGATGCGCGTGGTGGACACGCCCATCACCGAACTCGGATTCACCGGCGTCGGTGTGGGCGCGGCCATGGTTGGGCTGCGCCCGATCATCGAGTTCATGACCTGGAACTTCGCGCTGCTGGCGCTCGATCAGGTGGTGAACGCCGCCGCGAAGATGCTGTACATGACCAGCGGTCAGTTCCCCATGCCAATGGTCTTTCGCGGCCCCAACGGCGCCGCGCTGCAGCTCTCGGCGCAGCACTCGCAGGCGTGGGAATCGTGGTTGGCGCACATTCCCGGCCTCAAGGTGGTCACGCCCGGTACGCCGTACGATGCCAAGGGACTGCTCAAGGCGGCCATCCGCGACGACAACCCCGTGTGCTTTCTCGAAGGCGAGATGCTGTACAACACCAAGGGCGAAGTGCCCGATGAGGAGTACGTGATCCCGCTGGGCAAGGCCGAGGTGAAGCGCGAGGGCGAGCACGTCACGCTCATCACGCACGGCAAGATGGTGCTCGTGGCGCTGCAGGCCGCCGATCAGCTCGCGAAGGACGGCATCCGTTGCGAGGTGCTGGACCTGCGCACCATTCGCCCCATGGATGTAGACGCGATTGTCGCGTCGGTGCGCAAGACCAATCGCGCCGTCGTGGTGGAAGAAGGCTGGGAAGTGTGCGGCGTGGGTGCGCAGGTGGTGGACTACGTGCAGCGTCACTGCTTCGACTACCTCGATGCGCCGGTGCTGCGCGTGCATCAGGTGGACGCTCCCATGCCGTACGCCAAGAATCTCGAGAAGGCCGCGAAGCCCGACTTGCCCAAGACGATCGCGGCCATCAAGCAGGTCCTCTACCTCGACAGCTGACACGAGCCCGAACATGGCAACCAAGGTGATGATGGAGGCGCTCTCCCCGACCATGGAGGAGGGACGCCTGGCGAAATGGCTCAAGGCCGAGGGTGACACGGTCGCCAGTGGTGATGTGCTGGCCGAGGTGGAGACGGACAAGGCCATCATGGAGCTCGTGGCACGCGGTGACGGCGTGCTGCGCAAGCGGCTGATCGGCGAGGACGCCACGGCGGCGGTGGGCGCGCTCATTGGCGTGATTGCCGCGGCAGACGAGGACATTGCCGCAATGCTGGAAGGCGCCGGAGGCGGGGGCGGCGTGTCGGCGCCGGCTGCGGCCGATGCGGGCGAGGCAGCTGCACCAACTGCACCAACTGCACCAACTGCACCAACTGCACCAACTGCAGCTACTGCACCAGCTGCAGCAACCGCTGCCGCAGCGTCTCCGGCGCCATCGGCACCGACGCCCGCCACTCCCGCGCCCTCGGGCACGAGTACACCGAGCGGCGATGGCGCGCCGGCGACTGACGCAACGACGGTCGCCACAGCCGACGATGGCGCGCGCATCAAGGCGTCGCCACTGGCGCGCCGCATGGCCAACGAACAAGGCGTGTCGCTCTCGCAGGTGTCCGGCACCGGTCCCGGCGGACGCGTGATTGTGCGCGATGTCGAGGCCGCCGCTGCGGCGGGTCCACGTGCCTCGTCTGCAGCGCCAGCCGCGACCACCGCCGTCGGCACGAAGGCGCCGAGCACGGCGACGCCGGCGCCCAAGAGCGCTGGCAAGCCACCCGCCATCCCGCTCGCTCCCGGCATGCAGATCGACGGCGATGCGAAGGACGTCACGCTCACGCAGATGCGAAAGACCATCGCGCGTCGCCTGAGCGAGTCCATCGGACCGATCCCGACGTTCTACCTCACGTCCGAGATCGACATGACCACGGCGGGTGAGCTGCGCACGCAGCTTGCCTCGGCGGGCGACGCGTTCAAGGTGTCGGTCAATGACATTGTGATGAAGGCGGTCGCGGTGGCGCTGGCCAAGCACCCCGAGTGCAATGCGCACTGGCTCGGCGATACGATCCGGTATCACGCACGCGTGCACCTCGGCATGGCCGTCGCCACCGATGATGGTCTCATCGTACCCGTGATCCGGGACGCCGACCGGAAGGGGCTCGGCGATATCGGGCGTGAGGCGCGCGAACTCGCCGGTCGGGCGCGTGAGCGCAAGCTCAAGCCCGAGGAGTACACCGGTTCCACCTTCTCGGTGAGCAACCTCGGCATGTTCGGGATCGATCAGTTCACGGCGATCATCAATCCGCCAGAGGCCGGTATCCTGGCGATCGGCGCGACGGAGACCAAGCCCGTGTGGCGCGATGGTGTTTTCGTGCCACGGCAGCGCATGCGTGTGACGATGAGCTGCGATCATCGTGTGATAGATGGAGCGGTCGGCGCGCGATTCCTGCAGACCGTCCGCCACCTGCTCGAGAATCCGTTTCTGATGTTGTATTGACGGAACGCGGATGAATGGGGCAGGTTAGGACTGATGATCTGATCGTCTCCCGTCCGAGGTCGAGTTCGATCGGCGGGCGCGTCCCCCTCGTCCAGAGCCGCACCCATGTTCCGGTTGATCCGACTCCGCGCCGTCCGTGTGATGTACGGCGCCGTCGCGTGTGTGGCAGCCACGGCGTGCGGTGGTAGCGACGGCGGTACCGCCCC
Source organism: Gemmatimonadales bacterium (assembly GCA_038259155.1). Taxonomy (GTDB): domain Bacteria; phylum Gemmatimonadota; class Gemmatimonadetes; order Gemmatimonadales; family Gemmatimonadaceae; genus JAABRT01. Next base: position 6,142 of record JBBSPE010000190.1, read on the forward strand.
CAACATTCCGCCCACAACCGGCGGCCTGATCATTGCCACGAGCGGCCTCCCCTCCTCGCTGAGCCCGACGTTCACGCTCACCACGGCTGATGGCGCTTCACGCGTCGTGTTGAGCGGAGACACGCTGCGCAATCTGGCTCCCGGCATCGCGACCCTCACACCGGCGCAGCCCAGCGCGCCCGGCGTCGGGCGGTGGGTGCCGTTCAGCGAGCGTTACGACGTCACCATCGTGGTGGGTATGGTGTCACCGGCCACCGTGCAGTATGCGGCGGCGGCCATCGTGCTCACCGCCTCCACCACGGGCCTCCCCACCAGCGCCAGTGCGCTCGTGCGACTCACCGCGCCCGATGGCAGCGTGTACAGTGCAACGGCCGGCGTTCCGTTTCTCGCGTCGCTGTCGGGGACGTGGTCCGCGCAGGGTCAGCCGGTGATCGCCGACAACTTCGGCTGGGTGTCCACGGGCGGTACGATTGCGCGCGAGACCTTTCCAGGTGACACCGCGTTTTTTGCCTTGCCGTACTCCGTTTCCACTGGCGCCGTCGAAATCATCGCGCCGGGCCTGGATCCAGGCGTCACGCCCAGCTTCACCGTGACCAAGGGCGCCACATCCGTCACGCGCAGCGGACCCGGAACGATTCCCGATCTGTCGCCCGGCGTGTGGACGGTCTCCACCGCCGCGCTGAGCGGGAGTGGCGTGCGCTACTCGCCGGCGGTCATCGCACAAACCGTCACGGTGACGGCTGGCGTGCTGACATCGAGTTCCATCGCCTTCACGTCCGCGCCGATCGTCGCCAACTTTGCGGTCGAGGGCGCGTATGTCACGCAGGCCATTCAGACCTTTGAGGGCAGCGCGCCGCTGGTGGCCGGACGCGAGGCGTTCCTTCGCGTCTTTCTCAAGGCCACCGACATCAATACTTGGCGGCCGGCAGTGCGCGCCACCTTGTCGGTCAACGGGACCGTGCTCGACACCAGGACCCTCACCTCGTCATCCACGTCCGTGGACACCGTCGTGAACGAGGGCAGCTTGACGCGCAGCTGGAACACACGCATTGCTGCGAGTCTCATGGTGCCCGGCTTGCAGGTGCTCATCGAAGCCGACCCCGATGGCCTGATCGCGGATGATGGAGATGCCCGTGACAATGTGTGGCCGCGAGGCGGTACGCCGCGGGCGATCTCCGTGCTGGCCGTGCCCGTGTGGAACGCAGTGCTGGTTCCGGTGATCGCGCTGCCAACCAACGTCGCGGGCAACGTGACCGAGGAAAACAAGGGATCCTACACATCGCTCGCGCGGCGGCTGCTGCCGATCAACGAGGTGAACATCAGCGTGCGGGAGCCCTATACCGCGAGTGTGGCCGCTCTGCAGAGCAATGACGGCAACAATGCCTGGACTGCGTTGCTGAGCGAGATGAACGCGTTGCGCGCGGCGGAGGGAGCACCCGGCGAGTACTGGTACGGCGTCGTGGACGTGAACTATTCCAGTGGAGTGGCCGGGTACGGTTTTGTACCGGGTCGCACGGCGATTGGCTGGGACAAGCTGCCCAGCGGGGACGGCGTGGCGGCCCATGAGTGGGGACACAACTTTCTTCTGCGGCACGCGCCGTGCGGCAGTCCCGGCAACCCGGACTCGCAGTATCCATTTTCAGGCGGTGCGATCGGATCGTACGGCTGGAATCCCACGACAGGCGCCGTCGTGTTTCCCACGGCGACCGATCTCATGGGGTACTGCGGCAACCAATGGATCAGCGCGCACAACTGGACGCGTTCCCTGTCGTACCGCACCACCACACCGAATGCCTTGGTCGCGCCGGCACAAGCAGCGCTGGCGACCGCCGGCGCCACCGATCGGCTGCTCGTGTGGGGGACCATCACCAACGGTCGGGTAGACGTGGAGCCCGCGTTCATGCTGCCGGGCCTC
>JBBSPE010000191.1:0-8000 GCA_038259155.1 Gemmatimonadales bacterium
AAGGCCGACCGCATTCCGCACTACGAGGCGTGGGCCTCACCGTTCACACATGAAGAAGTGCGCGCGCCGCTGGGTGCCGCGCTGCCGTTTGACGCGGAGGGCGTGGCTGGTGCGCACGCCGAGCGCCTGACGCCGCGCATCGCGATGGCGTTCGACGAGATCATTCGCTCCATTGCACGTCGTCGGCTGGAGTTGCTGGGCCGCGAGGCCGTGGGTGAGCGCCGGTTGGCGTCGTACGAACTGCCGCGCGAGTTCAAAAAGGTGGCCACAGCGGCCACGAAGTTTCTCACCGAGATCACGCGCCCCACGCAACTGGGCGTGAGCCCGCAGTTGCGCGGCTTCTACTTTGTGGGCGCGCGTCCGGTAGTGGTGCGCGATGTGCAGTCGGCACCGAGTGCGCCCGCAGCGCAGCAGGTGAAGGCGAGCGATGCGACGGCGGTGTTCTCGCGCATGCACGCTCCCACGGCTGCACCGGCGCCGAGTGCGAGCGGACCGGCCCGCAAGGTGCCGCAGTGGATGTTCCTGGACCGGTTCTTCACCGATGTGGTGCTGGCCGACGGTGGCGCGGCCATGGCCGCGCGTGGCGGGGTGCGTGTGCACCGCTTGCGGCGGGCCCTGCTGGGAACGGCCATGGGCATCGCGGCCATGGCTGCCATCATGTTCACCGTGTCGTGGGCCCGGAACCGGTCACTCACGGCGCGCACGGAGTCGGCGGCGCGCGCGGTGGCGGCGTTGCCGCAGATCACGGCGTCGCAGGGAACGATCGTGTTCCCGTCGCCCGAAGCCCTGCGGCGCCTCGACGACCTGCGCGCGCTGCTCGACACGCTGCGTGGCTACAACACCGAGGGCGCACCCCTCACCATGCGCATGGGGTTGTGGAGTGGCCCCGGGCTGCTCGACGCCGCGCGCCCGGTGTGGTTCCAGGGGTTCCGACAGCAGATGTACGCTGACGGCTGGGGGGCACTCGTGGATTCACTGCGCGCCCTGCCCGACGTGCCATCGCCAACCGACGACTACGGCACGGTGTACAATCGGCTCAAGGCGTATCTCATCACCACGTCCGAGCACCAGCGCAGCACCCCGGAGTTTCTCGCGCCGGTGCTACTGGCGTCGTGGGCACGCGGACAGGACCTCGACGCCGACGTGGTGGGGCTGTCCCGCCGGCAGTTCGAATACTTTGCCAGCGAGTTGGCGATCGAGCACCCGTGGCCCACACCCTCCGACGCGCGCATGGTGGGTACGTCGCGCACGTTCCTGAGTCGCTTCACCGGCGCGGAACCCATCTATCAGTCCATGTTGGCGGAAGCGATCAAGAGCACCAAGCCGATCCGACTGGCGCAGGCGGTGCCCAACTCGGCCGGCGTGCTGGCGTCGTCCGGTGAAGTGGCGGGACCGTTCACACGGGACGGCTGGGCGTTCATGCAGGACGCGCTGCGCAATGCCGACCGGTATTTCGAAGGCGAGCAGTGGGTGGTGGGTGATGCCACGGCCGCACTCGCGCAGGATCGTGACCGCATCATCGCCGAGCTGCGCACACGATACACGAGCGACTACATCAATCAGTGGCGCCTGTTCGTGCGCTCCACCTCCGTGATCCCGCCCGTCGGCACCAAGGACGCTGCGCAGAAGCTGGGCATTTTGGGCGGGGCGCAATCGCCGCTGCTGGGGCTGTTCGCGCTGGTGGCGCGCAGCACCGACGTGGATTCCATCACCACTGCGGCGTTTCAGCCGGTCCACGCGGTGACGCCGCCGGCGGTGAAGGACAAGCTCGTGTCGGAGCCCAACCAGCCGTACGCCAACGGGCTGCTCAACCTGCAGGGCGCGCTGGAGCAGGTGGCGAACATGCCGCAGGTGGTGGACACGGCGAGCGCAGACGCCGTGAAGGCCGAGGCCCAGTCGGCGATGTCCGAGGCCACGAAGGCCAAGGTGTCGGCGCGACAGGTGGCGCAGAACTTTGCGGTGGACACCGCGGCATCGCAGGTGGGCCCGATGGTGTCCTCGCTACTGGAAGCACCGATCACCGGGGCGGAAGGCGTGCTCCGCACGGCCGCGTCCACGCGACCGCCGACGATTCGCGTGGTGGCGGAGAAGCCGAAGCCGCCAGTCGTCGTGACGCCTCCCCCCGACGCCGGTGGTGGTGGTGGCGGCGGCGAATCACCGGCCGACGCGCTCAACAAGGCGGCGATCGGATTCTGCCGCGAGCTGGGCGCTCTCTCGGCCAAGTACCCGCTCAACGCCGGCGCGCGCACGGAGGCGACCACTGGCGACCTCATGGACATCTTCGCGCCGGAGACCGGGGCGTTCTGGGTGCTGCAGCAGGACAAGTTGGCACCCTATCTCGAGCAGCGCGGGACACGATGGATTCCGAGAGCCGGCGCGCCGCTCGCGCTTGATGACAAATTCGTGGAGTTCTTCAACCGCACGGCCGCGATCGCCGGTGCGATGTTCCCGCGCGGGGCGAAGGAGCCGCGCATTGAAGGGTGGGCGCTGGCGGTGGCCACGAAGGACGTGCAACCGATCACGCTGAGCCACGGCACCGGGAGTGGCAGCGTCATGCGCTTCAACCCCGACACACCCAAGAACGGCATCCAGTGGCCGCCCGCCAGCGGCGATGGTGCCAAGCTTGTCGCGAGCTACGACGCGCGGTTCGGTCGCGATGAAGTGACGCTGGCCCAGGAGAGCGGCCCGTGGGCGCTGTACCGCCTCATTGCGAAGGGCAACGGTGAGTGGAGCGGTGGGGAGTTGCGGGCCAACTATCAGGCCAACGGCAAGTCACCGGTCACGGTCATCTACACGTTCCCCAGCGGCCTGCCGATGATGAAGGCGGGCTGGCTGGGCGAGGCGCTGGACAACTGTCCGACGACGGTGGTGAAGGCGCCGTAAGCTCACTGAGGGTCGGGCACGCGCTCCGGTCAGCAGGTGACCGAGAGCGCGCCCGTCATGAGGGTGAGGATCTCGCGCTGTGCTCCGGACCGTACGCGCGGGCGCGCCTCGCGCAGGGCGAGGCAGGCCGAGCGCTCGTCCTCAGCGATAAAGTGCGCCTCCGCCTGGCGGATATAGCCCCACGCGCTATCCTCGGCGGTCGCCAATCGTGGCATGAGCTGCCGGAGGGCGGCGATGCCGCGTCGCGCGTCGGCGGGCGTGGCAACCAGCGGGTCCAGTGAGTTGCGAATGCTGTCGAGCGAGGCGAGCGCCGCGGCCGAGGTTTCGCGCGCTGTAGGTGCAGCAATCGGGGCAGGCGGCGAATCGATTGCCAAACGCTCGGATGGCGTTGTTCTGCCTGTTTGCTGTCTCGATTGAGTCTTTTCTTTTATCGAGTTATCCGGCGTGGACGTACCCGAGTCAGGAGGCGTCACGCCGCGATTGGACGCCGAGCTGTCGGTCTGCCGATCCGGAATTGTGGCCCCGCCAAACGTGTTTCCGGGAGAGATGTCTTCGCCGGCGTTCGTCGAGGAATCGGCAGATGCCGTGTTCGTGGGTGCGGGCGACGCGCCGTCCGCACCCGGTCTCAGCAACACGAGCGACACGGCGGCGATCCCTACCACACCCAGCAGACCGCCCACGATGAGGGGCATGCGGGACGGCGCGTGCGTTGGGGTGACGCCGGCGGTACGGACGGGCGTGACCGGCTTCGCGCCGGCAGGTGACGCCGCGGCGGCCGTTGGGCGGGCACGCGCAGGTGTCGCGCTGGCCACTCGAGCCGCGGACGGTGGGGTGGCCTCGCGTGTCTCCGCGGCGCTGTTGATCCAGCGCGTGATGGCGGCTTCCAGTTCTCGCGCGAACGTGCCCGCACGATCGTAACGGTCCTCCACCGAACGAGCGAGTCCCCGGTCGAACACGGCCTGCACGTCGGCTGGCCAGGCAATATCGGAGCGGACCGCAGACAACGGCCGTGGCGCCTCGACCAGACGCGCCGTCATCGCCCGCTCAGGCGTTGACCCCTCAAACGGCAGCACGCCGGTGAGGCAGTGAAAGCTCACGAGGGCGAGCGCATACACGTCGCTGCGATGGTCAATGGTGCCGCCGAGCAGCTGCTCAGGGCTCATGTACTCCGGTGTGCCAACCACGAACCCCGTTTTCGTGAGGCCCTGCTCGCCGGTCGCTCCGCCAATCGCCTTGGCAATGCCGAAGTCCACGACCTTACACCGGTCGCCGAGTTCTTCGTCCTCGATCACCATGACATTGTCTGGCTTGAGATCGCGGTGGACAATGTTCAGGCGATGCGCCGCGTCCAATGCGTCACCGATCTGCCGCGTGATCGTGGCCGTGCGCGCCGGTGATTGCGCCCCGTCCTTCGCGATGATCGACTTGAGCGTGCGGCCCGGCACGTACTCCATGGCCAGGTACACCGTGCCGTCCGACGACTCGCCGTAGTCGAAGACACGCGCAATGTGCTCGTGCTCGATGCGACTGGCGTTGGCGGCCTCCTGGTTGAAGCGGGCCACTGCTGCCATGTCGCGCAGCATGGCCGGACGGAGCACCTTGATGGCCGCCTGCTGCGGCAGTCGCACGTGGCGCGCGAGGTAGACCTTGCCCATGCCGCCCTCGCCCAGCAGGTCGGTCACCAGGTAGCGATCGGCCACCACGGTGCCGATGAGATCACCCTCAGAGTCGCCGGCGCGCAGCGTGGAGCCGTCGGTCGGGCAAAAAATGTTGCCATCGGTGTAGGAGACACCGCAGACGGGACAAACCTTGGGCATGGCAGGCGGGATCGGGAGCGTGTGTGCGGATCGGGACGACGGCACCTCGCGCGTCCGATGTCCGACGATTGAGGCAAGGGCGTCGAAGCGCAAGCGGCCATGCGCCGTGACGGCCCCAATCGGCGACGCGTCCTGCGTGAGCAACGTCACCACTGCGGTGCACCGTTTGGCCCACCTTGCCCTCCACTCGCCATTGACGACGCCGCTTGGCAAGCGCGAGGTTCCGTGTATCACCCGTGTATCACCCGTGCGGCCCCCGTCCCACCGCTCGTCGCTTTCCCGATCCGTCGCGTCCCGCCGTATCCGTGCCTTCCAGGAGAGATCCCATGCCCACCACTGCGCCAGCGCCAGCCGACCATTCGATCGCCCGCCCGCGATCTCGCCGCCGTGGCATATTGTCCCTCGCGCTGCTTGGCACCGTCTCGGCCGGGTGGTTCGCGACGCCTGCCATGGCGCAGGTCGACACGCGGCCTACCATCGCCGTCATGTATTTCACAAACGGCGCGCTGTCGGCCGACATCGACTACGCGCCGCTCAGCAAAGGGATGGCGGAGCTGATGATTACGGAGCTCCTGCGCAATCCGGGCATCCGCTTGTTGGAGCGTGACCGCCTGCAGGAGATTCTCGAGGAGCAGAATCTGTCCACCTCCGGCCGCGTGGACAAAGCGACAGCCGTGCGGGTCGGACAGATTGTGGGCGCCAGTCACGTGCTCATGGGCGCCTTTGTGGTCACGCCCAAAGGGGAGATGCGCATTGACGTGCGCGCCGTCAACTCGGAGACCACCGAGTATGACTACGCGGAGACCGTGAGCGGCAAGGCGGACAACTTGATGTCCTTGGTCAGCGAACTCGGCGCAAAGGTGAACGCGGGACTCAAGCTGCCAAGCCGGCCGGCCGACGCCACCAAATTTTCGGACGCTGGCGGCAAGAACCCGAATCAGTTCAAGGCCATGCTGCTGCTCAGCCGCGCCATTGAGGAGCAGGACAAGAAGAACGTGTCCGGCGCCGTCGCCTTGTACAAGCAGGCGATCGACGCCAAGCCCGAGTTCGAGCGCGCGAAGGTGCGGCTCGCGTCACTCGAGCGCGGCACGCCTGAGCGCTGATCCTCGTGCGCTGTTGGCAGCGGGCGCCCACTGTGCCCGCTGCCAGTCGGTGAAGGTGCGTGGGGCCTCCTCGGTCAGCGATAGCTGGAACAGCAGCGGCGGGAAGAAGTACAGGCTGCCCGTCACGCTTGCGTTCACGACGAAGGTGCAGCCATTCACGAAGAAGCTGCAGAAGTTCACGCCGCCCGCGTCGACGTTCCCTCCCGAGGAAGGAAAGGCGGTGAGCGTAGCCGTCCGCTGGGCCGGCACGACAAAGCGGCAGTTGGTAGGCAACGAGTCGGACACGTAGCTGCACCCCTGCAAGCTGCGGTACCCGGGCACGGACGCCGTCAGCGATCCGGGCAAAGTACCAGATCCACCCAGCGCAATGTCGATCGTGGCGCCCGGCACAAACTCGACCTCCACCGTGGTCACGGCGTTCGTTGCCACGAAGGTGCACTCCAGGGCGACGCTGCCGGGGCACGGGGAGTTGGCGGTCCAGCGAGCAAACACGCCAATGCCGCTGGTGAGTTCGAAGATGTCATCAACTGCCGAAATCGTGACCGTGGAGCCCTGCGGGCGCGTGGTAGCACACGGTCCCGTGGTGCCGGTGCCAACGATGTTGCAGTCGATGTCGAATGACCCGGTGAAGATGAACCCCGAGCTGTTGTGCCCCGCGATCGGCGCAACGTTGATGGTCACGGACGGCGCGACACTCGTGAACGACGCCGTGATCGTGGTGGCACTGGTGATGGTGATCGGGCAGCTCGTGCCCGAGCACGCGCCGCCGAAGCCGAGGAACTGCCCACCGCCGCTTGGCGCGCCCGTGAAGGTGATAAACGAGCCCGCCAGGACGTCCACGCCGCACTGACGCGACGTCTCGTTGGGGGTCAGAATGCACACCGGCGTTCCGTTGGAGAACACCGTCCCGCCGCCGCTGCCGGCGAGCTGGAGCGTCACCGGAATCAGATCCGGCGCGAACTCGGGGAAGAGCCGGATTTCGCTGCCGTCACCGCTGGTGCTGGAAATCGTGCACGTGCTACCGGACACTGCGCAGGGACTCGATCCCCAGCCCACGAGGCGACTGCCGGCGTCTGGAGTCGCCGTCACCTCCACCGTGGTGCCAATTGGGTAGCCAGACGAGCAGACCTCGAGGCCCTGGGGCACGGACGGCCCGCAGTTGAGGGGGGCGAGGAGGCCGACGCTTCCGACATTGGGCGCGGTCACCACACCCGCGCCAGTGCCCAGCGCCTGAACGACCACCACGTTGCCGGGATGCGCGTCGAGACTCGGCGACCGAGGCGCGCTGCTGGAGAGCAACAACGTGCACGTGGTGCGTGTGGCGGTGTCGCAGCCGGTCCAGCCAATCGCGCGCGCAATCCCGATCTCGAATGCGGTGAGGGTGAGCGTCGTCCCGGTGAGAAACGTCAGCGTGCACGAGCCGTTGAGCGCCGAGTTGCTGTAGGCGCAGTTCAAGGTCTGCCCGGGTTGCGCGCCTTCCGTGGGCGAGCCGACCGTGACGCCGCCGAACGGCTGCGCGGCGGAAAGGGTCACGAGCGCGAGGCCGGTGAACGAGCTCCCGGTGGTGCGGGGCTGATCCATGACCAGCGTGCAGTCGGGCGACGTGCCGTTGGCGATGCAGGCGCCGGTCCAGCCGTCAAAGCGAGCGGTGGTGGCGGACTCGCGGATCGCGGAAAGGTCAACCGTCACACCGAGCGGAAAATCAAAGGCGCAGGTACCGCTGGGCACGCCCGCAGTGATGGCGCAGTCAATCCCGGTGGGATCGGACAGCACGCGACCCGCTCCGGTGCTGGCAACTCCGACCACCGAGAGACGCTGGGTGGGAGGCGTGATGAGAAGCTCGACGGAACCGGTGCGGCCGCCGGTGGTGGCCGAGATGGTGGTGGCACCGGCGGCGACACCCGTCACGACACCTGTCGCGGACACGCTGGCCGCCGCCGCGTTGCTCGACGACCATGTGATGGTGCGGCCGGAGAGCACCTGACCGGAGGCATCGCTGACGGTGGCGCCCAGCGCCAGCGTGGTGCCGGCACGGAGCGTGGTGCCGGTTGGCGGCAGGGGTGTGGAGGCGCTGGCTTCGGTCACGACAACGGACGCCACCTCGAACAGTTGCACCGCCTGCGGCACGGCGGTGGTGACCCCGGGGACCAATCGCAGGCCGCTGACCTGGAAGGCATCGAGCGCGCGACCGTCGCCG
>JBBSPE010000192.1:0-7960 GCA_038259155.1 Gemmatimonadales bacterium
CAGCATCGTGTCGCGCGAAGATCAACAGTACATCCGACAGGTGAACTACGACTTTCGCGGGCCGCAAAATCTCGCGCAGCGCACACACGATGCGTTTCTCGAGGCGGTGGCCGTGCCGGCGGGCGATGAAGTGAAGGACGCCGGCTCGCTCTGGGGCTATCAGGACGACGAGAGCTCCAAGGGATTGTTGCTCGTGTTCGGCATCGGGCTGTCGCTGGTTGTTCTCTCGGTGGCGCTGGTGTTCGACTCCGTATGGGGCGCTGCCATGGTGTTCCTGTCGCTGCCACTGGCGCTGGCCGGCGTGGTGGCGGCGTTCTGGGTGATGAAGGCCGCGTTCGGTCGCGAGGCGGCGGTGGGTGTGATTCTCGTGGTGGGCCTGGCCGTGAATCAAGCCATCCTGCTGGTGGACGCGGCGCTCGCACGTCGGCGCTCGCGCATGGCGGCCGGTGGGTCGGCCGCGTTGCATTCGGGTGACATCCTGCGTGCGGCCAACGATCGCTCCGGCATGATCGTGCTCGTCACGCTCAGCGCGCTGGCCAGCTTGATCCCGCTCACCGTGGGCACCAAGGCCACCACGCTCTTTGGCGCGATCGCGTTGGCGACGGCCGGAGGCACACTCATGGGCACGGTCGGGGCGCTCTTTCTGCTGCCGGCCATGCTCGTGGGTTATCGGCTGGTGCGGCGCAAGCGGGACGGCGGTGGTCCCAAAGGACCGGGGTGGTGGCCTCGGCGCCGCGCGCGCCGCTCCGGTGGCGAGGTTGCTCCGGCGGCCGTGTGATGAACCGTGGCAGGCCGGGGACGAACCACGGCAACCTTGCCTCTGGCGCGGCGTGACCAATGCGGTGAAGCTCCCGGTCTGACGCTTCGCGCCTCGTGCGGTTGTGCCCGCGCGCTCCAGCGTCACCCGCTTTCCCGGCCCCGCGCCGACTCTCCCGTTCCCGCACATCCCCATGACTGCTTCACTGCGATCCCTGAGCGCAACGCTGCTTGGCGTCGTCTCCATCGGATTGGTATGGCCCGCGCACTCCGCCCAGGCGCAGACGCCCACGCGAACCTACACCAAGCCGCTGGCCGAGCTGTCGGAACCGTACAGCGGGCTGCGCGGCCTGCGCGAGTTGTCAGACGGCCGCCTCATTGTCACCGATCCGCGTGACAAGGTGGTGCACCTGGTGGACATGAAGGCCAACCGGGTCACGGCGTTGTCTCGCGAAGGGTCCGGGCCCAATGAGTACGGGTTGCCCATGACCGCTTTCGCGCTGCCGGGTGACAGCACCATGGTCATGGATGCCATCAACTCACGGTTTCTCCTGCTCGGACCCGGGGGCAGTTTGGCCGGCACGTGGAGCCCGGCGGCGGAGGCGCCCGCCGCTTCCTCGACGCCGCGCTCCGGCGGAGGCGCGGTGATCATGATGGGTGGCGGCGCCATGGCGGCCATCAACACGCGTGCGGTAGACGCTGCCGGCCGTTTGTACATGGAGGGCTCGCCGATTGTGCAAGGACCGAACGGAGCGCAGGGTGCTGACAGCGTGCCGGTGTTGCGCATGAGCCGCAAGGCCAGCGGGTCGGATACGGTTGCGTGGGTACGCAGACCCAAGCCCATCGTGTCCGGAGGTGCCGGCAACTTCAACGTCCGCATTGGAGCGACGCCGTTCCAGCCGCAGGACGGGTGGACCGTTCTCTCTGACGGACGCGTGGCGGTGGTCCGCGCCACCGACTTCCACGTGGACGTGTATCCAGCCGCTGGCCGAGGCGCCGTCGCGCGAGGCGCCGCGGTGCGCGTGCCGACCATCCGAATCGGTGAGGCCGAGAAACAGGCGTGGCGCGACGAACGCGCCGCCTCACCCGGCATTGCCATCGCCATGACCCGCGGCAGCGGTGGCGCGACCACCCGCTCGGTGGCTCCGGCCAACGTGGCGCAAAATGACCCGGCCGAGTGGCCGGACGTCATGCCCGCCTTCCAGAACAGCCAGGTCTATGCGCTGCCCAACGGGGATATCTGGGTGGGCCGGTACCGGGCGGCCAAGGATCTCAACCCGCGATACGATGTGTTCGATGCCACCGGCAAGCACACGGGACAGGTGGTGTTCCCGCCGCGCACGAGCATCGTGGGCTTTGGCAAGGGTGTCGTCTACACCGTTCGTCGTGACGCTGATGATCTCCAGTACCTCCAGCGGTACGCACTGCAGTAGGCGCCCACCAGGCGCGGGTCGGCTTGCTCCGCACCACGCGCTGACCTAGTTTCACTGCGTCTCACGTCTTCGATCCGACCTTCTTCCGCCGAGTTGCCGTATGCCATTTTTCGACTACGCCGTCACGCCCGATTTCCTGCTCACGTTCGCCGGACTGGTGCTGCGCGTGATCTCGCTGGTGTTCAGCTTCATCGTGGCAATCGGGCCCATCGGCATGGTGGTGTTGGTCTTGATTCCAGTCGCCTTGTTCTGCCGTGAGATCTACGCTGGCCCTCAGGCATTCAAGAACCACAAGTCCTGAGGTAATTTCCGGGACCACGTGCCGGTCAGCGCACGCTGGCCGCTTGGCACCAGCCTGACACCCGCCTGTTCCTTCGCCCCGCGGTGAGCCCAGCTCGCCGCGGGGCGAGCCGTTTCCGTCCTTGGCGACGGCTGAGCACGGCGAGACGCGCCAAGACGGCGTCCCGACCCGGTTGGGCGCGAGGCGCTGTGTCACGGTTCCCCACGACGGGTATATTCGGTGGACACTCCTCAAAATCGTCCACTCCCCCGGAGGAACAATGATCGCTGGCCTCGTTCGTGGCCGCGCGTCTGTTGCAATTTCACTCGTCGCTACACGGCACGGTGATGTTGCACGCCTGACCCGCGCCCTTCCCCTCGCGATGTGCAGTGCACTCGCCATGGTTGCCCTGCTAATGTCGGCCGCGCCGCGCGCCCACGCGCAGGGGGCCACCGGACGCGTGTCCGGCGTCGTCACCGACTCGACGAGCGGCGTGCCGCTCTCGTCCGTGGCGCTCACGCTGGTGACTGCCGGCGCACGCACTGCCCCGCGTATCGACGCGCGCACCGACGAAGCGGGACGCTATGCCTTCCCCGCCGTGCCCGCCGGCGTATACATCGTCGAGGTGCGCCGACTCGGCTACAAGCCGCTCAACCGCTCCGGTGTGACCGTGGCGGACAACGCGACGCTCACGCTCAACCTCGGTATGGTGGAGGCCGGCCTCAGCCTGCAGGCCTTCGTGACCACTGGCGTTGTTGATCCCGCCACTGGTACACGCGTGCCATTTACCGTGGGTCGGGTCTCGGCCGAAAACGCGCCGGTACCGGCCACCAATGCGCTGGAAACGATTCAGGGCAAGATCGCCGGTGCGTCTGTGGTGCCGTCCGGTCAAGCGGGCAGCGGTACCAGCATCGTGCTGCGCACGCCCACCAGCATCAACAAGTCCAACTCGCCGCTCATCGTGGTGGACGGCGTGATTCAGACGGACGCGTTTGGCGCCAGCAGCGCCGATCTTCAGAGTATGGACATCGAGAGTGTCGAGGTGGTGAAGGGCGCGGCCGCGGCGTCGCTCTACGGCGCTCGTGCGGCGGCGGGTGTCATCAACATCACCACGCGTCGCGGCAATGGCCTCGCCGACGGTACCACGCGGTTCAGCGTGCGATCGGAGCTCGGCTCCAACTCGCTGAACTCACCGGTGAAGTGGGCGCAGTACCACTTCTATCAAGTGAACGAGGCCGGGCAGTACGTGGATGCGAACGGCGTTGCCACGGATCGTGCGGGGCGCGTTGACCGGCCGGATTCAGCGCTGTTTCAGGACCGGCAGTTCCCGGGGCAGGTATACGACCAGGTCGACCGCTTCTTCGATCCCGGCAACTATACCAAGAACTCGCTGAACATTGCCCAGAACAGCGGCAAGACCAACTGGTTCTTCTCGTTCGTGAACTCGGGTGAGGATGGCGTGGTGCTCAGCAGCGGACGCTACCAGCAGAACGACTTTCGCCTCAATCTCGACCACCGTCCCACCGACAAGCTGTCGTTCGGTGTGAGCGCGTACCACAGCCAGTCGGAGCGGCAGAACCTCTACGGCGACACCTTCTTCGATCTCATCAATCAGGCGCCGGACATCGACCTGCTCACGCCAGATCCCGACGGCACGCCGTACGCATTCCAGCTCGATCCGGACGGCCGCGAGGAGAATCCGCTGTATGTGCTCTCCACCGAGGTGAACCAGCGCAAGCGCTCGCGCACCCAGGGTGGACTGCAGGCGCGCTACGCGCCGATGTCGTGGCTCACGTTCGACGGCACACTCAGCTACGATCGCTCCGATCGCCGCGAGAATTTCTTCCTTGACGCCGGCGTCAAGACGGAAGGCTTCGCGCTCGGCGGACCGGGTGAGATTTCCCAGTTCAGCGGCACCACCGACGCCGTCAACGCACTCGGCAGCGTCAACCTGCTGCAGCGCGTGGGCGACTTCACGCTGCGTGCCACGGGTCGGGCGCTCATGGAGCGCGAGACCAATGCGCTCACCACCGCGGAAGGCAATACGTTTGCCACCCCCGGTGTGAACAGCCTCGACAACGCGCAGAACCGGTTCGTGTCGTCGTCGGTGCAGACCGTGCGCACCAACAGTTACATCGGCTCCGTGGCCGCCGACTACAACGGCAAGTTCATCGTGGACGGACTGCTGCGGCAGGACGGCAGCTCGCTGTTCGGTCCCGAGGAGCAGGAGAACCTGTACTACCGCGTGAGCGGGGCGTACCGCGTGTCGCAGGAAAACTGGTGGCCGTTCGCATCGATCAACGAGTTCAAGCTGCGCGCGTCACAGGGTACGGCCGGCACACGTCCCGACTTCAACGACCAGTACGAAACGTTCTCGTTCAGCGAAGGCGGCGGTGTGCTCAAGGCCAACCTGGGCAATCGGCTGCTCAAGCCCGAGGAGTCCCAAGAAACGGAAGTCGGTGTTGACGCCATCATCAAGAACCGGTTTTCCGTGCAGCTCTCGTACGCCAACGTGACCACCACCGACCAGCTCATCCTCATTCCGCTGGCCGGCTACGTGGGGTACAACGCGCAGTGGCAGAACGCCGGTACGGTGAAGGGCAACACGTACGAGGCCACGATCGAGGCCGACATCATCAAGCGCCCCAACTTCACGTGGCGCGCCGGATTGGTCGCCGATCGCTCGCGCAACAAGATCACCGAGTTCAATCGCTCCTGCTTCACCACCGGCACCATTCAGTATCGATGCCAAGGGGAAACGCTCGGCGCGATGTATGGCTACCGGTTCCTCAGGAACGCCAGCGAGCTGCCGGCCGATGCCGCGTCGTCGGCGTCGCAGTTTCAGGTGAACGACGATGGCCTGCTCGTCTGGGTGGGCGACAGCGCCAGTTTCACCCAGGGTGAGACGCTGAACAAGTGGGGCAGCAGCGGCAGCATCGGCACGAACAACTATCAGTGGGGCATGCCGATCACCGCCAAGGATTCGACGGGCAGCAACGCGCTCGTCAAGATCGGCGATGGCAATCCGGCCTTCCGATACGGCATCAGCAACACCATCAACTGGCGCGGTGTGAGCCTGTTCATGCTCTGGGATGCCCAGGTGGGTGGCAATGCCTACAATCTCACCAACCAGCGCATGTACCAGTATGGACGCAGCGCCGATGTCGACCAGGTCGGCAAGCCGCAGGAGCTCAAGAAGACCACGAGCTACTACACGCAGCTCTACTCGGCCAACAGCCCGACGGACTTCTTCGTGGAGGACGCCGGCTTCGTGAAGCTCCGGGAACTCTCGCTGCGCTTCCAGTTGCCCACGCGGTTCAACGCCGCGCTCAACCGCCTCGGGGCCAGCGGCATGGCCGTCTCGCTCATTGGGCGCAACCTGCTCACGTTCACCGACTACAAGGGCTACGACCCGGAAGTCGGCAGCGTGATCAACCGCCTCGACAGCTTTGACTACCCGCGCTACCGGACGCTGTCCGGCAGCATCGAGATCACGTTTTGAGCGCCCCTGCCGCCTTCTGGAGACCTCCTATGCGCACCATCGTGGTAGCCGGATCCGTCGGAGCAGCGCTGCTGCTCGGCGGGTGCCAGGAACTCGCCGTTACCAACCCGAATCTGCCGGACCGCGACCGCGCGACCCAGCAGCCCACGTCCACCGAATCGTTCGTCTCGTCTTCCTTCCGCACGTTCTGGCCGGTGTCCGGCCACGACGACTATCCCTCGTGGGCCTTCTCCACGATCGCCAACGAGATCACGTCGGGATTCGCCGACTTTGGCCAGCTCGAGCTGTCCGAGGTGCCCCGGAACGCGTGGAACAACAGCCAGGCCAACAATCGCAGCAACGTGAATGAACGGCCCTGGTACGAGCTCTACGGCACCATCTCCGCCGTAAATGATGCCATTGCTGCCATCGATGACGGCGTGGTGATCGTGGACGCCACGCGCACGGCGCGCGCCAAGGCCGTGGGCAAGTTCATGCAGGGCGTTTCGCACGGCTATCTCGGCCTGTACTTCGACAAGGCGATCGTCGTGGACGAGAACACCGACTTGGCGAGCATCACCACGCCCGAGTTCACGCCGTACGATGGCATGATCACCGCGGCCGTCAGTCAGCTCGACGAGGCGATTGCCATCGCTGGCACAGCCAACTTCACGCTGCCGGCGGAGAACTTTCTTTACACCGCGATGACGCGCGATGAATTCGTGCGTCTGGCCAACTCGTACGCGGCGCGACTGCTGGCGTATGCCCCACGCACGCGCGCCGAACGCGACGCCGTGGACTGGAACGAGGTGATCCGTCGGGTCGATGCCGGGATTCAGGTGGACTTTGCCCCGGAAGCGCAGCCGGACATCCTGTGGGACGACTGGAAGCGCCTCATTGCCCGCCTGCGCACGGCCGGGCGTCCCAGCGACTTTGGCCGGCCGAGCTACTGGCTGCTCGGTGCCGCAGACTCGAGCGGTGGTTTCCAGAACTGGCTGAATACGCCAAACGACAACCGGGTGGCGTTCCAGATGCGTACAAAGGACCGTCGCATCCAGGGCTCGGGCGGCCCGGCATCGGCCGGCAAGTATGTGGGCTACAATCTCAACAATATTTTCCGCGCCGATCGTGGCACGTACCGCTTTTCGTGGTACTACTTCCTGCGCTTCGGCACCGATATCTCGTGGCAGGTGGGGCCGCAGCCGGCAGTCACCACCACCGAAATGGACCTGCTCAAGGCCGAGGCGCTCATCCGCCTGAACCGCGCGTCGGAAGCGGTGCCGCTCATCAACCGCAGCCGCGTGGCCAACGGCGAGCTGCCGGCCGTCACGCTGGCCGGCCCGCCGGATGAGGCCGGGTGTGTGCCGCGCAAGCTCGACGGCTCCTGCGGCAGCCTGTGGGACGCGCTGCGCTACGAGAAAGGCATCGAGATGCTCGGCGTGAACGGCGTGACCGCGTTCTTCGACGCGCGCGGCTGGCAGACGCTCCCGGAGAACAGCATCACCCAGCTGCCCATTCCGGGGCGTGAGCTGGCGACGCTGCAGCTCATCAACTACACGTTTGGTGGGCCCGGTGGTGCGTCCAGCGCACCGGCGCCGGATCCGGAGCATTGCCCGGTGGCGTTGGCGCGCTGCTCGTAGGTGGTGGCTGCTGCCGGGCGTGGCTCGCGCGCCGGCAGCAGCAGCTGACGCAGCAGCTGACGCAGCAGCTGACGCAGCGGCTGACGCAGCACAAAGAAAGCCCGGCAACGAGCGAACTCGTTGCCGGGCTTTGATTTGTACGATTGTTACTGGTGTGGTAGTCGGGGCGAGAGGATTTGAACCTCCGACCTCCTGCTCCCGAAGCAGGCGCTCTACCGGGCTAAGCTACGCCCCGAGGAACCACAATATCACGTGCCGTTTGACCTGCCGTACCCCGCAGGTGGCTTACAGTGCGCCCGAGAGGACTCGAACCTCTAACCTTCTGATCCGTAGTCAGATGCTCTATCCAATTGAGCTACGGGCGCAAATC
>JBBSPE010000193.1:0-7925 GCA_038259155.1 Gemmatimonadales bacterium
ATGACGCCGCCGTGCCGCGCGGACTCCGCGAGCTGGCGCGTGACGATCGCGAGTGGGTGGCTGAGGTCACGGTGGCGGCGTCGGGGTTGGTGCCGCTGCGACGAGCCGGCGACCCGCTCTCCACGCTCGATTAGCGGCTTGCCGGAGCGGCCGTCGTACTCGCGGGGGTTGCAATTGCGCCGGTGAACCACGGCACGTCCGAGCGTTCTCCCTGCCAGATCGTGAGCGGACCCACCAGCATCTGCGCCCCTACCGAACTCCCCTGCAGCCTCAAGCGCAGCGGCCGGTCGAGCGGCAGCGTATGCTCGCTCACGGTCATGACCTGTCCGTCCACGGCGAGGCCGCAGCGGCCGTCTGCGAACACCTGGAGGCGCACGGTGTGCCACTGGCCGTCCGTCAGCGTGACGGGCAGACGCTTGATGGCCTCAAGACTTCCGCCCACGTTGAACGTGATCGCGTCCAGCCAGGCGCCACTCTCCGCCTTGGGCGCGGCAAGGGAACAGGCGTTCACAAAACTCAGGTCTCTCCAAGAGAGCGGACGCTCCCTTTCGCTCTCCGCACTTGAGACGCCCCAGGCCGCGAGCTCCGAGTCAGTGGTGATCGCGACCAAGGAGATGGCGAAATATTGCCACTGGGCGCTGGATACCGGCGCTCGAATGCGCGCTTCCACACCCACACCACTTTTCGCCGGGAGCGCTGCTCTCTGGTACACACCGGAGGCCAGGTGCTTGTCGCCGTTCAGCAACAGCGCTCCTGTGCCGTTCTCGGTCCAGACGACACGCACCGGGGGATTGCCCCACGGGAGCCAGCGTGACGTATCCAGCGCCTCCCAGGCTTCGGTGAGCGTCTCGCCGGCAAACCGCGGCGGCCCGACGCGCAGCACGACCGTATCACTCAACCAGCCGGAGGCAACGCGCACGAAACGAGCGGTTCCCGGCTGCTGCGGCGACACGTCCCCGCTTATCTGGCCAATCAACGCGACGGTGCTGTCCAGCGACACCCAGCGCGCGGACGGCGCGGCAACCCGCCGACCCTGTGTGTCCTCGGCGTATGACTGAAGCCGCACCACCGCATCCTGGCTCACCGACGCGGGTGCTGACGCAACGCGCAGCCGCCCGTGCCACCGTGGTGATGGGGTGCGCCGCATGAGCGATGTCAGCCGCAGCGCCTGCGACGTGCCGGGTTCGCGTGCGCGAATCGGGACATCGAAGCTGGGATTCGTAAGATCGACCACCGAGCCCAGCGGCGCACGCTCTCCCACCTGCGCCCGCATCATCAGGCCAAACTCCCCACCGGGATCGACATAGACCCGCTCCGTCACGGCACGCAGCACCCGCACGCTGCCGTCTGCGACTTCCACCCGGACGGCCCACACGCTGTTCTCGGTGAACGGTTCGGCGATTCCGATCACCGAGCGTTCGGAATCCCACGCCAGCAACGCGGTCAGTTCGAGGCTGTCCGGAAGTGCGAGGCAGCGCTCTCGTTCTTCCTCGAGCGCGATCACGCACAGTGCATTGCGGCGGCGCTCCGCGTACCTCCGAAAGAACGCGATCCGTGAGCCGTCCGGGCTCCAGCGTGGGTTCCCGTTGAAATCGGAGGTGTTCGTGAGCTGACGAATCGAGTCGGTCGCAAGATCGAGCAGATACACATTGGCGCGCTCGGTAATGGTATCGGCCCGCGCCGACATGAAGACGGCCTGCGTGCCATCGGGTGATCGCCTGAAATCCACATCGTCTGTCCGGCTGGTCGTGAGGCGACGGCTCTTTCCCGTTCGCAGGTCCACCTGCATCAACTCGACGCCGAACTCCGGATAGTTCAGCGTGCCGCCCACCACGGTGTCGTTCCACCGGTCGTAGATGGCACTCAGTTTCGAGAGCGTACGGATCGCGTCGGGATGGGCGGGTAGCCGCTCAAGGGTCACCTCGCCATCGCGGACAAACACCCGCTCGTCGAGCTCCGCGCCGAGCAGCACGGTCTCGCCGTTCACCATGGCCAAGGTCATGAGCGAGACGTCGCCCGCGCGCACCGTTGGCGATCGACCTGGCAACTGCAGCGCGACCATCAGCAATGCGGCCGCGCCACCTGCCGCTCCCAACAACACCCGCGGTACATTCGCGCGCACACGCCACGGGAGCGATTGCACCAACGCGTCGCGCTCGCCTCGCGGTGCGTCCGCCCCCAGCACGTTGCCCGCGAGCGCCGTGATCGCCCGCTTGTCCCCGTCCGCCGCTGACGCCCGCACGAGGCGCGCGAAGAGCTGCTGCACCTCACGCGTATCCCCCGCGGCC
This sequence comes from Gemmatimonadales bacterium, assembly GCA_038259155.1. Lineage (GTDB taxonomy): Bacteria > Gemmatimonadota > Gemmatimonadetes > Gemmatimonadales > Gemmatimonadaceae > JAABRT01. The sequence continues at coordinate 2,289 of JBBSPE010000193.1, forward strand.
CGTCGGTGCTGCGCGGCCCGCACCAGCGTGGTCGGACCAGAGGCGTCATCGGCCTCGATGAGTTGCGCGCATTGCCGATGCGCCCGGGCCAGCTGCGCCGGCGTGCGCAACTCCTGCGTCAGCGTGGCCATTTCGTCATGCGAGACCATCCAGCCAGCCGCGTGCTGCGCGATCAGACCGCGCACCTCGAGCAACGGCAGCGCCGCCACACCGTCCTCTCCCAGCACGCGGCGCACGCCGTCCTCGGTCAGCGCGGTGCCCCGTACCGACAGCAACGTCAGCGTGGACTGCTGTGCTTCGGGAACGTCGAGCAGACGCTGACGGATCGCGCTGCCGCCGTCCAGCGTGTCGTCGAGCGCCGTCGGATCCACGCAGTGCCACGCGCCGTCCGTTCGCGCCAATGCGCCGCGCTCTATGGCCAACTGCAGCGTCTCGAGCACCAGCAGTGGTGATCCATCGGTGGCGGCGTGCAGTCGCTCCGGCAGACCGGAGCACCAGCTCGGCCCGTCTGAGGGCGAGGGAAGCCGCGCCAGGCTTTCCAGCAAGAGCCGAACGTCGTCCGCGCTCAAGGCGTCGAGCGACAGCGGCTGCACATGTTCGCCCGCGTGCACATTCCCATGACGTCCCGCGGTCACGAGCAGCACGCGCGATTCACCCAATCCGCCGGAGAGACTGGCCAGCATGGTACGCGACGCCGGGTCCGCCCAGTGGACGTCATCCACCAGCAACGCGAGGGGCGCGTCCTCCGCAATCGTATGAACGAGTTCGAGCAGGGCCAAGGTGCGGCGGCGGAGCGCGTCGTCTCCCGTGGCGCGATCCGGTGGAGCGGAGAGATAGGTGCTCACGCCCGGCGCCAGAGCCACCAGCGCACTGGCCGAATCCGGCGACACGCCGGCGGCACCGCGCACCTTTGCCAGCGACAGCGCGAGATCGGCCGCGAGCGCGAACGGGAGGTCCCGGTTGGCCTGCAGGGCCCGGACGGGTACCACTCGCGCCCGGGATGCCTTCAGGCGGCGCATCAGGCCGTCGAGCAATCGTGACTTGCCGTAGCCGGCGCGCGCTGCCACATGCAGGTGCGACGCACGGCCCGCCTTCGCCTCCTCCCACCCGGTGAGCAAGCGCAAGAACTCGGCGTCGCGCCCCACCAGATTCGCAACGAGTGACGCACCGGACGCCGGTGGATGGCCGTCTCCGGAACGCGTAGTGGATCGCACGAGGCGCAGCATGGCACTGGTCGCCGGCTCCGGCGCCAGATCATCGCGCAGCAACCACCGCTCGAGTTCCTCGGCCTCCACCGACGCACTCAGCAGGTCGTCCGCGGCGAGCAGCGTTTCCAGCAGCCGGCGCCAACTCGACTGTAAGTGGGGCGCGAGCTCCCGCGCTCCGCGGGCGAGCGCCACGGACTCCCGCGGCGGCATGGCCACCAGCCGCTGCCGAACGGTGGCTTCGGCGGCGTGCACGTACAAGGAACACAGGCGGCGACGTTCGATATCGGCCCACTGCTCGAACTGCGCGCCGCCACTCGCCGCGAATCCGGGGAAGAACTCCCCGGCATACAACGCCACCGCCTCCTCGTGCGCTTCACGCGCGAACGCCTCGAGAAATGCCTCGCGATCGACGCTGAGTGGCAGCAGCAGCGTCACCGTATCGCCCTGCGTCTCGAACACCGTCGTGCCAAGCTTGTGCCTGATGTACCAGAGCGTTTGGCGCAACGTGTGGCGCGCGGCGTCCCGCTCGGTGTCGGCCCAGAGCAGGTCAATGAGTTGCTCGCGCGTGGCGGACCGATGTACGGCGCACGAGAGAAACGTGATCATCGCCAACGGCTTGCCGGATGGCAGGCCGACCGGGGGGCCCTCACGGGTCTCGAGGCGCGGTGTGCCGAGCACCGTGAGGTAGAATGTTCGGTCGGTCACAAAGGGCTCCGCAGATCGCGCGCGGGCAGGCCAATGGCCGTTGCGTGCGCGAGGAAGAAATGACGATCTGTTTGACTCGCTCAGAAAAAGACTCCATGAGCGTCATCCAACCGTCATATCGTACTCGCGCTGAACGTTCGACGCGAATACGGCCGTTCCAATCGCTCCATTTGACGTCCTGCCGGCATCCCCGGCCGGTTTAGACGTCAAATCGACAACAACCATCGCACCCGCTCAGCGTCGCACTATCCGATACAAATACACCGCCGGCCGACCCGTTTTGTCCTCCACGTAGACCGCCACGCGGTCCGCTCCCCACGCAACTGACGCCCAGGTCGCCCGCGGCCAGCCCTCAGCTGGCACCGCAACCGTGTCCAGCCATTGCCGATCCGCTCCAAACAGGTCGAACCGTACCACGCTGGAGTCCGCCAGCGATCGGCGCACCCAGGTGCGCCCGCGCGCATCAACATCGAACTGCTCAAAGGGCGGGCGTTCGCTGGGGATTTTGTCCACGGTGAAGGATGCTTGGAGCACATTCGCGGGGGGGCCGCCGGAACCCGCCGTCATTTCGCGAACACGCGCGTCCACGAGCGCCCGCTTGTCCGCGGCGGTGATGGGCTCCGAGGTGAACGCCCGACCGAACAGGGCCACCGTGTCGCGCCCGTCCGATGATACGCGAAGCAGGTACTCGCCCGTCCACCCCGTCACGAATCCACCCACGGCGTCCACCTGCTGCTGATCGCGCGGCACCATCGGCACCTGAACGGTCATCACCATCCGGTCGCCATCCCGCACGGGCCACTCGCCGGCGTCGGCGGCCGTGCGCCGGTACCCGACGGCAACGGTGTCGACGAGCGCACCGTCGAACGACAGCCGAAGGAATCGCTGGGCCGGGCCCGCGGCGGTGTCTGCGCCGTCGTCCAGCATGCGAATGGCCACGCGGCCCGCACCGTCCACACCGACCGGCGAAAAATACCGAGCCGTGGTGGCCTGCGACGCGAGCAAGGTCCCGTCACTGATCCGGAAGGTGCTCGCTCGGGCGAGCACGGGATCCTGCACCATCAGGGTGTCGCCACGTGCGGCGAGCCATGCCGCCCGAAACTCGCCGGGCCCAGCGCCGTCTCGCCCGATGGTCCGCTCATACACCCCGTCGGCACCATACACCTTTACCTCGGCCGGGCTGTCTTCCGCCACGAGCACCCGACCGTCAGCCGTCAACGCAATGTCGCTTGGTGCCAAGAGCTCCCCCGGCGCACCGTCCGCCGGCTGGATAACGACGAGCGACTCCAGCGACCAGTGGCCGGAATCGACGGGCGCTGCGCTCATCGTGCGCACAATGCCGCCCGGGAGCGTGTCCACGGCTACGCGTGCCGAGGCAGAGCGAGCGTCACCCCACGAACAGGCAGCGAGAAGAGCGCCGACCAACGCGAGCGGCGCGACCTGCAGAGGCGAACGGGTCATGCCGACTTCGACACCCGCCGCCGCTTGAGCGTTGAATGAGGATGCCTACTCGGCGTACAGGCTCTCGATCAGGGCATCGTAGCTCTTCTCCACGACCCGACGCTTCACGCTGAGCTTTGGCGTGAGCTCGCCGCGCTCGATGCTGAAATCATGCTCGAGCAGTCCCACCTTTTTGGGCGTCTCGTAGCTGCCCAGACCGGTGAGCTCCGCCTTCACTTCTTTCTCCATCTTCGCGTGGATGGTCGGCATCTTCAGCAGCTCGGCCCGGCTCGTCCACACGATGTTCTGTGCCGCCGCCCACTTCTCAAGTTGATCCCAGTTTGGCACGATGAGCACGATCGGATACTTGCGCTTGTCGCCGATCATCACGGCCTGGCTCACGTACTTGTTGGTGCGGATGCGATTCTCGATGGGCTGCGGCGCAAGATTCTTGCCGCCCGCCGTCACAATGATGTCCTTCTTCCGGTCGGTGATCCGCAGGAAGCCGTCTTCGATCTCGCCGATATCACCGGTGTAGAACCAACCCTCGCGATCGATGGCGTCGGCCGTGGCCTCGGGGTTCTTGTAGTAGCCCTTCATGACGTGCGGGCCGCGGGTCAGGATTTCGCCATCGCTCGCAATCCGTACTTCCACACCGCGAATCGGCTTGCCCACCGTGCCGATACGGAAGTTCTCGAGCGTATTGGTGGCAATCACCGGCGACGTCTCGGTGAGGCCGTAGCCTTCGAGAATGGTCAGGCCGGCGGAATAGAAAAACTTGTTGATCTGCGGCGACAGCGGCGCGCCCCCGGAGCTGAACAGGCGGAGGCGTCCGCCCGTGCGCTCCTGCAGCTTCGAAAACACGAGTTTGTGGGCGAGCTTGTACTGCAAAGCGAGCGCCCCGCCCGGTTCCTTGCCTGCCAGCTTCTGGTCGGCCCAACGTTCCCCGACACTCCGCGCCCAGAAAAAGATGCGCGCCTTGAGCCCGCCCGCCGCCAATGCATTCTCCAGCACTCGCGCGTAGATCTTTTCGTACAGGCGCGGCACCGACATCATGAACGTGGGGCGCACTTCCTGCATGTTGATGGGCACGGTGTCGATCGATTCCGCATACGCGATCACGACGCCGCGCGTCATGAGGAAATAGTCGCCCGTGCGCTCGAAAATGTGGCTGAGCGGCAGAAAGCTCAGCGCCACGTCGCCGCGCGAGAGCGGGATCGCGCTGTCGGTGGCCATGCAGTTGGAATACACGTTGTCATGCGTGAGCATGACGCCCTTCGGCTTGCCCGTGGTGCCCGACGTGTAGATCAGCGTGAGCAGATGATCCGGCGCGATCGCGAGCGCGTCACTGCGGAATCGGGCCGCGACCTCTTCACTGTCCTGTGCGGCGCCGAGCGCCTCGACCTCGGCCAATGTCATGTCGCAGCCGTGCGCCTTGGTGGCCTCGAATCCGATCACCCACTGCACATCAGGAATCTCGCTCCGGATCGCGGCCACTTTCTGCGCCTGTGCCGCAGTGGACACGAAGAGCGCCTTGACGCCGGAATCATTCAGGATGAACGGGATCTGCTCCGACGGCAACGTGGGGTACACCGGCACGTCAATGATGCCCGAACAGCAGCAGGCGTAGTCGGCAATGGCCCACTCAGGACGATTCTCGGATAGGATTCCGACGCGATCGCCCGGCGTGACGCCGAGCTGCGCGAGCCCGAGCGCCGTGTGCCGCACGCGCTGGAGCAGCGACTGGTGCGACAGCGATTCCCACACGCCGCCCTGCTTGTACATCAGGGCGTTTGGCAGGTCGTGTTCGTCGACCGCCTGAAAGAACAGCGCACTGATGCTGCCGGGTGGTTTCATGCGCGGGCCGCCTGACGAAAACCGGTGCGGCGACGGCACGGAGCTCAGGGTGTTGGCGAGCGACGAGAAGGCGCTGCCGGCTTGGGCGGACATCGCCACCTCCAAGGTGGTAAGGGCGGGACGGGGGCGCAAAACGTGCGCGGCAGGGGCGGGACGTCGCCGCCAATGCGCGGCGTGACGTCCCCATTCAGGGCAAATTGCAAGGCGGTTGGCGTCCACGCGAGGGGCGCCGCCGGATCCGACCCGGTGGGAGCGCACCCGGCGTGCGCGCAGCGCCCGCTCGGCTCCCGCTCAGCGCCGAGCGGGCGCCGGTGCCGCGCCCTCGCCGCAACCGCCGCCGGAGCCACGCGTGCTGGCCGCTGACACGGGGACGACCACGGTATCCGGGGCGCCAACGATTGGTTCGCCGCGCCGCACCACCATCGCC
>JBBSPE010000194.1:0-7806 GCA_038259155.1 Gemmatimonadales bacterium
ATACGAGTCGAGCGCCGGGCGCGGCCCGCTCCACGAGTGCGCGATACGCACGGGCATGCTCCGTATCGGACATATACTCGAAGATATCGGAGAGATTGAATCCGTGGAACGGACCATCCACCGTCTCGGCTGGAGCCTGCAGCACGCGCAGTCGGTCGAGGCGATCGCGGATCATGGTGTGGTATTCCGGGCGCAGATATCTCGGCAGCGCCTCTGGGGCGAAATTGCCGGTGAGGATGTAGGCCAGGTAGGGATTGGAGGCGACCGGAATTTGTGTGAGCGCATAGCGTGTGCGCGCAAGGATGCGATCGGCCACCGACCCTTCCACGTGCGCAAAGAACGCCGGGTCACGCCCCAGGCGTCCCATCGCAATCCGACCGAAGAACAGCGCAAAGAGCAGTCGCCACCGCCAACTGTCCCAGCGTGACGTGTAGAAGGCCTCCTGCTGCGCCAGCGTCTTGGGGGCGCGCAACTCGTTCACCGTGCGCAGCGAATGCACCAGCGGCAGGATCCGCCGCCGAAACATGGAGAAATAGCGCTCGAACTTGCCGAAATGGATGACGCCGTTCGCAATGCCCTCCGGACGCGCATCCCAGAACGCTGCCACTTCGGTCGGCAGCGCTGCGCGCAGTTCCGCGTACGTACCCGCGCGATCAGCAGCCGGCGTCACTCCCAGAAATGCCAGCAGCGCCGGATGCGAGAGCGAACGGAACGCGGCGCGCCTGAGCTCCACACACGCAAGCTGCGCGGCATTCAGGTCTACCGCCACCACCTCGGCGGGATCGAGTGTGAGCAGTGCCAGCGCATTGTCGCCGGCCGACGCGATGGAGAGCAGCCGCCGGCCCGTTGCCACCGGCGCGAGTGCTTCGCAGAGCACATCGGCGTCTTCCCAGACGCTCGCGTAGCGCACGAAGTCGAACGCCGCCCGCTCAGCAACGCCGCTCATTTCGACTCCTCCGTGTGTCGACGCACGACGCCGGTGGTACCGTCCATCTCCACGATTTCGCCGTCCACGAGCGTCTCGAGCAAGCCGACAATGCCGACCACACAGGGCAGGGCCATTTCGCGCGCGACAATGGCCGAGTGGCTCAGCAGACTGCCGCGCTGTACCAGCAACCCGGAGGCGGCAGGGAACAGCAGTGTCCACCCTGGATCGGTACGCTCGGCCACCAGAATGCAGCCGCTGAGCGCCACCGCCTCGCGTGGGTCGCGCACGATGCGTACCGGCGCGCGTACGACGCCCGGACAGCAGCCGGTGCCGATGAGATCGCCCTCCAACGGGCGCAGCGTAGCTGCCCGCGGAATCTGTGCGTCCGGCGGTCCCTCCCAGTCGCCCAACGCGCCGCTGGTCTCGAACCGATCGGGGGGCGCCGGCGCCCGCTGCCACGCGCCGAACGTTTCGCGACGCGATGTCACCAGCGTGCGGAGGTCCACGGGCGCTGTGTTGTCTTCAGCGAGCGCGAGCATTTCGTCAAGGGTGAGCCAAAACACGTCGCGCTGGTCCCGCAGCAGACCGCTGCGTACAAATGCTGCGCCCGCACCCAGTGCCATGCGACGCACGATGCCGAACACGCGGGTGCGCTCGAAGCGCAAGTTTTCGCGGTCGCGCACGCGGGCGCGTGTCTGCCGCACCACCCAGAAGAACACCGCGGCGCGCCATCCGCCGATCGATGTGCGCACGGCAGCCTCCGCGTCGCGCCGCACGCGGCGTTCGTGCGCGAGTGCTGCGTCGGGATCCATGGACCCCTGCTGCGCGTACGAGCGCACCATCTGCACGAGGAACGCCGGGTCTTCGCGCAGCGTGATGGTTTCCAGCTTGAGCTCTTCGAGGCAGCGGTCGCCAAACGTGTCGATGTAGGCGGCGAGCGCGGACATGAGCGGAGCGGCGTCCTGCTCAGTGGCGAGGCGGTGCCACAGTGCCGTGTCGTCGGGTGTCCGGGCAAACATCGCGCGCCACGCCTCGCTCTCCTGCACCTGTTTGGCCATCGCCATCACACGCCGCGCCGGCTCCGTGGAAACGATGCCGCCCTCCCCGCACAGCAGGTCGTTGCCCAGCGTGGGGGCGGCTGTTGGCAGCCAGCGCGTGATCAGCTGTCCCTGCACACCAAAGAAGATCATGGCGAAGAAATCATTCACCAGCGGTGGCCGCCAGTGGTGCAACAACGACTGCTCGAGCTTCCGGTACAACGCCGCAATGCGCGGTGCCTCCCACGTATCGAGCGGTATGGTGCGCAGCGGTGCAAGGGCTGCGTCAACCCGTGCATGAAAGGCGGGCACCTCATGCGTGAGGGTGCCATAGGCGCGAATCATGCGCAGAACCATCCGGAGCAGGCGCAGGAGATCGCGCAGTCGGTTGCCGCTGCTGGGTGGCGGGGGCGGCGCCTCCAGCGCCTCGCGCACGCCCATCATGCGTTCCATGAACGAGCGATTCCATTCAAAGCCCGGCAGCAGCGCGATGAGGCGGTACCAGTTGATCAGGCTGTAGTACACCCGACCGCGCACCAAGCCCAGCATATGTGCGAACGCGCTCTCGCTTGACGCAATGAGCGGTTCCTCCACGCCCATCAGCCGACAGAACTGGCGATAGACGTCCTCGTACACCGAGCGCGCAAAGGTGAACGTGAGTGGCGTGGTGACGCCTGAATAGCTCTCCACAATGTTCGCGTTGTCCCATACGCGACGTCCGGGTCCGCGAGGGTCGTCGGCTGCGGGCGGGTCGAGCTGTGCTGCGTTGGCCGTTGTGATGGGTCGGGTTTGCAGCAGCACCAGTTCGCGAGGCACGGCATCATTGTGCCCCACCAGCGCCCACTCCATGTCTTGCGGCGTGCCAAGCGACTCCGAGATGCTCCGGACCACGAATGCAATGCGCGACACCTCGTGGTCGGACAGCACGGCGCGGTTCGCCATGGATGCCGGAACCTCGACACGCACTGTGCCGCCGTTGGGCTGGCTGCGAATGGCGTGCTGCTTCACACTCGCTGCATAGCGTGGTGTGGCATTTGTATCGGCCGGCACGTGCCATGTATCCGCATCGAGTTCGCCGCTCACCAACCCCTCACCCAACCCGTACACCGCGCTGACGACCGCCGTTTGCGTGTCGCCGGACACGGGGTCGAGCGCAAACGCAACGCCCGCCGCGTATGGCTCCACGAGTTCCTGCAGCACCACCGCCATGCGCAGTCCGATTGCGTCGTGCTCCTGCTGGTACGCCACCGCGTGCGCTGCCGCCACCGAGGCCCACACCTCACGGATTGCCGCGTGCAATGCGTCGCGATCGTTGGCGCGGACTCCGAGCACGGTTGCGAACTGGCCGGCGAACGAGGCGCTGGCGCCGTCTTCGAGCGTGGCGGAGGAACGTACGGCCAGCATGGCGTGCTGCAGGCCCGCGGCATGCAGTGCCTGTTGCACGTCGGTGGCGAGCGCGTCGGGGAGCGGCGTTGTGGCAATCGGTGCTTCGGGAAGCGCCGCACTACGAACCGCACACTCGACGTAGGCCTCCGTTCGCACCACCACGAAGCGCGGTACGTGGGCCTCGTGGGTAGCCGCGAGTGTGTGCAGCGCCGCGAGCTGGCTTGCCTTGCCGCCAACGGCCTGTACGTCGGGTGCGCCGTTGCCCGGCACCCAGGTCCATTGGGACCGGGGTGGATTGCACCCGTCGGCTGCTCCCGCGTCAGCGCGCGCCTTCACGCGGCGCTCCCCCCGAACACACGCGTGAGATACGGCGACGCACCAAGCAGCAGGTAGGTGAGCAGCGGCCACAGCTGGCTGGCCCGTTCGGAGGCGCGTGCAGATTGCTCCGACGGCGCACGCAGGAAGCGCACCGCCGGAAGCGCGGCCAGCGCAGCTGCCGGCAGCAGCACAAATAACGCCGTGCGCGTGGTGTCCGTGTACTGCGCCGCGAGCAAGGCGCAGGCAGTGGACGCGCCGAGTGCGGCGAGCCACACGGTGGGGGCCACTCGCAATCCCCATGCTTTGGTATACGTATCCACGCCGACGCGCTCCGCCGCGGGAACGCGCAGCTTGCGGCCCACTTCGACCAGAATGCCGTTCATGAAGGTGACGGCCAGAAATGCGGAGAGACCAGCTGGCGGCGTGGCGCCGCCGGCCAGCCAGTCGAGCCCCGTGGTGTACACGTCAATGGCCGGCATGATGGCCATGTGCGAGAGCAGATACGCCGCCGGATGCGCACGCAGCCATTCGCCTACAAAGAACTCGCGCGTCATGAGCGCGGCCCACGCGGCAACAAGCGCGTACGCGAAGAGCAGGCGAGGAGCAAGCGTGGCGTTCGCGAGCAGCGTGGCCACCACGAGACCGCCGCCAACCCAGCGCAGCTCGCGCAGGCTGACCAACCCACTCGGCACCGGCAGCTCAGCGCGATACCGCGCATCGATTTCGCGGTCCTTGTGCTCGTCCAGCACGCGCAGCATGAAGAAGAATGCCATCGTGGTGACCGCGCCGGTGGCCAGCAGCGGCCAGCCCACAAAGCCAATCTCGCCGCGCACCGCGCGTGAGTACGCAGCCGATGCCACCGTAAACGACAACACGAGAACGCTGTACGCGAGCACTGGAAAGCGTACGGCCTGATACGCCCAGAGTCTTCGCCCGAGCGATGTGCGGCGCGCATCGACGTGACGAGTTGTCGATGTCACCGCGCCCCGGGGCGGCCGTGTTCCGCGTGTGCCTTGGCGAAGTCACCGGAGCACAGCGCGCCAACGATGGAGATTTCACCCGCGAGCAGCAACGCCGCGGCCACTTCGGCCAGTCGAGAGGCCCGGCCGTCACCCTCGCAATCGAGAATGCGCAGGCACTCGCGTGCGGTGGGCATGCGCGTGCCGCCTCCCACGGAACCCACAATCATGTTCGGCAGGTCGATGCCCACCCACAGGTCGCCCTCGTTTGTGACTTCCATGCGGGTGACCCCCACGCTGGCCTCGCTCACGCACGCGGCGTCCTGCCCGGTGGCAATGAACAGGGCGGCAAGCCCGTTGGCCACGTGCCCGCTCACCCCGATGGAGCCGGTTTGCACGCCGCCCACAAAGCTCATGCGCCAGTAGTCCGCCATGCGTTCCGGCGTGGTGTGCAGGCCACGCTCCACGCGCACGCGCGGCAGCGTGACTTCGGCCATGACCTTGCGGCCGCGCCCATGCAGGAAGCTCAGCACCGTGGCCTTCTTGTCGCCGGACATGTTCGACTCCAGAAACCAGTGCGTGGGCTGTACCGGTGTGCGCGCCATGAGGTCGGTGCACACCGCGTCCGTGCACAAGGTGACCATGTTCTGGCCGGACGCATCGCCCGTGTGGTACTGCAGAATGAGGTACACCGTGCGCGTTTCGATGTGCACCTGCAGATCCTGCAGCGAGCCATGTGAGGTACGAGTGGCCGCCTGCGCACGCATGGCGTCGAACTCGCCGATGGCCCACGCGGCAAAGCGACCGGCATCCGCGATGCTGCCAAAGCAGAATCCGGGCGCGCGTTGTACCTGTTCGGCAGTGGTGATGGTGGAAACGCCGCCAGCGCGCGAGACCAGTCGCGCGCCGCGATGGTAGCTCGCCACGAGTGCGCCCTCGGTGGTGGCGAGTGGCACGTAGTAATCACCATGCGCGTGCAGTCCGTTCACGCGGAGCGGCCCGATCAGGCCCACGGGCACCTGCGCCATGCCGATGTAGTTCTCGATGTTCCCCTGCAGCGTTGCTGGATCGGGCGGCCGTGCGGTGCCTCGCAGATGCGTGAGGTCGTGCCCCATCGCCTCGAGGAACGCCACCCGTGCGTCGCGACCGGCGGCGCTCGCGTCCATTGGGCGCGGCACGTCGGGGGGGAGCGCCCGGGTCTCCGGCAGGGTGGGAGCGAGCTGTGTGGCGAGTTGCTCAATCGGGCCGGCCAGGCTGAAGCGTCGGACGATTTCGAGCGCTTGCTCTCTGGAGATCGGCATGGATGCGGGCAGATGTGTGAACGCGAGCGACGGGCGTGTCCGCGTCGACCGTCAGAACTTGCGACGGCAGCGCAGGCAGCGCTACACGTCACATGACGTAGTCATGATTGGATGTGCTGTTCTGCTCGGCGGCGCTGTTCGTGGCCGCCACTGCCGGCGCCGTCACCTTCGCTCGCAAGCAGCGTCGCTGCGCGTCCGAGGGGCGTCAGCGATGTGTCAGGCGCGTGTGGGAGCGGGCAGGTGAGCCGTCACGTCGCCATACAGCAGGTAGGAATAGAATGTGGGCGATACGTCACCGTGCGCCCGACGTACGTCACGCAACGCAGCGCCGAGCGGCTGATGGTCCCGCACGATCTTGGTCATCAGCTCGTTGGTCACGACCGACGCGTCCTCCTCGTCAATCGCCCAGAGCGGCGCAATGAATGCACTGAAGTGGCGCGAGAGAAACGCGTCGGCCCACCCGCCCACGGTGCCCAGCACCGCGGCCGTCGCACCCACCTCGCAGGCGTTGAAAAAGACCACCGTGCCGTCGTTTTTGCCCAGAACAACGCGCTGGCGTGCCACGTCGTCCACGGACAACTCCCCGTCCTCGAGTTTGATCACGGAGGCGGACGCCGAGTCGGTGCTGAACGCGCCGTGTCCCGTGAAGTAGAGCAGGCTCACCGGTTCCTGTCGGGGCTGCTCGAGCAGTGCGAGCATGCCATCCAGCGTGCCCGGCACCACTTCTGCGCCAAAGGTCGCCGACAACGTGCTTGCCGTCTCCTCGGCGAGGCTGAGCCGCAGGTTGGCGCGCTTGTAGTGCGGCGACACCGTGACGAGACGACCCGCCGGCAGACTGTTGCGCATGAGTCCCGCAAACCGACTGATCCATCGTGCGACCGCGTGTCGGAGCGCCAGCGGCTCATGCTGTTCGCCGTCGCGAAACGGTGCCATGAGCTCCCACGGCATGTGTGGGTCATCGCTGATGAACTGCATAGTCAGCGAGCGCTGCAAGTGGTCGTGCAGGGCCCAGTACACCGCGCGGAACTCGGCGGGTGCGCGTTGCCACAGTCGTTCTCCCAGCCCTTCGATCGCACGCTGGTGCTTGCCGCGCTCCAAGGTGGCGATCTGCTTGAACATGGTCACGGCTTCGGCGCGTGGTTCCTGGCCGAGGTCGATCATGCCGTCCAGTTTGGCGGGAAGCGTGGCGAACGGTGGCGTGACCACCATGCGCCAGTGCAGCCGTCCCGGCAGCGACGGATCGATGAGCGAGATGTAGATCGTGACGTCAGGCGCAACGGCCTCGCGATCGACCTGAATGGCACCGGTGGTGTCGGTGTGACCGGCAGTCACCTGCGCACTGGCGGCGGTGCCTCGCGGTTCGACGAGCGGCGACCCGCCCGTGGACAGCGTGGCACCGTGATTGCTTTCGTGTGCCGCCGAGTCGCTGACGCGCAGTGTGCGCACCCCGATGCCGGAGAAGCGTGTGCCATACCAGAACTGCGCGGTGATCTCGATGTCGCTGCCGGCGGCGACGTCCGCGTGCACGCGCCCGGTCACGGTGGCCGGTTGTGACGCGGCGTTGCGGCGAATCGTGACGGTGCCCCGTCCGCCGGCATCAAACGTGATACCGGGAGAGAGCAGCGTGACGTCGAGGTCGAGGTCGGTCCAATCGAGTGGTTGTTCGCCAACGGACACACTTCCGCCACGCGTCGCCGGTGCGGCGCGATGCAGCAGGTCGATCACCAACGTGATGGGTGCGTCGGCGCGGACGGCGGTGTCTGGTTCGATCGACGGATATCGCGTGGGCGTGGTGCCTTCGTCCTCACGCGCAGCCGGTTGCTCTGGCGCTGGCGCTGGCGCTGGCGCTGGCGCTGGCGCTGGCGCTGGCGCTGCTG
>JBBSPE010000195.1:0-7776 GCA_038259155.1 Gemmatimonadales bacterium
GAACGTCTATTGGCACCACGCCGTCCGCAGCGCCACCGCGATGTACAAGCGCCTGGTAGCCGAGGCGCTGGCGGCAGGGCTCGTTGAGGCGGGTGCTGTGGCACGCATGACCGACGAGGGGCTGCTGCACCATCTCGACGCGCTGCCGTTGCCTCCGGTGGCACGCACGCTGCTGGTGAACCTACGGCGGCGGCGGCTGCACAAGCGCGCGCTCGAGCACCCGGCGGCTGTATTGGGTGTGGGCGTGGGCGAGTGGCTGGCGTCGGACTACGCGCTCACGCGCCGAGTCGAAGACGCGCTGGCGTACGAGCTCGGGCTGGCCCCAGGCGACGTTCTGCTCGACTTTCCGGTGAAGACCCAGATGCTGGGCCTGGATCTGCCTCTGGTGCGGCGAGACGGCGCTGTGGAGCAGCTCACGGAGCGCGGTTGGCAGGGGGCGATCAACCTGCCGCGGTTGAGCGAGGAGCTCTACCAGTCCGCGCGTCGGCTGCGGGTGTTCACTGTGGATCGTGCACCGGTGCCGGAGGGCGCGCTGTTGCAGCTGGTGTCGTGCTCGGCCAATGAGGTGCGGGCCCGGTTGGACCACGGCGCGGCACTGCTTGGCTGACGGCGGCGCTCAGACCGTGCGGTCGTCCGTCGCCCGGTCACTGACTCGGTCACTCGCGCGGGCTTCAGCAAGTTTGCGGCCGATGCCGCGGTAGAAGGCCGCTTCTTCGGCCTTGCGGTCCTCCTCGAGGGCCATGGCGCACCGTTCAATCGCGAACAGGATGTTGCCCAGGTAGAGATCTGCAACGGCGCCCACGGCCTGCGGCGCCGGCGCGGCGTCAGCCATGCGAGGGCACAGGGTGCTCGTCCGTGTTGCGCTTGGCGGGGGCGGCGGAGACGCTGATCACCTGCACCACGATGGCGGTGATGTTGTCTAGGCCACCGCGACGGTTCGCGTCGGTGATCATGGAGTGGATCATCTGCCCGGGCGTGCCTTTGGTCTCCAGCACCTTCTGCAGGTGCGCATCGTCCACCATGCCGGTGAGACCGTCGGAGGCGAGCAGGAAGACGTCGCCCGGCAGCAGTTCGCCGTGCAGAATGTCCGCCTCGACCGCGGCGTTGGCTCCCACACACCGCGTGATGACGTTGCTGTATGGATGGTAGCGCGCCTGCTCCGGTGTGAGGAAGCCGGCGTCCACCTGCTCCTGCACGTACGAGTGGTCTTTGGTTACCTGACGGAACACGCCGTCGCGCAGCAGGTAGATACGGGAATCACCGATGTGTCCGATCACCCAATGGGACTGACCGAGCAGGAGACAGGACGCCGTGGTGCCCATGCCCTGTTTGTCGGCTTCCACGATGGTGCGTTCAAAAATCGCGCGGTTTGCCTGTCGCAGTGCTTCGGCCACTACCTGCAAGGTCGATGCGGCCGAGACGTCGCGGACGTCGGCGACATCGCGCGCAACGATCTGGACGGCCATTTCGCTGGCGACTTCGCCGGCTGCGTGGCCACCCATACCGTCGGCCACGATAAACAGCCCACGCTCCTGATCAGCGTCGGCGTAGAGGCTGTCTTCATTACCAGCACGAATTCGCCCGACATCAGTGCCGGCGGCGACGGATAGCTGCACGAGGATTGGCGATCGGGTCCCGGTGAGGAGGGCTGCGAGACAGCGCGCCGCTCCCGAAGGACCGGCTCGCCACTCGCTCTCTACGCCGAAGCTACGTGGAGGTCGCCGCGGTTGGCAAGCGTGAATCGTTGGGTGCCCGATTTGGCGAGGCCGGGCCGGCCCCGCTCTCCAGACGGAAGAGCCGGTCATACTGCCCCAGCTCGGCCCGGAGCGCGGCATTATTTCCGCGCTCCACGACCTCTCCGTGATGCAGCACGAGGATCTCCTCCGCCTGCATGATCGTGCTCAGGCGATGGGCAATCGCGATGGTGGTGCGGCCCGTCATGAGGGTCGCCACCGCCCGCTGGATATCCGCTTCGATTTCGGAGTCCACGGCGCTCGTGGCCTCGTCCAGGATCAGCAGGGCGGGATCGGCCGCCACGGCCCGCGCGAACGCGAGCAGCTGGCGTTCCCCCACGCTGATCCCGCCACCGCGCTCGCTCAGTTCATGCGACCAGCCGCCTGGCAACCGGTCGATCACGCGGGTTGCCCCGACGCGATCGGCCGCCGCCTCGAGCGCGGCCTGGTCCAGCGGCGCCGAGAGCCGAATGTTGCCCGCGACGTCGCCGGCAAACAGGAAGATGTCCTGCTGCACATACCCCATGACCGCCCGCAGCACGTCCAGCGGGATGTCGCGCACGTCCACGCCGTTGAGCAGAATGCGGCCGCGCTGCGGCTCGTAGAATCGGAGCAGCAGATTCACGATCGTGGACTTGCCGGCGCCCGTGTGGCCAACCAGCGCAATGGTCTGGCCGGGCCCTACTTCGAATGCGACATCGCGCAGCACCCACACCGGTTCCTCCGAGACGTCCGGTAGCTCCGCCACCACCAGGTCGTCGGTCAGGCCCTGCGCGCGGTCATAGTGAAACCAGACCCCCTCGAAGGTGATGGTGACGCCAGCCGCGCGCAGCGCTGCGACGCGTGCCTCCCGGTCCGGGGTGGGCTCCGTCCCGGCCGTCGCTGGGGTGTCGAGCAGCCCGAAGATGCGCTCGGCCGCCGCCATGGCCGCCTGCAGGATGTTGAACTTCTCGGACAGGTCCTGCAGTGGCTGGAAGAAGCGGCGCACCAACTGCAGGAACGCCGCCACGGTGCCCACGGTGAGCGCCCCGCCCTGTACGCGGCCACCGCTGGTGACCACCAGGCTGGCCAGCGCCAGTGTGGTGAGGAACTCGATCACCGGGAAGTAGAGGGCGTACACGCGGATGGAGCGCAGATGCGCGTCGAGATGCGCGGTGTTGAGCTGGCGAAACCGCTCGCGCTCGTCGGCCTCGCGCCCGAACAACTGCACCACCCGGATGCCGGCCAGCCGCTCCTGCACAAACGCGTTGAGTTGTGCGAGACGCGTGCGGATTTCGCGATAGGCCGTGCGTACCCGGGATTGGAACAGGCGTGAGACGCCGAATACGAGCGGAATCACCACGAAGGCTGCCAGCGCGAGACGCCAGTCGATCCAGAGCATCACCAGACTGATGGCCGCCAGTGTGAACAGGTCACCCAACCCCGCCACCACACCGGAGGTGAAGAGCTCATTGAGCGCCTCCACGTCACTCGTGGTGCGCGTCACCAACCGACCCACCGGGGTGCGGTCGAAGTACGACACCGGCAGCCGCTGCAGGTGCGTGAACAGCTCGTCGCGCAGGTCGCGCATCACGCGCTGCCCGAGCAGCGACGTGAGCAGCGTCTCGGCGTACGTGGCGGCGAACTGCACCACGAGTACGATCACGAAGCCGGACGCTGCCAGCGTCACGACAGCGATGTCGCGTTCCGGCAGTGCGGTGTCGATCACCCACCGGGTGAGCAGCGGCCCCACGAGCTGCAAGCCGGCCTGCAGCATGATGAGCAGCACCGCCGCGACCACCAGTCCACCCCACGGACGGACGTAGGCGAACAGGCGTCGCGCCAGGTGCGCGTCGTAGGCCCGACGTGGGGCGGTGTCGGGATCACCCGGCGGAGCTGCCATGCGCACAATCTAGCGCGACGCTCCGATAGTTTTCCCGGGTGGAGATCACTGCATGAAGGACTACATCCGCATTCGCGGCGCTCGACAGCACAACCTGCGCGACATCGACGTGGATATTCCGCGCGCCGCGCTCACCGTGATCACCGGCCCCTCGGGGTCGGGGAAGTCGTCGCTTGCCTTCGACACGCTGTACGCCGAAGGGCAGCGCCGCTACGTGGAGTCGCTGTCCGCCTACGCGCGACAGTTTCTTGAGCGCATGGAGAAGCCTGACGTCGATCACATCGAGGGCATCTCGCCGGCGGTGGCCATCGAGCAGAGCAACCCCACGCGGTCGTCGCGGTCCACGGTGGGTACGGGTACGGAGATCTACGACTACCTGCGCCTGCTGTGGGCTCGCGTTGGGCACACCCACTGTCGCGTGTGTGATCGCGAACTGCGTCCCGATTCCGTGGAGTCGGTGAGCGACGCGACGCTGTCTCTGCCGGCGGGCACACGCGTGTTGGTGTGCGCCCCGCTCATCCGGTCCGACCGCATCCAACATGATGCGCTGGTGGAAAATCTGCGCGCGCGTGGATTCGTGCGGGTGGCGGTGGACGGCGATGTGCTGCATCTGGACGATGTGACGAGCGGCGAGTCCGCCTCGCACGATCTGGCGGCGGCAACAGACGTACTGGTGGTGATTGACCGCCTGTCGGTGCAGGCCGAGCAGCGCAGCCGCATCACCGACGCGATCCAGACCGCGTTTCGGGAAGGGGACGGCGACGTGGTGTTGCTGTTCCCAGAAGCCGTGCCTGCACCGCACGGGCACACCGGACGTGAAGCCGGCCAGCTGGTGCAGCGTCTGCGGTATACCGATCGTTTCGAGTGTCCCGACGACGGCACGCGCGCGCCGTACCCCACGCCGCAGCTATTTTCCTTCAACAACCCGCGCGGGGCGTGCCCCACCTGCAACGGGTTTGGCGCCGTGCTTGGGTACGACGAATCGCTCATCGTGCCTGATACCGCGCGCTCGCTGCGCGACGGCGCGATTGATCCGTGGACCAAGCCGCGCTACGAGAAGCAGCGCCGGCTCGTACTGGACATGGCGCGCACGCTCGGCGTCGATCCCGACCTGCCGTGGGAACGCATTCCTGCGGCGGCGCGTGAGCAACTGTTGCGCAGCAGCAAACGACCGTACGTGGCGATCTTCCCGTTCATGGAGGCGCTGGAGGAGAAGCGCTACAAGCAGTACATCCGCGTGTTCCTGCGGCAGTATCAGCGCGCCAATACGTGTCCGGACTGCGAGGGCGCGCGCCTGCAGCCCGATGCGCTGGCGGTGCGCGTGGCCGGCCAGCGCATCAGTGACGTGTCCTCGCTCCCGGTCGCCGACCTGCACGCGTGGTTCGAGTCGCTCGTACTCTCGGCCAACGAACAGCAGGTGGCCGACACCGTGCTGCGCGAGGCGCGCGCACGCACGCGCTTTCTGTGCGATGTGGGGCTCACGTACCTCACACTCGATCGCGCCACGCGCACGTTGAGCGGTGGCGAAGCGCAGCGCATCAGCCTGTCCAATGCGCTCGGCGCCGCACTTGTGGATGCGCTGTACGTGCTCGACGAACCGTCCATCGGCCTGCACCCGCGCGACATGGAACGGTTGCTGGGATTGCTGCACCGGTTGCGCGATGGCGGCAACACCGTGGTGATGGTGGAGCATGATCTCGACGCCGTGCGCACCGCGGACTACATGATCGAACTCGGTCCGGGCGCGGGCGAGCACGGTGGCACGGTGGTGTACAGCGGGCCGCTGTCGCTGGCCGGCGAGAGTCCGCTCACCGGGCAGTATCTCACGGGTGCGCGCACCATCCCGCTGCCCGAGACGCGCCGCGTGGTGGGCCCGCGCTGGCTCACGCTGCGTGGTGCACACGCGCACAACCTGCACGGTGTGGACGTGGCCATTCCGCTGGGCGCGCTCACCGTGGTGACCGGCGTGAGTGGCTCGGGCAAGAGCACGCTGGTGCACGACGTGCTCTACCACGCCCTCGAGACGCAGCTGGCGGGCGAGCACTCGGCCAAGGAACATCTCGGCGAGACGGTGGGCAGTTTTGCGAGTCTGGACGGTGTGGAGGCGCTGGACGCTGTGGTCCTTGTGGACCAGACGCCGATTGGTCGGTCGCCGCGCTCGAATCCCGTGACGTACGTGAAGGCCTACGACGACATCCGCAAACTGTTCGCGGACACGCCGCTCGCTCGGCAGCGCGGATACGGGCCGGGCCATTTTTCGTTCAACGTCGCCGGCGGGCGCTGTGACCACTGCGACGGCGCGGGCGCGCTCGAGGTGGAGATGGTGTTCATGGCCGACGTGTACGTGCCCTGCGACGCCTGTGGCGGGAAACGCTTCAAGCCAGCGGTCCTCGATGTCACCGTGCGCGGTCGCAATATTCATCAGGTATTGCAGCTCACCGTGGACGAGGCCATTCGCGCGTTCCCGCGTGAGGACAAGCTCGCGCAGGCGCTGTGGCACGTGCAGCAGGTGGGGTTGGGGTACCTGCGGCTGGGGCAGCCAGCCACCACGCTCTCGGGTGGCGAGGCGCAGCGGCTCAAGATCGCGCGTGAACTGGCGGTTACCGCCAAGGGGGGCGGGCGGCGCCTGTACATCATGGACGAGCCCACCACGGGCCTGCACCTCGAGGACATCCGGCGTTTGGCCGTCGTGTTCGAGCGCCTAATTGATCAGGGGCACACGCTGCTGCTGGTGGAGCACAATCTTGATGTGATCAAGCTGGCGGACTGGATCATTGACATGGGCCCGGAGGGCGGCTCCGGTGGCGGCCAGCTGGTGGTGATGGGGCGTCCCGAGGAGGTGGCGGCCACCGAGCGCTCGCATACGGGCCGGTGGCTGCGCACGGTGCTGCCCGCGGGTGGTGTACCCGTTGCCGACGGCATCGCGCATTCCGCGCCCCGGGGCACCAAGCGCGCCCGACCGAGCCGATAGTCGGTGCTTGACTGGGGGAGGTCATCTGGTGACTATTCCGAATCTTCCCGAGTAGCTCAGCTGGTAGAGCAGGTGACTGTTAATCACCGGGTCGGGGGTTCGAGTCCCTCCTCGGGAGCTGATTTGTTGCGTCGTGCGCTTGGCGAAGGCCAGCCACCTTGTGTGCTGCGGGGCGTTCGCCATGGCGAGCGCCCCGTTTGCAGTTTGCAGCTTCCCCTCTCCCTCCGGCAGACGTGAACACCTGCCCCACCTGCGGCGAACAGTTTGAAGCCGACGTGGCGTTCTGTCCAAAGGACGGCGCGCAGCTTTCGGTTGCCCGCGGGGAGGGAGATCTGGTCGGCATGATCATCGCCGACCGGTACCGCATCACGTCGCGCATTGGCGGCGGCGGCATGGGCCAGGTGTTCAAGGCCGAGCACATCCGGATGAAGCGGCAGTGCGCCGTGAAGGTGCTCCGCGGCAATCTGATCACCGACGCCGAGGCCGTGCAGCGCTTCCAGCGGGAAGCGGAGAACGCGAGCCAGCTCAGCCATCCGAATGTCGCGCAGATCTACGACTTCGGTGAACACGGCAAGATCGTGTATCTCGCCATGGAGTTCATCGACGGCGACTCGCTGGCCGGCCTTCTGCAGCAGCAGCCGGCCATCCATCCCGACGTCGCGGCCGACATCATCTCGCAATCCGCCGCCGCCCTCGAAGCCGCCCATTCGCACGGGGTGCTGCACCGCGATGTGAAGCCCGACAACATCATGCTCGCCAAGCATGCCGACGGCACCTACCTGGTGAAGCTGGTGGACTTCGGCATCGCGCGCGCGATGACCAGCGATGAGCAGCGCGTCACGAAGACCGGCTTGGTGATCGGCACACCCGAGTTCATGAGTCCGGAGCAGCTCGCGGGTGAGGAACTCGACGCGCGCTCCGACATGTACTCCCTGGGTCTCGTCGCCTTCCAGTGCCTCACCGGAAAAGATGCGTTCCCGAGCGCGTCGTCCAAGCACAACCTCATCATGCGGCTCACCAGCCGTCCGCAGTCGCTGGCCGAGGTGCGTGAGGATGTGCCCTGGTCCGATGAGCTGCAGGCGGTGTTCGATCGGGTGCTCGCGCCCGACCCGGACGAACGCTATGAGTCGATTGGACACTTCGCCGAGGAGCTGTCGCAGGCCATCAGCGATATGACGCCGTCGCAGACC
>JBBSPE010000196.1:0-7752 GCA_038259155.1 Gemmatimonadales bacterium
ACCGATGGCACCACAGCTGGCCTACGAGCGCGCCTGGGGACAGATCGACGGCCTCGGCAGCACGTCACCACGCGCCCCGTGGGCGCAGGATGACCCGGCCGATTCGCTGTATCGCGTGGCGCGCGAAGCACTCAACCGCGGCGAATACCGTCGCGCGGCGGGCACGTTCGGTGAGATTCCCACGCGTTTCTCCAAGTCGCGCTACGCGGCGGACGCGCTCTACTGGCGCGCCTTCTCGCTCTATCGCATCGGCGGCGCGGACGACCTGCGTTCGGCCACCGCGGCGCTCGAGCAGCAGACGTCGCAATATCCGCAGGCACGCACGCAAAACGACGCCGTCGCGCTGGCCACACGCATCATGGGCGCGCTGGCAGCCCGCGGTGACGCCGCGGCGGCTCAGGCGCTGCGCGCGCAGTCGGCATCGAATCCCGGCTCCACCTGCGACCGCGAAGACCAGTCTGTGCGCGGTGAAGCACTCAGTGCCATCGTCCGGGCCGATGCCACGCAGGCGCTGCCCACCCTTCGCAGCGTGCTCCAACGCCGCGACGAATGCTCCGAGCCACTGCGCGTGCGCGCGGTCTCACTGCTTGGCGACTTCAACAACGGTGAGCAGTCCACGCTCATGGCCGACGTGGTGCGCAACGATCCCAGCGCCAATGTACGCGCCAACGCGATGGAGTGGCTGGTGCGCATGCAGGGCGAACAGAACATCGCGATCGTGGAAGGGCTGTTGCGTCAGTCAAATGATGCACAGGTGCAGTCCTCGGCGTTGCGTGCCCTGGCTTCGAGTGACGCACCGCGCGCACGAACGGCTGTTCGCAGCGTGATCGAGAACAACGATGCACCATACACGCTCCGTCGCGATGCCATTTCGCGCTTTCCCTCCGGCACGCGCGCAACGTCCGACGACGCGGCCTACCTGCGCGGCGTGTACGCCCGGATCACGGAACCGCGCCTCAAGAGTGCCATCGCGAGTTCCATTGCACGCACCGACAGCGAAGAGAATCGGCTGTGGCTCATGGCGCTCGCGCGCAATACCAGCGAACCCATGGACGCGCGCGCGTCGGCGCTGTCCATGATGTCGCGCAGCGAAACCCCGGTCACCACCATCATCCAGCTGTATGACACCATGTCAGAGCGCCCCATGCGGGAGCGCCTGGTGAGCGCACTGGGCCGTCGTGATGAGCCAGCCGCCACGGACAAGCTGCTCGACATTGCGCGCACCGGCACCGACCCGACACTGCGGCGCATGGCGATTGGCGCGCTCACGCGCAAGGACGATCCACGCACCACCCGCCTCCTGCTGGAGATCATCAACAAATGACACGCACCCACTGGGCGCTTGCGGGCGCCACCCTTGGATTGGGCGCGCTCATGGTGTGGCCGTCATCGGCGAAGTCGCAGGGCATCGCGGGACGGATTGCGGCCGCGCCCGCGGGCAACGTGCAGTTCGCCTTTGCGGCGCGCGATGGCGTGTGCGGTGACGGCACGTCATGGCTCAGCAGCGGCAACGGATCCTTCTCCGGTACCATCAACATCTCCAGCAGCAACGACGCGAGCTTCCGCGCGTCGTGCCTGGCCGGAGCGATTCGGATCACGCTGATTCGGGTGGACCGTGAGATCGTGGACCTGGACGTGAACGCCGGCCCGCTCACGCCCGACGCCGACGTCACCAACTTGGGCGTCGTATCGGCACGCGATGCATCGGCATATCTGCTCTCACTCGCCACGCAGCTTGACGGCAAGCCGAGCCGCCTGGCGATCATGCCCGCGGCGCTCGCTGACAGTGCCAGCCCCGCATCAGGCCTGTTGGCCATCGCCCGTGATGCACGCCGGCCGCTGGACACGCGACGTTCGGCGATTTCCTGGGTGGCGCGCGACGGCTCGAGCGACACCGACGCCAGCGTGCGTGCGCTCATGGCCATGGCGCGCGACGCCGATCAACCGCACACCATTCGCACCTCCGCGATTTCGGCGATTGCCCGGATGGACGTGGCGGACGGCGTACCACAGCTCATGCGCCTCGCGAATGAGCAGACCGATCCGTGGGCCGCCATGCAGGCGACCGACGCGCTCGGCCGCAGTGCCGATCCGCGGGCACGCGAGGCGCTGCGCGAGATCGTGTCCCGCTCGGACGCGCCGGAGGACGTGCGCGCGAGTGCCATCAGTGGGTTGATGCGTTCGTACGCCACCTCCGCCGATGCGGAGCTGCTGCGACGCCAGTTCAACTCCCAGAGCAGCGAGAAGAGTCGTGACGCGATCATCTCGGCGCTTGCCAGCATGGGCGGGCGGGAGAATGCGGACTGGTTGCTGTCAGTGGCGAAAAACACATCAGTTTCGTCGCGCCATCGCCGACGCGCCATTGCGCTGGCGGCACGAGCGGGTGTGACCGTGCAGGACTTCGTGGGGCTCTACGACGCGGTGGAAGACCGCGACCTGCGTGACGCCACGCTGTCGGTGCTCGCCGAAGGTGGTACGCGCACGGGCACCGACAAGTTGCTTGATGTGGCTCGTGGCGACACGGACGTGCGGCTGCGTCGAAAGGCGGTCAGCCTGCTGTCACGCAGTGCCGATCCGCGGGTTCAGACTGCGCTCAAGAACATCGTGATGAAGTAGCGCCGCGGCGGGCTGATGTTCACCGGTGCGACCGATGTTCAGCGCGTCCTCCCGCCGCTGCACCAACTCCCAGAAGTCGCCACGGTTGTGATCCACCTGCTCGCTCGAGGGCAGCTCGGCGTAGATCGCCTTGTACATCAACCGGAACGACCAGAACAGCGCGATCATGTCGGGGAGCACGAGTGCCACCCGCGTGATCGCGTTGACGTTGGCGATCTGATTGTTGAACGCCGCCGTACCAAAGGACTCGTGCACCAGCGCCCAGTTGATGAAGAAGTTGGCGAGACCGAACACGAGATTGGTGCCGCCAATGATGGCGGCCGAGCGCCAGAGCGCCCGCTTGACGCGCGGCTCGGCGAGCAAACGGTCGGTCCAGGCGCGGCGATCGGGGGTGTCGGGCGCGAGGCCCTGCAGCGCGATCGCGCGGGTAATGGGCGCCGCCATGAACAGCGACCCGCCGAACACGATCACGGCGAACAGATAGCTCGCGCTGTCCTTGAACGCGAAGAGCGCGCCGTCCACGAACCAGAACGCCAGCACGCCTCGCATCACGGCGGACCACCCGCCGTACGCCGAGATGAAGTTGAAGCGGCGCGTGAGGACGAAGAGGTCGAGCAGCACCCACGCCACCGGCACCAAGCCGGCGAGCAGGTACGCGGGCAGGACTCCGATGGAGCCCGTCGCGTACTTGAGAATCATGATGGGTGCTGCCGCACCGATCAGGATGTCCAGGGTAAGCTTGGGAGTCTTCGACATATCAGGGTTCATGGCAGCGGCGGGACAACAAGCCGCACGCCTGCTAGTATCGGTTTCAATCTTGCCCACCGACCAGTCCCACGCCAACCCGTGTGCCCTGATGCCCGTTCCCGCGCGCGCGTTCCGCCTGCCGGCGGCCTTCCTCCTGATCATGACCACCGCCTGCGGTCGCGGCGGGGAGCGTCCCGATGATCTGGCCCCTCGAGATGCCGGCGTGGGGCAGGACACTGGCGTGAGCGTCTCGGCGCTCACCACGGATCCGGCGGCGCCGGCCACCATGGAGGGGCTGTCCCTGCTGGGCGATACGCTGTGGCGACTGCCGGTACCCGAGAGTGCGCGGCCGCGGCTGGAGGCGGCGCTGGCCGAGGCACAAGCGGCCGCCGCGGCAGCGCCGGATGACCCGGACGCCCTGATCTGGGTTGGGCGACGTCTGGCCTATCTGGGGCACTATCAGGAAGCCATCGCCCGCTTCACCGAGGGGGTGCAGCGGTTTCCGAACGACGCACGGTTCCTGCGCCACCGCGGCCATCGGTTCCTGACCGTGCGCGAATTGCAGCCCGCGATCGAAGACTTCACGCGGGCCGGGGAGCTCGAGCGGGGTCGGCCGGATGTGATCGAGCCGGATGGTGCGCCGAATGCGGCGGGCATTCCCGTGAGCAGCACGCAGTTCAATATCTGGTACCATCTGGCGCTCGCGCACTTCCTGCGCGGCGAGTTCGAGGCAGCGCTCGCGGCCAACGACAAGTGCCTTGCGGTGTCGAAGAACCCCGATTCCCAGGTGGCCACGGCGTACTGGCGCTACCTCATTCTGAAGCGGCTGGGGCGGGATGCGGACGCACGTTCAGCGATCGCTTTTTCGTCCGACTCCGTGAAGTTGCTGGAAAATGACGGATATCTGGCGCTGTTACGGCTCTATTCTGGCGCGCTTTCGGAGTCGGACGTCATGCCGCAGACTCCCGCTGGCGAAATGGACGTGGCCAATAGCACGACGGCGTTCGGGGTGTCCATGTGGCACCTGTTGAACGGCCGCCGCGATGAAGCGGCGGAAATCTGGCGTCGGGTGG
The DNA here is from genome assembly GCA_038259155.1 of Gemmatimonadales bacterium. Lineage (GTDB taxonomy): Bacteria > Gemmatimonadota > Gemmatimonadetes > Gemmatimonadales > Gemmatimonadaceae > JAABRT01. The sequence continues at coordinate 4,437 of JBBSPE010000196.1, forward strand.
TGGACGGCGGGCAGTGGCCCGCGTTCGGGTCGCTGGCGGCGGAGGCGGAGCTGGCGCAGATGGGGCGGTAGCGGCCGGACGGCGCGACGGCGACTCCCGCCATGCTCCTGCCGGCCCTGAGCCGGTCGCACTACACGCCAAGCTCCTTCGCCAACTCCGGCAGCGTCCGGCACACACTGTCCGCCGACGCCACAGCCCCTTCCGTCGCGTAGCCCCAGGTAACCGCGATGGAGGGGACGCGCGCCCGCCGCGCCGCACTGACATCGCGCTCCTCGTCGCCCACAAACGCCGCGTGCTCGCGCGCCACTCCGGCCCGACGCACGACGCCGCGCACCTTGGCCGCCTTGCCGAACAGCCCCACACCGCACGCAAACTCCTGCACCCGGGCCGAGAGCGGCCCGCCCAGCACGGCCCGCACGGTCTCTTCGCTGTTGGAGCTCACCACCGCGAGCGCGGTGCCGGCGTTGGCGAGCGCCTCCAGCAATGGCTGCACTCCCGGAAACAGCGAGATGCTCGCCCGCTCCTCCGTCATGCGCTGCCGAGCGTGCCGCATGATGGCCGGCAGCCGTCGGCGGGAGACGCCGAGTGTGGACAGGATGCCCGAAGTGGGCATGCCGCGCAGGGCTTCCAGCTCGTCCAGTCCGATTGGGCGTATCGCGAACTGCCGCGACACCTCGTCGATCAGGCGCAGGAACAGCGGGAACGTGTCGGCGAGCGTGCCGTCGAAGTCGAACAGGACCAGGCGATAGGGCATGCCCGTAGTCTGGCGGGTGTGACTGGCCATCAGGTTGCGCGTGGACGGGATGGGCATGGTGGTTGAGGAGAGCAGCAGGTCATAGCTTGAACTACGGAACAGTCGGAACAGTCGGAACAGTCGGAGTGGTTGGCGCGATCGGCACGCGGCAGACCACGAGCACAATGCGCCATCCGTCCTCCGTACGCATGATGCGCCGACGGAGTGCCGTTCTTCGTCATCCCGGGTTTGGGGACCACCCCGCCATCTCATCAGCCATGTCATCAGAAAAGCCGCTGCCCGCTCACTCATTCGACGGCCTCTCGCTCGACGACATCCGCGCGAACCGCGCGCACCTGGGGACCCGCGTGGTCACCACGTCCGTGCGGCGCCTGGAGCACGACGCGGTGGCCACCGCCGTGGGCGCGAGTACGACAGTTTGGCTCAAGGAGGAGCTGTTTCAGCACACCGGCAGCTTCAAGCCGCGCGGCGCCCTCACGGTGATGCTGTCGCTCGACGCCGAAACTCTCGCGCGCGGCGTGACGGGCGTCTCGGCGGGCAACCACGCCATCTCGCTGGCATGGTGTTCACAACTGATGGGCACCACGGCCAAGGTGGTGATGCCACGCAACGCCAACGCGTACCGGGTGCAGCGGTGCCGCGAGCTGGGCGCGGAGGTGGAGCTGGTGGACTCAATCGCGGAGGCGTTCGCGCGAGTGGAAGCCATCGCCCACGATGAAGGGCGCACCTTCGTGCATCCGTACGAGGGACCGCGCACCGCGCTCGGCACCGCCACGGTGGGGCTTGAGTTCATGGAGCAGGTCGGTGCGGCGGGAGGTGCGCTCGATGCGGTGATCGTCGCGTCCGGCGGTGGCGGATTGTCGGGCGGCGTGGCGTGTGCGGTCAAACAGCTGCGACCGGAAACCGCCGTGTACGTGGTGGAGCCCGAAGGCGCGGACACCATGCGCCGGAGCTTTGACGCCGGTTCCCCTCAGTCCATTGACGCTGTGCGCACGATCGCCGATTCGCTCGGTGCGCCGCGCAGCGAGCCGTATTCCTTCGCGCTGAATCGCGCGTACGTGGACGATGTGGTGCTCGTGTCCGACCTGCAGATTCGCGAGGCCATGCGCCTGCTCTTTTACTCGGCCAAGCTGGTGGTGGAACCGGCTGGTGCGGCGGCGCTGGCGGCGCTCCTGCATCCGCTGCGCAGAACGCTGGACGGTCGCCAGGTCGGGGTGATCGTGTGCGGGGCGAACGTGGACGTGGCGACCTACTGCGCCCAAGTGGGCGAGTAGGAAGTCACGAACCGCGTCACGGGTTCTTGCGCATGTCCGGCGACGCGATGATTGCCACTTCGATGCGCCGATTGGCCTGTTGACCGGCCTCCGTATCGTTCGAGGCCAGCGGCTCCGTCTCGCCGCGACCCGAGGTGCGCAGCCGAGAATCGGCGACGCCCTGACCGGTGAGAAACTGTGCGGCCGATTCGGCGCGCTGCCGAGACAGGCGCGCGTTGTAGTCGTCGGCGCCCGTGGCGTCCGTGTGCCCGACGATCAGGATGTCGGTGCGCGGATACTTCTCCAGGCTGCTTGCCAGCTGCCGCAGATTGGCGGCCGCGTCGGCCCGCACGCGATCCGAATCGAAGTCGTAGAGCAGACCGGAGTCGAACGTGACCTGGATGCCTTCACCTACCCGCTCCACGGTCGCGCCGGGAATGGCGAGTTCGATCTCCTTGGCCTGCTGGTCCATTTGATGGCCAATGATGGCACCTGCGGCTCCGCCCACCACGGCACCAATGAGCGCGCCGCGCGCAGTGGAGCCCGTCTGATTGCCAATCACGCCGCCAACGCCAGCGCCCACGCCCGCGCCAATTGCGGCGCCCTTTTCCTTGCGATTCATGGAGGCGCAGGCTGTGGTGAGCCAGAGCGTGCCGAGCAGCAGCACCTGCGCCGTGCGCTGCCATCGGAGCGTCGTCAGGCGATTGACGGTGCGACGATGGTCCTGGCGCGGGTCCTCTCCGCGTTCGAGCAGGTCGAGGTTTGCCGGCGCGTCGATCACAGCGGCTTCCTGCCCTGAATAACTCGCACGAGCACCACAATGATGGCGAGCACGAGCAGGATATGAATGAAGCCGCCAATCGCGGTCGCGGTGACGAGCCCGAGGACCCACAGAACCAGAAGAATTACGGCAATAGTCATGAGCATATGCGGATCTTCCTGCGTCCATCAGGACGCGGTTGAGAAGTTCAGTTGAGGGCCGGTTGTCGAATCGGTGCTGCGGTGATACCCCGATGCTCGCAGCTGGATACGAAACGGCCTGATCTGTGCCGTGGGTCACCGAACACCCGCGGCGTATCGCCGGTGTGCCCGTCCATCAGGCGTGTCACCGACTACTCGATTCCGGCAACCCACTCACGCTATTGATCCAGCGCACCAACGGCAGCATGACCTTGAAGTCGCTCACGATCAGGTCCACGAGCTTGGGCGACAGGAGTTCTGCCTCGGTATGCTCGCAGCCGGCCGTGAAGCTCTGGTAGCGCAGCCAGTCGCCAGCCGGATGCTCGGGGGCAAAACCGCGCGGCATGCG
>JBBSPE010000197.1:0-7536 GCA_038259155.1 Gemmatimonadales bacterium
ACCACTTCCACCGCGCGGCCGGTGATCGTTTCCAACAGCTGCCGTTTGCGGCTCGCTCCCCACATCTCCAGCCGCACGGACGGCGCGCCCTCGGCCGGCACGGCGCGCACGCGAATGGCACGCTCCGTCCATTTCACCTCCAACTCGCCCACCGCGCCCACGTGACCACGATCGAAGCCGTCGGCAAAACGCAGGATCGCCGACAGTTTGACAATGCGGGTGCGCAGCACGCGGTCGAGCTGCGCGAAGCTGCGATGCTTTCGCTTGGGCGACGCGCCACGATGATAGCGGGCCACGTGGGCGATCGCGATCTGCTCGGCAGGGGTCATGCCCAGCAGCTCGGCGTGCGAGATCAGGTGAAACGAGTGCTTGTGATGCTTCTCGTAGTTGATGTGGTATCCCACATCATGCAGGAGCGCAGCATCGGAAAGAATCTGGCGGTCCACCGGCGTGAGCCGGAGTCGCGGTGCCAACTTGTCGAACAGCTGCAGGGCCAGCCGGCGCACCTGTTGCGCATGGGGCACTTCGTATTGGCAACGCTCTGCAAACTCGCGGACGGAGCGTTCGCGTGCTGCTCCCGGGTCGGCCACCACCGGCAGCACGCGCGCGGACTCCAGCAGCAGCCCTTCGCGAATCCCGTAGCCTGACACGAGCATGTCCCGCGGATCGAAGCGGGCGAGCACCTCGGCGGCCACGGCGAGGCCGGCCACGATGATGTCGGCGCGTGCCGGGTTGAGTCCGGGCACCGCGGCGCGCTCTTCCGGTGAGAGACGCTGCAGCCAGTCCAGCACGTGCTCGAGCTCCACCCGGGTGATGCGCGTGCCGTGCGTGGAGCGTGCCGTGACGCCGGCCCGGTTGAGCACGATGCCCGCAAGATTGGTGAACGTGCCGCCGGAGCCGATGATCTGCGCACCGCGCCAGTCCTTGACCGGAACGGCGCGACGCAGTCCGTCGCGCACAACGGTGCGCATCTCTCGAACGGCGCGCGGGCGGACGTCCGGAAAAAGGAAACGTTCGGTGAGTCGCACCGCGCCGAAGGGCAACGATGCCACGCGTTCAATCAGCCCGTCCTTGGCGAGCACGAGTTCGAGCGAACCGCCGCCGATGTCCATGACGAGCGATCGACCGGACCCCAACTCGAAGTGTGCCAGCGCGCTGCGGTAGCAGAGCAGAGCCTCCTCTTCTCCCGATAGCACGCGCACGGCAATGCCCGTGTCTTCCTGAATGCGACCCGTGAAGTCGGCCGCGTTGGATGCATCGCGCACGGCGCTCGTGGCCACAATTTCAATTCGCTCGGCGCCCAGCTTGCGGGCCAGGGTGACCATGCGGTGCACCGAGGCGACGCCGGTATCGATGGCCGTGCGGCCGAGCGCGCCGGTTTCCTCAAGGCCCTCGCCGAGGCGCGGCATGGCTTTCATCTCGTCAACAACCCGGATCTGGCCAGACGCGGATACGTCGGCCACGATCTGCCGGATGGAGTTGGAGCCGATGTCGATCGCGGCGATGCGCTGCTGAGGCGCGGCGATGTCGGTCATGCGACGCGGTCGGTCAGGCGGTTGGGCTCCATGGGTGCATGATGGGGTGCGGCCGGACGATGCGCCAGTGCCTGATGCTTCCCTGCACGTTGTCTGCGCGCGTGCCGTTCAGGTCTGACCGTCTTCGTCGAAGCGATGGCGGATCTGCTTGCCCTCGGCCACGTACACGGCGTTCTCGCCGATGTTGGTGGCCAGGTCGGCCACGCGCTCAAGGTTACGGGACACCAGCAGGAGCTCGAGCGACGCGTTGATGGTGCGGGCGTCCGACATCATGTGCGTGAGCAGCACGCGAAAAATGCCCTCGTGGAAGGCGTCCACTTCGTCGTCCGCCTTGCCGATCGCACGGCCCAGGGCGCCGTCGCCGCGAATGAACGCATCGAGTGAGTCGGCGAGCATGCGCCGTGCCCGCCTCGCCATGTCGCTGAGCGTCGGCGCGGGCGGCGCGACGCTGCGGTTCTCCACGAGGCGCACCGCACTCTGGGCGATATTCACCGCATGATCGCCGATGCGCTCAACGTCGCTCGACACCTTGATGGCGCCAATCAGAAATCGCAGGTCGCGCGCCATGGGCTGTTGGAGGGCCAGCAGCGAGATGGCGAGTTGCTCGACCTCGACTTCCATGCGATCGAGCTCGCGGTCGGCGTCAATGACGGCCTGCGCCTTTTCGCGGTCGCGCGTGAGCAGCGAGTCAACGGCAAGTTCCACCAGCGATTCCGCGCGCTCCGACATCTCGAGCAGTCGTGTCTTCAGCAGCGCCAGATCATCGTGGAAGTGCCGATAGGTGCCGGGTGCATCGAGCATCAGCCGAACCGTCCCGTGATGTAGGAGTCCGTGCGGGGTTCCCGCGGACTCGTGAACATGCGGGACGTGTCGTCCACCTCGATGAGCCGACCGGCGAGCAGGAACGCCGTGCGATCACTCACGCGCGCTGCCTGTTGCAGGTTGTGCGTGACAATGACGATGGTGACTTCGCGCCGCAAGTCGTAGAGCAGTTCCTCGATGCGCAGCGTGGCCAGCGGGTCGAGCGCGCTGGCCGGTTCGTCGAGCAGCAGCACGTCGGGGTCGTTGGCCAGGGCGCGGGCAATGCACAACCGCTGCTGTTGTCCTCCGGAGAGCCGCGTGGCGGGTTCCCGCAGCCGATCCTTGACCTCATCCCAGAGCGCAGCGCGGCGCAGCGAGCGCTCAGCGATCTCCTCCAGCGCGCGTGGCGATGCGTCGCCGTTGAGTCGCGGGCCGTACACCACGTTGTCGAAGACGGAACGTCGAAACGGATTCGAGCGCTGGAAGACCATGCCCACGCGCTGGCGCAGCACCGACGTGTCTGTCTCGCCGGCATGGATGTCCGCGTCATCGAGCAGGATGCGTCCGGAAAACTGCATGCCGGGCGTGCGATCGTCGAGGCGATTGATCGAACGCAACAGCGTGGATTTGCCGCAGCCGGACGGCCCGATGAGCGCGGTCACGCCTCCGGGCTCGATGTCGAGGGACACGTCGGTGAGCGCGATGATCTTGCCGAACTGCACGCCCCACTGTTGAAGTTGGATGCGTCCATGACGCACGGCGGTGGCGGTCACCCAAAGCGCCCGGTGACATACTGCTCGGTGCGCTCGTCGGCCGGGGCGGTGAAGAGCTCGCGCGTGGGCGCCAGTTCCACCAGCGCGCCGTCGAGCATGAACGCCGTGTGGTCGGAGACGCGCGCCGCCTGCTGCATGTTGTGTGTCACCATGATCACCGTGACCGTACCGCGCAGCGTGTACACGAGCTCCTCGATGCGCTGCGTGCTGGACGGGTCGAGCGCCGCGGTCGGCTCGTCGAGCAGCAGCACGCGTGGGGACGGCGCGAGGGCTCTGGCCAGGCAGAGGCGCTGCTGCTGTCCGCCGGAGAGCGCCATCGGATCGCCATCGAGGCGTTGCTTGACCTCCTCCCAGAGGCCGGTGCGCTGTAGCGCTTCTTCCACGCGCACGGCCCGCTCGCGTCGGCTCGGGCGCAGGCCGCCGGCGATGAGGCCGGCCACCACGTTCTCCCGGATGGACATCGTGGGAAATGGCGTGGGACGCTGTGAGACGAACCCCATGCCACGGCGCACCATGATGGCATTGGCGGAGGCGGCGTAGATGTCCTCCCCGTCCACGTGCACCGTGCCGCGAACACGCGCGCCCGGCACACTCTCGTGAAGCCGGTTGAGGCAGCGGAGCAGCGTGGACTTGCCGCACCCGGAGGGACCGATGATGGCGGTCACCCGTCCGGGCAGAAAGGGCAGGGACACGCTGCGCACCACCTGCTGTGCGCCGTAGAAGGCATCGAGCGCCATGGCCTGGACCGTCACGCACGAGCCAGCAAGCGCTGGGGCGGACGCGTGGGCGCGCAGCGACACGGCGGGCGTGGGCCGCGTCGAATTCACGGTGGCGGGTGATGCCATCGCATCAGTCACCGGTGGCTCCCGCGCTGACCGAGCCGAACCGCGAGCGCGTGGCCCAGCGCGCCAGCAGGCTGATGAGCAGCACCAAGCCGATGAGCACGAGCGCACCGCCCCAGGCCTGTGCCCGCCAATCATCGTACGGACTGGTGGCGTAGTTGTAGATCTGCAGGGGCAACGCGGCAATGGGACGGTCGAGCCGCGTGGACCAGAAGGGTGTGCCGAAAGCCGTAAAGAGCAATGGTGCGGTCTCTCCGGCTACACGCGCCACGGCGACCAGGGCACCGGTAACGATGCCCGGCAGCGCCGTGCGCAGCACGATGGTGAGCGACGCCCGCCACCGCGAAAACCCGAGCGCCAGCGCGGCCTCCCGCAGTGCGGACGGTACCAGCCGCACCATTTCCTCGGTTGCGCGGGCGACGAGCGGAATCATGATCAGGCCAAGCGCGAACCCACCGGCGAGCGCGGAAAAACGACCACTCGGACGCACCACGAGTTCCCAAGCGAAGATACCCAGCACAATGGACGGCAGGCCGCTCAGCACGTCGCTGAGGTACCGCACCACCGTGGCGAGTCGCGTTCGGCCGTGCTCCGCGAGATAGAGGCCGGCGCCCAAACCGATGGGCAGTCCGACACACGACGCAATCGTGACCAGCAGCAACGTGCCGACGACGCCGTTGGCGACCCCGCCGCCGGCCTGGCCCGGCGGCGCGGGCAACTCGAGAAAGAACGTCGGAGTCAGCACGCGTGCGCCGCCCACGAGCAGGTGCCCGAGAATGAACACGAGCGGCAACAGGGTCAGCAGCGCCGCCATCCACACCAGCACGGTCATCGTGGAGCCGGCGCGGCGCCGTTTGGCCATGGCGGGTGTCAGCCGAACGGTGCGCGCGCGTGGCCCCGACGAATCACCGGGGGGACGCGATGAAATCGGCGCGGTCATGCGGACTGCTCCACACGCCAGACGAGCCACCGGGCGATGGCATTCACAATGAGCGTGATCCCGAGCAGGATGCCGGCCACGGCCATCAGCGCCGACAGGTGCAGGTCGCCCGACGCTTCCGCGAACTCGTTGGCCAGCAACGCGGCCATGGTGTAGGCCGGCTGAAAGAGCGAGGTCGGGATCTCGTGCCGGTTACCGATCACCATGGTGACGGCCATGGTCTCGCCGAGCGCCCGTCCGAGGCCGAGGATAATGGCGCCCACGAGTCCACTGCGCGCGTAGGGCAGCACCGCGTCTCGCACCATCTCCCACCGGGTCGCGCCAAGCGCCAGCGCGGCCTCGCGCTGCGATCTCGGCACGGCGAGCAGCACTTCGCGTGACACGGCGGCAATGTAGGGCAGGATCATGATTGCCAGCACGAGCGAGGCGGCCAGCAGGCTGGGGCCGTACGCAGGGCCAGCGAACAGGGGAATCGTGCGCAGTCCGAGTGTCTCGCCCAGAAACGGCATGACCACCTCGCGGAGCAGCGGCACCAGCACGTACAGCGCCCACAAGCCGTACACCACACTTGGAATGGCGGCGAGCACGTCCACCAGAAACGCGACCGGTTTGCGGAGGCGCGCCGGCGCCAGCTCGGTCACGAAAATGGCCACGCCGATGGCCAGCGGGGTGGCGATCGCCAGCGCGAGCAGCGAAGAGGCGAGCGTTCCCAGGATCGCCGGAAGCGCGCCGAACTGGTTGCGCGGCACGTCCCACGTGCGCCCAACGAGCAGATCGATGCCAACCGTGGACACGGCGGGCCAAGCCGAGCGCGCGATGATCAGCGCGATGAGCACCAGCAGCGCGGGGATGGCGAGGGCACAGAGCGTGATCGTCGCGCCGTACACCCGATCGCCGATCACCGCCGCGCGCGGGGCGGGGCGGGCCATCGGCTCCGCATGCTGGCGACCGGGAATGACCGGGGGGTGCGAGACGCTGGGGGCACTCATGTGCTGAATACTACCCGACTTGCGACGAGACCTCCCGCGAGGCCAGTAACGGCTCCGTCACAGGCCTCCGACGAGGCTGGTCACATCGCGGTGTCGCTGCTAGTCACTCAGGTTGGTCGCGGATGCGGTGCGCGGCTCAGGGGCGCGCCGGAGGCGCCTCGAGTTGGCGCTCCAGCGTGGTGAGCAGGCGGCTCGCCAACGGCTCGGGCAACGGCTCGTACCCGAGGCCGCTCGCGAGCGCATCGCCGCTCTGTAGCGCCCACTCCACAAAGCGCAGCAGCGTCTGCGTCTTGGCGGCTCCGATCGCCTCGGGAGCGATCAGCATCCAGGTGAACGAGCTGATCGGATACGAGTCGGCACCGGGTGCATTCACGATGGAGACGCGCAGGTCGTTGGGTTCGCCCACCGCGTCGAGCGCGTTGGTGGCGGCCGAGGAGATCTCGAAGGCCATCGGTGCAACGAACTTGCCCGTGGCGTTCGCGATGAGCGCGAGCGGCAGGCGGTTCTGCCGCGCGTAGGTGGCCTCGACATAGCCAATGGCTCCCTGCATCTGCTTCACCTGTCCGGCGACGCCCTCGTTTCCCTTGCCGCCCAGACCAACAGGCCAACGTACGTCCTTGCTCCGGCCCGGACCCGCAGCCCACTCTTCGCTGACGTGCGAGAGATAGTCGGAGAAAATGAAGGACGTGCCGCTCCCGTCGGAACGGTTCACCACCAGCACGTCGCGATCGGGGAGCGGTTTATCCGGATTGAGTGCCACGAGCCGCGGATCGTTCCAGCGGGTGATGTGGCCGAGAAAGATGTCGGCCAGCACATCGGGGCTGAGCCGAAGCGGGCGCTCGAGGCCGGGCACGTTGTACGTGATGGCCACGGCGCCGAGTACCATTGGCACGTGTACCACGCGTCCGCCGGGGACGCGGGCGATCTCGGTGTCCGACATGGGCACGTCCGTGGCGCCAAAGTCCACGGTGCCAGCGATTAGCTGGCGGATGCCCCCACCCGAACCGATGGACTGATAGTTGATGCGGACGCCAGTGGTGTTGGCGTACTCATTGAACCAGCGCGCGTACAGCGGATACGGAAACGTGGCGCCCGCACCGAGCAAGTCCACGCCATCGGGGGACCGTGTGGTGGCGACGCTGGTGCTGTCTCCGGCGCCGCGGGCGCTCTCCCCGCCGCAGGCAGTGCCGAGGACGCCGCCTGCGAGCACAAGCCCGGCGGTGATCACTCGCACGACACGCTGTCCATGCCGCAGCAGGCAAGACCCCGACATCACAGCTCGTTGGTGAAGCTCATGAGCTTGAAGATACCGCCGCGCTCGATGATGTGGGTGGCGATCCAGAGGGTGTCCACACCGGAGGCGCGCTCGCGTACGATTCCGCATGGCCCATGGATGCGGCTCTGGCCCACGGGATGCGTATTGGGCGTGCACAGCGTGCCGCGCACGTCGCTGGGAGACGAGGTGGCTGCGGCCAGCGAGCGCGTGAGGCCGCGCCCACTGTTGTTCGACAGCAGCAGCCAGGAAATGTTGGGCTGCATGCCGTTGGCCGGCTCGTCGCTCTCCGGAAAGTAGAGGTACGCGAACTCCGCTTTGGATGCGACGAGCGGGGTGAGCGCGACGGTGTCGCCAGCGCTGAGCAGTTGCCAATACCGGCG
>JBBSPE010000198.1:0-7349 GCA_038259155.1 Gemmatimonadales bacterium
CGATGGCACCTTCCGCGACGTGTCGGACGATCCCTACTGTCAGGGACTGCTCGATACGCACGAGCGGTCGGGCGCGCTCGCGCGCAGTCTGCGCCGATCCTCGACTGCGGAGGGCTCCGCATGAGCACGCGCCCAAGCAACCCGCGCCCGGCGTTCCAGCCGGAGCAGCTCCCGCTCCATTCCACGCGCATCCTCCACCAGACGCAGTCGTACGGCACGATCTCACGCTGGATTCTGGGCATCTTCATCGCGCTCATTCTGGCGGCGTTCCTGCCATGGCAGCAGAACGTACAGGGCACCGGCATCGTCTCCGCCCTCAGCCCGGCCGACCGACCGCAGTCGCTGCCCTCGCGCATTGACGGGCGCATTGAACGCTGGTTCGTCTCGGAAGGTCAGTTCGTGGCGCAGGGTACGCCCATCGTTCAGATCTCGGAGGTCAAGGACGAGTACATGGACCCGGACGTGGTGCTGCGCAACCAGGAGCAGCTCGAGGCGAAGCGTGCATCCAACGCGGACAAACGGCGCAAGGCGCAGTCGCTCGCCGAGCAGGTGGCGGCGCTCGAAGATGTGCTCGACCTGAAGCTGGAGCAGGCACGCAACAAGGTGCTGCAGCTTGAGGCGTCCGTGGTGCAGGCCACGCTCGAGGACTCGATTGCTGCCGACCAGCTCGCGCGTCGCGACACGCTCTACCGCTCGCCGCTTGGTCTCGTCTCCCTGAACGACCTGCAGGCGTCGCGCATGAAGGCGCAGTCCGCCTCGGCCGGTCTCGTGTCCAAGCGCAACGAACTGCTCAACGCGCAAATCGAGCTGCGGTCGCTTGAAGCGGAGTATCGCGAAAAAATCCAGAAAGCCCGGTCCGACCGCTCCGGCACGCTCGCCGAGGTGGCCGACGGCGAGGTGGAAGTCGCGAAGATGCGCAACAAGGTCGCCTCGCTCGAGGTGCGCCAATCCTACTATCAAATCGAGGCGCCACAGGACGGCTATCTGGTCAAGGCCCTGCGCCCCGGTGTGGGTGAACTCGTGAAGGCGGGCGAGCCAATTGCCACGGTGCAGCCGGCGACGCCGCGACAGGCCGTGGAGTTGTACGTGCGAGCCATGGACGTACCGCTCATCTCGCCGGGCAGAAACGTTCGTCTGCAGTTCGATGGGTGGCCCGCCCTGCAGTTTTCCGGCTGGCCAAGTGTGGCCGTAGGCACGTTCGGCGGCGAGATCGCAGTGATTGACCAGGTGGCGAGCCCAGACGGTCGCTTCCGCGTGTTGGTCGTGCCTGATCCCAACGACGAACCGTGGCCTGTTCAGTTGCGTGTAGGGTCCGGTGTCTATGGCTGGGCGATGCTCGACACCGTACGCGTCTGGTTCGAGCTGTGGCGGCAGTTGAACGGCTTCCCGCCGGCGATTGATGCGTCGCAAGCTGCCGGGGGCAGTGATGCACGTGGTACCGCGTCGGCGCCGGCGAGCGGCAGCTCGGGCGGGGGCAAAAAGTGAATCGGCGCTTCAGGGGGTGGGGTGGGAGCTCGTGCCTGCCACTCCGGGCTGTCCTGCTCGCGGTGGCCTGTGCATCGGGCCTCGTCTCGCCGCCGGTGGCTTCGGCACAGGTGGCACCCGCACGCAGCGCTGACACGAGCGGCGGCGTGTCCATCGATACCAGCGGCGTGCCGTATCCCTACAGCGCGTTCATGGCGCAGGTCCTCGCCGAACATCCCGTGGTGCGGCAGGCCGAACTGCTCGTGGAGGACGTGCGCAACCAGTTGCGCTCCGCCTGGGGTGCCTTTGACCCCACGCTCACCGCGTCCTGGGATCAGAAGCGCTTTAGCGGCACCAACTACTACGCGTACGCCGACGTCGGCCTCAAGATTCCCACGCCGTTTGGCAGCGATCTCAAGCTCGGCTACGAACGTGCGGCGGGGGAGTATTTCAACCCGGACCGGCGCACGCCCGAGGTAGGCCTGATCACGGCGGGCATCTCCATTCCGCTTGGCCAGCGCATTCTCACCGATGAACGTCGCACGGCGCTCACACAGGCGCGCGCGCTGCGCGATGTGGGTGACGCGGAGCGGATCACGATGCTGAATGCGCTGCTGGTGAACGCCGCACGAGCCTATGGCAGCTGGTATGAAGCATGGCAACGCCAAGCGATCGCGGCTGAGGGCGTGGCGCTGGCCCAGTTCCGCCTGCAGGCGGTGGACGCGCGCGTCCGGAATGGCGACAGTCCTCCGGTGGACACTCTCGAAGCATCACTCGAGGTGCAGCGACGCGACGTGTCGCGGCGCGAGGCGGAGCAGTCGTACTTCGCCGCCACCATCTCGCTCACCGCGTACTTGTGGGATGCGGACGGTCGCCCCATCGCCCTCGCGGACAGCGCGCGGCCAACGCTCGACGGCATCGGAAGCGCCGAGTTTCCGGTGCCCGACTCCGCCGCCGTGGCCGCATGGCTGGAGGCTGCGCGTCGCGCCAATCCGAAACTGCAGAAAGTCGATGCAGAGCTGGAGTCGGCCGAGGCGCTGCGCCGACTCAGCGGACAGCAGTTGATCCCGTTCGCCGAAGCGACCGTCTACGCCATCAGCGAGCGGGGCGATGCGCCGCCGCTGTTCGACCGCGCGGAACAGGAGGACAACTACAAGGCCACGCTCGACATCAAGTCACCGCTGCTCTTTCTCAAGGAACGCGGCAAGTTCGGCAGCGCCGGCGCCAAGCTCGACTCGAAACGCATCGAGCGGGACCGGTTGGCACGCGACGTTCAGAACGCAGTGCTCGTGGCGGCGAACGATCTCACGGTGCTGGTCACGCTCGTGGACCTGCAGGCGTTGAACGTGGCCCGGGCCCGGGCCCTGCGCGACGCCGAGCAGACGCGCTTCGCGAACGGGGAGAGTACGCTGCTGGTGGTGAATATTCGCGAACGGTTGGTACTGGACGAGTCGGTGAAGCTGGCACAGTATCAGGGCAAGCTTGCGGCCGCGCGGGCGACCTTGGCGGCGGCGGTGGGTGACCCGTCATCGGTGGCGGGAATCGCGGGCATGCGATAAGGCGAAAGACTGGAACCAATCGTGGCGGTTCGCGTAGTGAGCGCTCAATCACCATTCCCAGACTCCCACTTCCGCCATGACACCTTCACGCCCCGCGCAGCTGGCCAGCGCCGCCAGCCTGCTGCTCGCCATTGTCGCGTCCAGCCCGCTCGCCGCACAGGACACTCCCTGCTGCGACCCGCGGGGCCCCGTCACCGCGGGCGTTGCGCTCAACATCTCGCGTCCTGCCGGCGCGTTTGACGAAACCACCAACCTGGGGTGGGGCCTGAGCGCAAACGCCGTGTTCCGAGTTGACCGCAACGCGATCTTCAACATCCGTGCGGAGGCCGGATTCCTGAACTACGGCCGTGTGAACCAGCGCGTGCCACTGAGCACCACGGTGGGCAACCTGATCAGGGTGGACCTCAATACCACCAACAACATTTTCTCGTTCGTCACCGGGCCGCAGCTACTGGGTCCCACCGGCCGCTTCACCCCGTACGCCACGGCGTTGGGTGGGTTTTCCGCCTTCTGGACGTCCAGCAGCGTGGAAGGCACCAACGACACGGAGCCGTTCGCAAGCACCACGAATTCCAGCGATTTCGCGTGGGCGTACGGTGGAGCAGCGGGCGCCTATCTCAGGGTGAGTGACGGCAAGCGACCGATTCGCCTCGAGCTGGCCGTTCGCTATCTGCGTCACGACGACGTCACGTATCTCACGGCCGATGAAGTGCGAGCGTCCATCACTGAATTCCGTGACCCGGTGCCCATCCGCTCACGCGTGGACTTCTACACGTACGTGTTGGGTGTGCAGGCCATCGTCTTCTAGCACCGCGAGGGTCGCGGGAGCGCGAGCCGCCAGCGCTGCGCCCCGCTAGCGGTCGTGGTCGCGCTGGCCGCGGCCGCGCTTCACATCCGAGCGCCGCTTCTTTTCCTGCAGCCGGCGCTCCACCGCACCGCGCGTCGGGCGCGTCGCCTTGCGAGGAATGGGATCGGCCAGCGCGCCCCGCACGATCCCCGCCAGCCGGTCCATGGCGGCATCGCGGTTGCGTCGCTGACTGCGGTGCTCAGCCGCGACCAGGCGCAGCATGCCGGCGCCATCCAGTCGGCCCGCCAGGCGCTGGAGCACCCGCTCACGGTGAGCCGGCGACAGCGCCGCGATGAGCGCCGCCGACGCCACCGGCTGCCAACGCAGCTCAATGCGCGTCGCACTCCGATTCACATGCTGCCCGCCGGGCCCGCCGCCGGTGGTTGCGCGCACCTCGAGCTCGTCGTACGGCAGTGCGAGGTGCGCGGTGATCACGAGCCGTTCCGCGTCAGGCGTCAATCGCGCCCCCCCGGAGCGGTGCAGGGTGACTGCGCCAGCGCGGCCGTCAGCTGCTCCGGCGACGGACGGGTGGCGACATCGGGCGCCGTGAACACCGCGATGTACTCGCCGGGCACGTCGCGCTTCACGTCGGTCACGCGGTATCCCACCGCCTCCACCTCGCAGCGCAGCAGCGCGAGCGGTGTGCCGTGCCCCCACGTGGGGCGGTCCAGGTCCATGATGATCACCTTGCCCCCGGGCTTCATCGCGGTGGCCAGATTCCACAGCAGGCCAAAAGGCTGCGAAATCTCATGGTACATGTGGATGAGGATCGCCACGTCGAGCGTGGAATCCGGCAGGCGCGGATCATGCGCCTCGCCGCGCACCACCTCCACGTTCGTCCAATCGGACTGGCGCGCCCGAGCCGCCAGCAGCTCGATGTAGCGGGGCACAATGTCCTCGCCATACACGCGGCCCGTGGGGCCGACGCGCGCCGACAGACGTGCCACGTAGTAGCCGTCGCCAGCGCCGATGTCGGCCACGTGCATTCCCTCGCGGGCGTCCACCAGCGCCATCAACCGCTCGGCTTCCCCGATGTCATCCCGATCATCCTCGTTGCTCCACCGCGGCGCCACGATATCCGCCACCGCACGGGTGGGCAGCGGAAACGCGTCGGCAGGCGCGCCCGGAGGCGCCAACGCCCTGCCGCTGTCGCTCTCGAGCACCACCAGTGAAGCCCGGATCGAATCACCGGTGTCGCCGGTCCCTCGGCACGCTGCCAGTCCAGCCGCCACCACGGTGGCCGCCAGCACTCCCAGCGCGACCCGGCGCAGCACACCGTGTCCAACCCTCATCCAGCCACCTCCGCACGCGCCAGCACCCGAAGAGCCGCCACGCGCCGGCCATCCATCGCTACCACCTCGAGCTCTCCACCGGGAAACGCCACCCGATCGCCGAGCCGAGGTAGCCGGCCCAGCGCGGAAAAGGCAAAGCCGCCCAGAGTGGTCCAGTCGCCCTCCGGGATCGCCAGCGAATAGTCGGAACGCACGTCCACCAGCGACAGCGCACCGGCCAGTTCGAGCACCCCGTTGGTCACCATCGATTCACGGTTCACCTGATCGTATTCGTCTGCGATATCGCCCACGACTTCTTCCACCAGGTCCTCAAGGGTCAGAATGCCGGCCGTGCCGCCGTACTCGTCCAGCACGACGGCCAAGTGCGCCCGCGTGCGACGAAGGTCTTCCAGCACGCGCTCGGCGGCGCGTGTGGCCGGCACGAACAAGGGTTCGCGCACATGATCGCGCAGGACAAAGGGTGCGTCGGCGTCGTACAGCCAGTAGTCCTTGGCCACGAGCACCCCCACCACGTCGTCCAGTGTCTCTCGATATACCGGATAACGCGAGTACCGTTCCGTCTTGAGGATGTCCCGGAGCTCTTCCTCCTCGACCTCCTCCGCGATGGCCGCAACCTCGGTGCGCGGGCGCATCACATCCCATGCCTTCTTGTTGTGGAAGTCGAACACGCCAGCGAGCATGGCCGAGTCGCTCTCGTCGAGTGTGCCGTGCGCCCGCGCCTGCATCACCAGCAGGCGCAACTCCTCGGGCGAGTGCACGTGCGCGCCCTCCGACGCAGGTTCCACCCCCACCAGCCGCAGCAGCCGATTTGCCGTTCCGTTCAGGAACGAGATGAACGGCGACATGACGTTCGAGAACACGAGCAGCGGCCGGGTCACCCACAGGCTCACGCGCTCCGGCCGGATGAGCGCCACCGACTTGGGCACCAGCTCGCCAAACACAATGTGCAGGAACGTCACCACGAGAAACGCGACGAAAATCGCGGCACCGCTGTGCACCGCACCCTCGGGCAGCGAAATCCCCACCAGGTCGAGGCCGGCGTCCACCAGTACAGCAATTGCCGGCTCGCCAATCCACCCCAGCGCCAGCGAGGCCAGAGTGATGCCGAGCTGGGTGCCGGAGATGTAGCGGTCAAGCTCCTTGAGCGCGCGCTGCACGACCTTGGCGCTCCGGTTGCCCTGAGCCACCAGTTGATCGATCCGGCTGCGCCGCACGGCCACCAGTGCAAACTCGGCCGCCACAAAGAAGGCGTTCGCGGCCACCAGCAACAGCACCATCGCCAGACGGAAGGCAATGGTGCCCAGCGTCAGCGTGGCCTCGGTACTCGAAGGATCAGCGTTCATGCGGAGAGGTAACGGTCGCGTCCATGGTTCGTCCTGTACGTGCCGGGATGAAATTCGTGCAATCTGCAAGAAACACGGGTACACCGCGGCACTTGCATCCTGCGACGTCGCCACCCGCGCTCCGGCGTGCGACTCGCACCACTTTGTCTGGATCCGGCTGCGACCCAACCGTGCGGTACACCCCAACCTACCCCGAACTCGCCATCCAGCGCATGCTCGACCCGCATCGTGTCCTGCGATGGGTCTGGCTGGGCCGCGTCGTCATTGGCTTCGCGATCCTCGTGGCGGCCGTGTTCGTCTGGGAGCGCGCCGAGCCGGTGGACACGCTGGTGGCGACGCTTGCGTTCGCGGCCGCGATCCTCGCGACCGTGGTCTCGGCCATGTACCGCGAAATATACCGGCGGCCCACCGGTCGGGTGTTCTATCTGGCGCAGTGCGGCGTGGACCTGCTCCTGGTCACTGCGGTCGTACACATCACCGGCGGCTGGAGCTCCCAGTTTGCCGCCCTGTACATCCTTGTCATCGCCGTCGCGGCCCTGCTGCTCCCATTCCGGGACGGCGTGCTGGTCGCCGTCTGCGCCAGTGCGCTCTACGCCGCCGATGTGCTGCTCTACCGCCTCGAAACGCCGGCGCTCGCCATTTGGGTGCAGGTCGCGGTGTTCGTGGTCGTCTCAGTGGGCAGTGGTGTCATTGCGGCGCGCCTCCGCCAGGCCGGCGACGGGCGCGACGCGCTGGCGGCCCAGCTGGTCAACGTGCAGCTCGAGGCGGCGGACATCCTCCGGAGCATCCAGAGCGGCATCATTACCATAGATGCGAACGGGCGCCTGCTCTACGCCAACCCGGC
>JBBSPE010000199.1:0-7299 GCA_038259155.1 Gemmatimonadales bacterium
CCCCCCCCCGCCCCCCCCCCCCGGTATGTGGGGGGGGGGGGGCGACCCCCCCCCCCCCCCCCTCGCCGAGAGGGCTCAGGCCAGCGCGTATTCCAGATCGGCGAGCAGGTCTTCCACGTCTTCCACGCCGCACGAGAGGCGGATCATTCCGTCCGTGAGGCCCATCGCCGCCTTCGCCTCGGCCGGTACCGAACCATGCGTCATGCTGTACGGGTGGCTGATCAGGCTCTCCACGCCACCGAGCGACTCGGCGAGCGAAAACACCTTGAGCCGCTGGAGCACCCGGTTGGCGCGCTCCACGCCGCCCAGTTCGATGGTGATCATGCCGCCAAACCCGCTCATCTGACGGGACGCCAACTCGTGCTGCGAATGGGTGGGCAGGCCCGGATAATCCACCTGCTCGTGACCCAGCTGCTCGGCGAGCCAAGTCGCGATCTGACGGCCGTTTGCGTCGTGTTGACGCATGCGGAGCGGCAGCGTCTTGGTGCCGCGCAGCGCAAGCCAGCAGTCAAACGGGCCTGGCACGGCGCCCGCCGCGTTCTGGATGAACTGCAGGCGCGAGGCCAGGTCGTCCTCAAGAACCACCGCCATCCCGCCGATCATATCAGAGTGGCCATTGAGGTACTTGGTGGTCGAATGCCAGACGATATCTGCGCCCATCTCCAGCGGGCGCTGGAAGACCGGTGTGGCGAAGGTGTTGTCCACCACCAGCAGAGCGTCGTGCTGCTTCGCGATGGACGACATCGCGGCGATGTCCGCCAACCGCATGAGCGGATTGGTGGGGGTTTCGATCAACAGGGCGCGGGTGGCTCCGGTCATCGCGTCCGCCACGAGCTGAGGATCGCGCGTGTCCACATAGGTGAAGGACAGCCCGAAATGCCGCAGGATCTTGTCGAACAGACGGAACGTCCCGCCGTAGATATTTTCCCCGACCACGATATGATCGCCGGCCCGGAACAGCTTCATGATCGAGTCGAGGCATCCCGTGCCGCTGGCAAAGGCGAAGCCGTGTTGACCGCCCTCCAAGCTGGCAACATTGCGCTCCAGAGCCTCGCGCGTCGGATTCTTGCCGCGCGCGTACTCGTACCCGGTATTCTGCCCGATGCCCTGCTGGACGTAAGTGGACGTCAGGTAGAGCGGCGTCATGATGGCGCCGGACTCGGGCGCGGGCCGCTGGCCGGCGTGGATGGCGCGCGTGGAAATGCCGGCGTCGAGTTCGTCCGCGAGAATTCGGGTCATGGAGGGCTCAGGGTGGTGCGGGGAGGGCAGGCGCGGCCGCGTGTGATGCGGCGCCGAAGCAGCCTCCAAGCTAGCCCGCTGGCGGCATGGTCGCACGATGCGCCGAGACGCGAGCCGCCAACGGCCGCCTGACTCGTCGCGAACCGCACGTTGGTGCGGCACCCGTACCTTCGCCCCGACCTCGTCCCATCCGTGCCCATGTCCCCCTATTCGGATTCCACCCTCAAGTCGTGCCGCAGCGGTGTCGAGGAGGGCCCCCACCGGGCAGTACTGCGCCGCATTCTGGAGCAGCAGGGCTACGAGTGCCGCGACGCGGCCAGTGGTGTGGAGGCCGTGCTGCTGCTGGAAGAGGAGCCGGTGAGTCTGGTGCTCACGGACTACCACATGCCACAGATGGACGGCGTGGAACTTCTCTGCACGATCAAGGCGCGCTGGCCGGACACGGCGGTGGTCATGGTCACGGCAGTGTCGGACGTCGATCTCGCGGTGCAGTGCCTGGGCAATGGCGCCATGGACTACGTCACCAAGCCGTTCCGCGTGGAGGAGATTCGCGGTCGGGTGGGGCAGGCGCTTGAGAAGCGGAAGCTGCTGCTGGAGAACACCGCCTACCGCGAGCAGCTCGAGGCACGGGTGCAGGCGCAGGCGCGCGCGTACGAAGAGTTGTTTCTTGCCTCGCTGCAGTCGCTGGCGGACGCCCTCGAAGTCAAGGACCCGTATACCGGGGGCCACTCCGTGCGAGTGGGGCGGTATGCCCTCGCAATTGCCGCAGAACTCGGCATCGACGAGGAGCAGCGCTCTCAGCTCGAGCTGGGGAGCCGACTGCACGACATCGGCAAGATCGGTGTGCGCGAGGGCCTGCTGAACAAGGATGGTCCACTCACCGAGGAGGAGTACCGCCACGTCATGGAGCATCCCGTGATCGGGTGGCGCATCCTGTCCCCGCTGCTGCGAGATGCGCCGCACGCCTTGGCTGTGGTGCGTTCACACCATGAGCGGTACGATGGACGCGGTGCGCCCGATCGACTTTTGGGCGATCAGATTCCGCTGGGCGCACGCATTGCGGCGGTTGCCGACTCGTTTGACGCCATGACGAGTGGCCGACCGTATCGCGCGGGCATGCCGGTACGGGCGGCGCTGGCGGAACTCGACCGATGCGCCGGCACCCAGTTCGATCCGATGTGCGTTGACGCGTTCAAGCGCGCCGTGGCTGCTGGTGCCTTTCCCATGCCGGATTCGCTCGTTCGCCGCCCAACGAACGTTCCCGTCATGGTGGCCTGACGGCGTGCGGCCGTCCACCGGCTGGTGGAGACGGATGTCGCCGCGCGTGTAACGGCGCCGACCCATGGGCGTCCTTGGCGACAGAGAGGAGCGGAGCGTACCTGCATCACGGTGACGGGGCCTCAACTCGTTTATGTTTCGTTGCTTACGACACTTTAACGGAGTGGGGAGCGGACGTGACGCGTACGGGAAAGCGGAGTGGGACACATGGCGTTTGACGGCCTGATGGTGAGCGTGTCCGGCGTGCGCGGACGCGTCGGAGAGGCGCTGACCCCCGAGGTCATGGCGACCTATGCGGCGGCGTTCGGCGCCTGGGCCACCACCCATCATCCGGGACGCCCTGTAATAGTGGGCCGGGACAGCCGGGTGAGCGGCCCGATGTTCACCCGCGTTGTCCTGGGTGCGCTGGAGTCGGTGGGGTGTCACGTGCTCGATATTGGCATGGTGCCCACCCCCACGGTCCAGATGGCGGTGGAGCATCACCACGCCGCCGGCGGACTGGCCATCACGGCCAGCCACAACCCGGTGGAATGGAACGCCCTCAAGTTCATCGGTTCCAGCGGCCTGTTCCTGTCCGCCGAGGAGGGCGCAGAAATGCGCGGACTACTCGAGCGGGGTATCCCGCGCGCGACGTGGGATGCGCTGGGGCACACGACGCAGGACGGTGACGCCATTCAGCGACATCTGGACGCGGTGCTCGCGCTGCCGTTCCTTGACGTCGCGGCCATTCGCGCGAAGCAGTTCCACGTGGCTCTCGACTGCTGCCACGGGGCCGGCAGTCGCATCATGCCGCAACTGCTTGAAGCACTTGGCTGCAAAGTCTCGGCCATTGGCATGACCGCCGACGGACGCTTCCCCCGCTCGCCCGAACCGGTGGCCGACAACCTCGGCGACCTGTGCGAGCTCGTGCGCACGTCAGGGGCCAGTATTGGGCTCGCCACCGACCCCGACGTGGACCGCCTCGCGCTGGTGGACGAAACGGGCCGAGCGATTGGTGAGGACTACACCCTGGCAATGGCCGTGCGTGCCGTGCTGCCGGCGCGACCGGGTGCGGTGGTCACCAATCTGAGCACCAGCAAGGTGGTGCAGGACGCCGCGCACGATTCGGGTGCCCCGTTCCAGTTCGCCCCGGTGGGTGAAGTAAACGTGGCTCTGGCCATGCGCGCGGCCGGCAGCACGATTGGCGGCGAAGGCAACGGCGGTGTGATTCTGCCGGAGTTGCACCTTGGTCGCGATGCGCCGGTGGCCGTCGCGCTGGTGCTGCACCTGCTGGCCACCACGGACAAGCCCGTGTCGGCGTTCGTGGAGGAGCACCCGCGCTACGTGATCGTGAAGGACAAGCTCGACCGGCCGGACGCGCCCCTCACTGCGGTGTATGAAGCGCTGCGCGCGCGGTTTCCGGACGCGGTCGCGGATGTGCAGGATGGCCTCCGACTCGATTGGCCCGACCGCTGGGTGCACCTGCGCCCCTCGGGCACGGAGCCCATTGTGCGTGTGATTGCAGAAGCGCCGAGTGACGCCGAGGCGCGTCAACTGGTGGCCGATGCACGGGAGCCGCTGGCGCAGCTCGTTGGCGCGTCCTGATCTCGATTTTCCAAACCTGAATCCAGCCATTTATGTGCGGCATTGTCGGATACGTTGGACCCAAACTCGCCACGCCCCTGCTGATCGAGGGGCTCAAGCGCCTCGAATATCGCGGCTACGACTCGGCCGGCGTTGCCATCATGAACGGCAAGGGCGTGGAAACGCGGAAGGCGGCGGGGAAGATTGCGCGGCTTGAAGCCGCCATCAAAGAGAACCCGCCCATGGGCACGCTCGGCATCGGCCATACGCGCTGGGCCACGCACGGGCCGCCCACCACCATCAATGCGCACCCGCACACGAGCCAGAACGGCACGATTGCGGTGGTGCACAATGGCATCATCGAGAACGCCACCACGCTCAAGCGATCGCTGCAGGCGCGCGGATTCGAGTTCGTGAGCGACACGGACACGGAGGTGCTCGCGCATCTCATTGAAGCCGCGTACGCGGGCAATCTCGAAGCGGCCGTGATCGAGGCGCTGCATCAGGTGGACGGCACGTACGGCATGGCTGTGATCTCGAGCGACGAGCCGGACAAGATCGTCGCGGCTCGCAAGGGCAGTCCGCTGCTCGTGGGCCTGGGCGACGGCGAGTACTATCTCGCGTCCGACGCCAGCGCCGTGCTCGCGCACACGCGCGAGGTGGTGTATCGCGACGACGATGAGGTGGCCGTGCACACGCGCGATGGCTATCGCATTCTCGATCTTGATGCGGAGGACAAGGACAAGCCCGTGAGCCGGATTGACTGGGACCTCGCGCAGATTGAGCGCGGTGGCTACCCGCATTTCATGCTCAAGGAAATTTTCGAGCAGCCCACCACGGTCATGGACACGATGCGTGGGCGGTTGTTGGTGGAGGAGGGGTTCGCCAAGCTCGGTGGTCTGAATGCGCTCAAGGACGACTTGCAGTCGGTGGACAACATCCTCATCACCGCGTGCGGCACGAGCTGGCACTCCGCGCTCATCGGCAAAATGATGATTGAGGAGATGTGCCGGATTCCGGTGGCCGTGGAGTACGCGAGTGAGTTCCGTTATCGCAATCCGATAGTGCGCAAGAACACCTTGTGCATCGTGATCTCCCAGTCTGGCGAAACGGCCGACACGCTGGCGGCCATGCGGGAGGCCAAGCGACGCGGTGCGCGCACCATGGGACTGGTGAACGTGGTCGGCTCCACAATTGCGCGCGAGTCCGACGCCGGCATCTATCTGCATGCCGGCCCTGAGATCGGTGTCGCGTCCACCAAGGCATTCACCAGTCAGGTCGTGGCGCTGGTGCTGGTCACGCTCAAGATGGCGCGGCTTCGAGACATGTCGGTGGAGAAGGGGCGGGAGATTGCGCAGGCGCTGGCCGCGCTGCCACAGCAGATCCAGTCCATTCTCGATCGGGCGGGCGAGATCGAGGCCATCGCCGAGGAGTTCAAGCGGGCCACCAATTTCTTGTATCTCGGTCGCGGGTACAACTTTCCGGCGGCGCTCGAGGGGGCGCTCAAGCTCAAGGAGATCAGCTATATCCACGCCGAGGGGTATCCGGCGGCCGAAATGAAGCATGGTCCCATTGCGCTGATCGACGAGATGATGCCGGTGGTGTTCATTGCCCCGCACGACGCCGTGTTCGAGAAGGTGGTGTCGAACATTCAGGAGGTGAAGGCGCGCAAGGGCAAGATCATTGCGATCACGTCGCGGGCGGAGGACGACCTCGAGGGGCTGTTGGACTATGAGTTCCGGGTGCCCGAGACGATCGACCTGCTCACGCCGGTGCTGGCGTCGGTGCCGCTGCAGCTGCTGTCGTACTACATCGCGGTGAAGCGGGGGTGCAATGTGGACCAGCCGCGGAATCTGGCCAAGTCGGTGACGGTGGAGTAGGCGGCCGCCAAGCGGTAGAACACGAAGGACTGCGGACCCGCGCGCCATGCTGCTCGCGGGTCCGCTTGCGTTGCGGTGTCAAGGCGGTGCGGTGCCGCCTGCCGAGTCGCCCGGCTGTGATGTGGAGTTGACGGGTCCCGCGAGGGAGCATATGCTACCGCTCGTCAACACGTCCTCCGCCAGCCACTGCGCAACTTGTCGTCAGCGTTAGTGGGTATGCCTGCGTTGTGGCGGGTAGGTTGTGACATACCTATTTTGCTCCCACCTTGTCCGTTCGGGCGGCGCGCGCTCCCTCCAGCGCGTCGTTCGGTCTCCGTTTGTTCCGTCTGGCCTCTCAACGGCCAGACGACCCTCGCCTACTCGACCTGCTGGACGCCTTGAGCGCCTGGCATCTCGATTTGGTTCCTGCCGGTCACATTCGGTGACCAAACCATGACCCTCACATGGGAGACACGAGATGCGATTCTCGGGCTTCGTCGTAGGTGCTCGGAACGAGCGCCGTGCGGCACCTATCTCCACTCTGCAGCGACCGGCTCGATTCGCGTCTGGTGCGCTGGTAGCCTGCGCGCTGCTGCTCGCCGCGCTGTCGCCAGCTGGGCTGAAGGCACAGGCTGGTGGCACGATCACCGGCAAGGTCACCGATGGCGCGAATGGCCAGCCCATCGGGCAGGCCAGCGTGATCGTGACCGGCACGACCGTCGGCACGCAGACCGCCGATGACGGATCGTTCTCGCTGCTGGTGCCAACCGCGGGCCCGGTGACGCTCCGTGTTACGCGCATTGGTTACGAGGCCAAGCAGCAGCCGCTGAACGTACGCTCGGGGGAGACCATCACGTCCGACTTCGCGCTGACGGCCGCTTCCTATTCGCTGTCCACGGTCGTGGTCACGGCCACGGGTCAGCAGCGCAAGGTGGAAATCGCCAACGCCACCACGCAGATCAACGTGGCCGACAAGATCTCCGAAGCGCCGGTGGCCTCATTGGGCAACCTGCTCTCCGGTCGTGCGGCAGGCGTTCAGGTGGTCTCGGCCGGTACGTCTGGCGCCGGATCGCGCATTCGTATTCGCGGTCAGTCCTCGCTCTCGCTCAACAATGAGCCGGTGGTGATCATTGACGGCGTCCGCATGACGTCCACGGCCAACAGCTCAGCGATCGGTGTGGGCGGCGACGGTCCGTCGCGCCTGGACGACCTCAATCCGGAAGAGATCGAATCCATCGAAGTGATCAAGGGTCCCTCGGCGGCCACGCTTTACGGTACGGAAGCCGCCAACGGCGTGATCAACATCACGACCAAGCGTGGTCGTGCCGGCCAGACGCGCTTCAATGTGTACACGGAAAAC
>JBBSPE010000200.1:0-7267 GCA_038259155.1 Gemmatimonadales bacterium
AGTTCGACGGGAATGCCAGGGCCGTCGTCCTGCACCTCCAGTCGCCACCGCGTGCGTTCATCGGTGAGCCGCACGAGCACGGTGCCGCCCGGGTTTGTGAACTTCACGGCATTGTCGAGCAGGTTGAACACAAGGCGCTGCAGGAGTTCCAGATCGCCGAGGTACGGTGCGCCCACGTTCGGATCAAGCGGTGAGTCGACGCGGAGTTGCAGCTGGCGTGTGAGCGCAAGCGCGCGCATGGCACGTACGCAGTCGTCCACCAGTTCTTCGAGGTACAGCGTTTCGGGCTGTGGTCGCACGTGTCCGCTGTCGGCGCGCGCGAGCAGGAACAGATCTTCCACAATCCGTGACAGGCGATCCGTTGTCCCCCGCATGACCTCGAGTGACTCGCGATACTCTGCTTCCGGACGTCCGGCGCGCGCGAGCGTGACCTCTGCTTCGGCACGGAGGATGGCCACGGGACTGCGCAGTTCGTGCGACGCGTCGGCGACAAACCGGCGCTGCTGCTCGAACGCGGCTTCCAGGCGCCCCAGCAGTGCGTTGATGATGCCAGCGAGCTCACCGAGTTCATCATGCGGATTGGCCACCGGCAGGCGCTCGTGGAGCGTGTCCGCTTCGATGGCCCGGGCCTGTCGATTCATGTCGGCCAGCGGTGCGAGGGCGCGACGGGCGAGCACGAATCCGCCAACCACTGACAAGAGCAACGCGAGCGGAATGGCCACCAGATAGGCCTTCGCCACGCTCGAGAGGGTGTCCTGCAGCTCTCGGCGCGTTCGAACGGCCGCCACGTAGACGGTCTGCTCGTGCAACAGAATGGGTCCCATGGCCACGCGCAGTCCGTCACCGGTGTCGATGGTGAACAGCGTGGCCGGCGCGTCGGGTTCGAGCAAGAGAGAAGCCGGCAACGCCGTCCGCTCGTGCGGTGACGATTGTACGGCCTGCACAAGGCGGAGTGCGACCGCAGAATCGGTGAGCAGATCGCGTGACGGTCCACGCATGGTGCTCGACGATATCGCGCCGCCACGCGTGTCGAGGACCACGAGTCGCGTGTCGTCGAAGCGGATTTCGTCCACCGCCGCTTGCACCGCCTCCAGCAGCTCCGGGTGCTCGATTTCTTCGGTTGCGAGCACGGCCAGGAAAGCGCGACGGGCCTCCTCCAGGAAGTGGTCGGTGCGCGCCTCCAGAACGCGCGACACCACGAACAATGATCCGATGGCAAACGCGCCGAGCATGAACGCCAGTGTGCCCGCATACCACAACGTCAGACGCCACCGAACTGCCTGCGGCCAGCGCATCATGCGTCCTCCTCGGATTGCGGCACACTGGACGAGAGAATGACCCCCAAGCCCCGCCGCGTGTGCAGGATGGGCGCGGCGCCGTGCGCCTCCAGCTTGCGTCGAATGCGGCTGACATACACGTCGATCAGATTGGCCGACGGATCCTGGCTGTCATCCCACACCTGAGCCGACAGTTCGGCGCGGCTCACCACCCGCTCGGCATGGCGCGCGAGATGGGCGAGAAACGCGTACTCGCGTGCAGTGAGGTCGATCAGGCGACCAGCCCGCGCTACGATTCGCCGGCGGGTGTCCACCGTGAGGTCGCCGCACGTGAGCAGCTCGTCCACGAGCTCGCCACGACGACGCACCAGCGCCCGCACGCGGGCCAGCAGCTCGGTGAAGGCGAACGGCTTCGTGAGGTAGTCGTCCGCGCCCGCATCGAGACCCTCAATCTTGTCGTCGAGTGCGTCGCGGGCCGTGAGCAGCAGAATCGGCACGTGCACGCCCCGCTCTCGCAGCGCACGGCACACCTCCACCCCGTTGCGGCCCGGCATGAGCACGTCGAGCACCAGCGCGTCGTACTCCTGCGACAACGCCATCGAGAAGGCCTCGGTACCATCGCCCACGGCGTCCACCACGAACGCGCTGTCACGCAGTCCGCGAACGAGGGTCTGTCGGAGTTGCTGGTCGTCCTCGGCGAGGAGCAGACGCATGGCGAGAGGGGGCGGACGGGAGAACAATTTGAGGCGCACTCCGAACCTATCGCGCGCCACCTGACAACAACCTGAACCGATCAGTGTCGTCAGAATGTCTCGATGACGGCGTCACCTGCCACCGCGTAGGCGCGGTCGCCCACGGCCGGATGCCAGGCACCACCGCCGGTGAACGCGGAAAAGGCTGGCAGGATGAAGGCGTGCGCGGTGTGAACGAAACAGGGCAGGCGCACGCGGTCCGCGCCACGGCCGCTGAGCCGGACGGTCGGATGCAGGTGACCGCACAGCGTGAGACGGGTCGTCGGGTGCGCCGGTGGTTCATGTGCACACGCCAACGCTCCCAACGCGAGTGGCGCGTCCACCACGCGAATCTCGAGTGCTGCCGGCGGATCGCCCGCGTGCGCATCGTGATTGCCGCGCACCAGTGTGATGTCGAGGCTTGGCCATCGGGCGCGCCACGCCTGCACCGGCTGGAGGGCCCGCGGCTCCCAGCCGTGACGCGAGTGCGCAAGGTCGCCGAGCACGAGCAGCGAGGTCGCACCGGTGCGCGCGAGCACGGTGTCAAGGCGCGCGAGATCATACGACGTGCCACCCGCCGGCACCGGCACCCCCTGCGCGCGCAACGCGGTGGCCTTGCCCCAGTGCACGTCCGCGATCACGAGTGTACACCTATCCGGCAGCTCGAGCGCACGCTCCGGGTGCAGCACGACCCGTTCGCCCGCGAGCGCGAGTGCAAGCGGTTCAGTCATGTGCGCCGACCGTCCAGCACCGTGATCCGGCCACGCGGGGCGCGCTTCTCCGCCTGCATGGTCATACGACGCACCCGATCGGCCAGCTTTTCGGTGGTGAGCTTCTGCCGCGTGCGGTCCACCAGCAGCGGGAAGCACAGCGGTGTGGGGCGATCTACATCTACGAGCCGGACAGCACTCACATGCAGCCGCTCCAACACACGGCCAATGCGACTTGCCTCGAGCTGTCGTTCGAGCACCTCGCGCTGCGCCTGGTGCAGCAGCAGGTTGTCCGGGTCGAACTTGGTGAAGACATCGAACAGCAGACCGCTCGACGCCTGCACCTGCTTCATGGATTTCTGCTGCCCGGGATACCCGCCAAAAATGAGACCCGCAACGCGGGCGATCTCCCGGAACTGTCGCCGTGCGAGTTCGGCCGCGTTCAGGCTCTGTGTGATGTCGTGCAGCAAATGGTCTGGAGAGAGCAAGCCGGCCTCGAGTGCCTCCTCCAATGGAGCGCGCTCCGGCGACAGCAACTCAAACCCGTAGTCGTTGCACGCGAACGAGAAGGTGATGGGCGCGAGCTGTGCAATACGATAGGCAAAGAGCGCTGACAGTCCCTCGTGCACCAGCCGGCCTTCGAACGGATATACGAACAGGTGATGACCCTCGCGCGTTTCGCACCGCTCGATGAGCAGTTCTTCAGGGCGGGGAATCACCGATCGCTCAGCCTGCAGCTCCAGCAGCGGCCGGATGGCCTGCAGCTCAGGTGTATCGAAGCGGCCGTTGCGCGCGGCTTCGAGCGTGGCGCGCACAGCAGACGCGAGCTCCGTGGACAACGGCATGCGTGCACCCGCCCACCGAGGAATCGCGCGAACCTTCGACTTGGCCTTGCGCACCCACGCCACGAGATCGCGCACACGCACGAACTCGAGTGCCTTGCCGGAGAACAGGAAAACGTCGCCTGGGGTGAGGCGCGCCACGAAACTCTCTTCCACCGTTCCGATACGACCACCGGTGAGATAGCGCACCGAGATGGCGGCGTCGCTCACGATGGTGCCGATGTTGAGCACGTGGCGCCGCGCTGCCTGCGCATTGCTGATGAGAAAGACGCCGTCTGTCTCCACGATTCGGGCATACTCGGGGTATGCACGGAGCGTGTCCCCACCACGCGTGGCGAAGTCGATGGCCCAGTCCAGCTCGGCCGGCGTCAACTGCGCGTACGCGCGCGTGCTCCGCAGCTCCGCCAGCGCACTCTCACGCGTGAAACCACCGCCGAGCGCGAGGGTGACGAGATGCTGTACCAGCAGGTCGAGCGGACGGTCGAGCGGGTCGCGCGACTCGATGGCCATCGCGCGCATGGCATCGCGAGCGGCCGAGACTTCCACCAGTTCGAGGGCGTTGGTGGGGACGCAGACAATGCGCGACACGCGGCCCGGTGAATGCCCCGAGCGTCCGGCGCGCTGCAGCAACCGGGCCACGCCCTTGGGACTGCCAACCTGCATCACGAGGTCCACCGGTGAGAAGTCCACGCCGAGGTCGAGCGAGGAGGTGGACACCACAATGCGAAATCGCCCGGAGCGCAGGCCGTCTTCCACCGACCGGCGCACTTTCACGTCAAGTGATCCATGATGAATGGCCGTGTGCTCGAACCAGTCCGGGCGAGCGGTGCAGATGGACTGGAACCACAGTTCACACTGTGAGCGCGTGTTGGTGAACACGATGGCGCTGCCCGCTCCCTCCAGGCGCGCGATTACCTGCGGTAGCAGTTTCACGTTCAGGTGGCCGGCCCACGGAAACGTGTCCATGGTCTCGGGCACCAGCGACTCCACGGCGACTTCCTTTGGCACGAGCCCTTGCACCAGCCGGCCGGCCGGCGCGCCTGTATTGGACACGCCGAGCAGCGTATCGCGCGCGATCGCGACGTTGCCGAGTGTTGCGGAAAGCCCCCACGTGCGCAGGCCCGGCCGCACAGCGCGGAGCCGAGCGAGGGCGAGTTCGGTTTGTGCGCCGCGTTTGGACGACAGCAACTCGTGCCATTCATCAACGATCACGCACCGCAGGTCGGCAAACAGCGCGGCGTGATCCGGACGACAGAGCAGCAGCGTGAGCGACTCCGGCGTGGTGACGAGTGCGGTGGGCAGGCGATGCCGCTGTCGTGCGCGCACGGCCGCCTTGGTGTCGCCGGTGCGTGACTCGATGCTCCACGGGAGTCCAAGCGCGTCCACCGGCTCGCGCAACGCGCGTTCCGTGTCGGCAGCGAGCGCACGCAGCGGCGTGATCCAGAGCACGCGCATGGGCGCCTTGCCGCGTGGCGTGGGCGCGCCGTCGGCAAGCTCCTGCAAGGCTTCGCGTACCGGGCCCAACCACGCCGCGTAGGTCTTGCCGGTGCCGGTAGCTGCGTGAATGAGACCCGATTCGCCACGCGCGTACGCGTCCCACACCTCGCGCTGAAAGGGAAAGGGTGACCACCCACGTTGTGTGAACCAGTCTTCGACCACTTGCGTCACGCATCGCCCCGCTGGGCACGGAGTAGCGCACGTACCGTCTCGAGCGAATCAGCGTCGGCGGCCGTTTTGTCCCTGCGCCAGCGCGCAATGCGAGGAAAGCGCACGGCGATGCCGCTTTTGTGCCGCTTGCTCTCCTGAATGCCCTCGAACGCGAGCTCGAACACGAGTTCGGCGTCCACTGAGCGCACCGGTCCGAACTTTTCCCGTGTGTGAGCACGTACAAACCGGTCCACCTCGCGAATCTCTGCGTCCGTGAGCCCCGAGTACGCCTTGGCGATGGTCACCAGCGATCCATTGTCCCACACCGCAAACGTGTAGTCGGTGAAGAGTCCCGCACGACGCCCGTGGCCGGCCTGCGCGTTCACGAGCACCGCGTCCACGGTGAGCGGGTCCACCTTCCACTTCCACCAATCACCACCC
The DNA here is from genome assembly GCA_038259155.1 of Gemmatimonadales bacterium. Lineage (GTDB taxonomy): Bacteria > Gemmatimonadota > Gemmatimonadetes > Gemmatimonadales > Gemmatimonadaceae > JAABRT01. The sequence goes on from JBBSPE010000200.1 coordinate 5,649, forward strand.
TTGCGTCCCACGCCGTACGGCGCGACACGACGCTTGAGCATGAGCCCCTCGGCCTCGCGCGACCGCGCGTCGCAGCGTGCGGTCGCGAGGTCGGCCCACGTACCCGCCTGTACCAGCGGCGACGTGCTGATGGACGCACCGGTCGGCAAGCCATGGACGAGCGTCTCGAGCAGTGCGCGACGCTCCACATGTGGCACACTGCGAACGTCAGCCCTTTCATGCTCCAGACAATCGTACGCGACCAGATGCACCGGCACTTCGGTGAGCAGTGTGCGCCCCACCGTCTTGCGATTGAGACGCCGCTGCAGGTCGCTGAATGGCATGGGGCGGTTGTCGCGCCACGCGAGCAGCTCACCATCGAGCACCGTGCCGTCGGGAAGAAAGGCGGCCGTCGCCTCCACCTCGGGAAATCGACCGGTGAGCAGCTCCTCGCCACGACTCCACAGCATGACCTGCCCGCGCCGCTTGATGAGCTGCGCGCGAATACCGTCCCACTTCCATTCGGCCCACCACTCGGACACGTCGCCGAGCGTGTTTGGCCCGCCTTCGAGCGCGGGCGCGAGGAAGAACGGGTAGGGACGACTCCAATCATCGTTAGTCGTGTCCTCACTCACCAGGCGCGCGAACCACTCCGCGCTCGGCTCCCAGCTGCCCATGAGGCGATGTGCAATTACGTCTTCCGGCACGCCGCTCGATGACGAGAGCGCACGCACCACCAGTCCGTCCGACACGCCCACGCGAAACGCGCCCGTGAGCAGCTTGTTGAACACGAAGCGCGCGGTACCGTCGAGCTCCTGCCACGCACGCAGCAGGGCCTCGCGCTGTACGTCGGCGTCCATAGTGCGCAGTGGCAGGAGGCGCTCGTTTACCCACTCGGCGAACGAGCCGCCGGCTTCAGGCGCACTGCTCGGCACCAGCAACGCGATCGTTTCGGCCAGATCGCCCACCTGTGCGTAGGATTCCTCGAACAGCCAGTCTGGAATATCCGCCGCCTCGGCAGCCCACACGCGCAGGTCGGTGGCTCGCACCAGTCGTTTGGGTCGCCGACCGGTGAGAAAGGCCACCGTCCACGCCGCATCCGCCGAGGGTGCGCTTTCAAAGTACGCGGTGAGCGCGCGTACCTTGGCCAACGTGCCGGTGCTCGCGTCAATCGCGTCGTACAGCGCCGCGAACTGTTTCATGTGTTCGGTTCGTCCGCTTCGTCGTGTTTGGCCGCGTCACTCAGCTCGCCCGGTTCGTCAACCGCCGCATCATCGCGCTCGCCTTCAAACCGCGTGGCAATGGCGCGCGCATCGTATCCCTGCGATTCCAGCCAGCGCACCACGGGGCCCGTGAATCCGTGGGTAGCCCACACACGCTCTGCGCCCGTTGCAGCAATCGCGCTGAGCAACTGTGGCCAGTCCACATGATCGGAGAGTACGAAGCCGCGATCGACACCACGCCGCCGTCGCGCCCCACGCACCACCATCCAGCCGCTCGCGAACGCTTCGACGTGCTTGCCGAATCGCCGCGTCCACGCGGAACCGCCAGCACTCGGCGGGGCCACGACCATGGCCCGACGCCACGAGTCGTTCTTCGCATTGACCGTCGCGTTGATCGTGTCCGGCATGCGCACGCCC
>JBBSPE010000201.1:0-7249 GCA_038259155.1 Gemmatimonadales bacterium
CGCAGCCGCCCCGCCGGTCCCCTGAGCCCGGTCCCCACGCCCCGCCACCCCGCGGCGACCATTGGCGCGGGCGGCCGTCCCATCGACGCGGCCGATTGGTCCCCGCCGGTATCGTCCCCCCACGGTGACCGCCGCTCGCACGGCACTCACGGCGCCCGAGCGAGACACAGGGCACGCCGACTCCCGTCCCGCAACACTGGCGAGGTCGGCGATCGCGCCGTCTACTCGACGGATAGTCGACCCTCCCCCATAGAAATTCATATCCCGCCGTGCTCCGGCTTTTCGTGCGCTTGAGGCCGTTCGACGAGGACCAAGCTGCGGGCATGCTCACCTGGCCGCACTCGGCTTTCCAGCGCACACGGCCGTCTGGGTTTCCGAGGACGACCGGGCCTTTGTCACCCGGCTCGCCCGCTACCGTGCGCGGAATCCCCTCGCGCTGGAGCGGCTCACCGACGACCGCGCCACGAAGGCCGCGACCTATCGCTCCGACAAGTCGGATGGCCCGACGCCGGGCACCGAGACCGTGGACCCGCTCGAGTTCCTCGCCCGGGTGCTGGTGCACGTCCCCGACACAGGGCACGTCACGATACGGTACGACGGCTGCTATGCCAACCGCCCCCGCGCCATGCGGGAGAAGACGGCGCACGCCGCCGCGGCCGTGCCGCCCGCCATCGTCCCCGCGCCACGACGCGGGCCCACCGAGGCCAGCCGTCGATGGGTGAAGGCCCTAAGGCGGCGCTCCTGCCGCAGATCTTCGAGGTCGACCCGCTGGCCTGCCCGACAGGTCGCGGGCCCATGCGGATCATCGCGTGCATCACCCAGGCCTCGGTGATCGACCAGATCCTGCCGCGGCCCACTACGCCCGCTGAGCCTCACCCCGACGCCCTGCCCACGGGAGGGGACGTTCGGCGTGCGCGTCCGTCCCACCGAGGCGTGCGATCGGCCCCCGCGGCGCCAGGACGCCGACGAAAACCTCCGGCGAGGCGGCCACCGAGGCGCGGCGGCGGGCGGAGATCAGGCCGCCGCGCGCCGCGCCGGCCCTCGCGGGGTACGCGATCTCGCCGCACGTTCACTGGATACTCGACCGAGCCCGATTGAATTTCCTATCCTGGGGGAGCCGTCACGACTTGGCGCGGCGGCAGAGCTGGAACCAGTCCGGTATCCTCGGCGGCCAGCTAGGTCGCTGTGTTTTCTGTGGGAAGCACGCGACGATCAATAGATCTCGCATCACCGTTCCGAGTGTGAGCTGAGACTCCTGCGCACAAATCGGTGCCGACGTGGAACTCGCGAGGACCAGTTCGCTTTTTTGCGTCGGCACCGCTTCCCAGCGTTGCCTAAAACAGCGCCTCGGTGACCGATCCAGAGATTGGCACTCGAGCGATTGGAGATCCGTAACAGTTGGACAGAACGAAAGCTCGGTGCCTAGCATCAAACTCGACAGCGTCTCCAAGTTCGGCAGCGGTACTGAGTGCGACAAGCGAATTATCACTTGCTAGACGGTCGACGATCGAATCGACCGGAAGATTGGCCAAGCTACCCGACGAACCGCACGCGACATGGTACTCGTTGCAGGTGCCCGGCATGCCGTTCGATCCGGAGTGGCACCAGTTTAGCGCCTCACAGTCCTTACAGTGAGACGCGGACTCCGGCTCGCATGAGATAAAGTGCCAGAAGTTGTGCCGATCGGACTCGTCGCCGGCGATGTAGTCCTCGCACGGTCGGCATTTCGTCGCGCCATCAATGCTGCTCGCGCGCGCGTTTGTCACGGTCGAGACGATTCCGACGGCGGAGAGAAGTAGGGCGGCCGCGACAAGCGCGACGCTTCTTGAGTGCTACATTTTCGGCTCCTTGATATGAGTCCCTGTCAGATAGCTACCGTGGCTTGTTCTCACCCTCGTTGACAATGATCCTCCATATTGAGAGTACGGTGTGCCCGTCTCCGTCTATTCGCTCCGTTGCAAGTATGCCGGGAGAGAGCGTAGGGCTATAGCGTCCGTCCACGCGGTGCCGCGCGAGAAGCGCACCGCTGTTTCGGTCAAGCACCTCGAACACAGTATCAACCAGCTTGTGATAGTCGTTCACCGGCGCCGTCTCGTCGCCAACCGTCTCCGTCGTGCTCTTTTGAGGTACCTGTGCTGGACCGATCGCCTTCCAGCGTGAGTCTGCGACCTGCACCACCGCGATTACGCAGCAGTCTCCGAGCGGGAACGCGGCACGCAGCTGTGGAGACGGTCTCGCGACGTGTAGCGGCGAGACTCGGCCTGACCAAGGCTGAAACCAGTCGACGGATCGAGTGATCGAGCCGAGCGAGTCTCCGGAGGCCGACAGCAAGTCTATCTGGTATCTGGAAAAGTGCGCTGAGAGAACAGTGCCATCGGCAGCGAGCCCTACACTGCGCCGATTCTCAGCGACCAAACCTGGCAGCACTTGGGTGCCGATCGAGGCGACACTCGCTGCCACTTCGCCGTTGTGCCGCAGGTAGTGGACCGTATTGCCCAGTCCATCATGCGTGTTAAGGCGCCCAGGAACGATGTATCCGCCTCCCGGAAGCGCTAGCATGCTGCGCGAGGGGCTGAGAGGAATCTGAAACACGCGAACAAACTTCAAGTCTGGCGAGAGGACGCTGATTCTCGGGGGTACGCTCTCGAATACGTGGATGGAATCTGACGGCCCCTCGATAACGCTCCGAACGACGCCGAACTCGCCGGGGCCGCCGCCTCGAGAACCGACGACGCGACGAAAGACACCGTCCGGACCGTAGACCACGAATGAGCTAATGTCTCGACTGGGCGCTACAAGGATTTCACCATTTCTCCTCACGGAGACTGTGTAGTCTCTCGTGAAATCCGTGTCGCCGCGAGCTCCGAAGATCGTTGTGAGCTTCTCCAGCTTCACGGTCGGCACCGTCTGTGCCGAGAGTGCTAATGGAGCGGTGAGTGCCATCAAGGCCGACGCGCAGCTCGCTGTGACTAGCAGCAACGTCGGATTCCGAAGCGCAAAGCAATACGGAGTCGCTCTCATCAGGATCACCATGTGTCGGGGATGGGATGGGGCACGAAGCAACCTCTTTTTCAACCTACCCCCCCCCCTTGACAGTTGTCAATTCAGAGTCCTGGCCGGCCGAGCAGGAGCATTCAGATTCACCGCTGCGCGGAGGCTGCTCTTGCATTGAGTGGTGCTCTTTCCCCAAGCCGCTCTCGATGCCAACAAGCGCGTTTTTGTGGCAGCTGGAACGACGATGCCCAAGAGCATCAAGCGCACAGTCTTCCAGTGCACACCGCCGACTTCCGCGGCATGAACGAAGCCTACGCTGCCTGGCCTGGCCTCCACTGTCGGCTCGAGGCCGCTTCACCCGCGCTACGCTGAACCGATAAAACCGCAGGCTCACCGCCCCGTTGGCGTCCGCGTGCAGCAGGACAACGTGGTCGGCTTCCAGGCCCTCGAGTTGGGCGCGAGATCCCGGACCGGCGCCTGGCACGTCCAAGCGTCCCATGATGACGCCAGTTGAGTCCAGAATGGTCCAACTCCCCACACTCTCGAAGCCTCGAATCCACGTGCGTCCGGCAGGGTCGACACGCACAGTTGAGAAAGCGGGAAAATATTCAGAAGGCTTTTGGGCGGTAAAGCGTTCCGGCAGCGCGCGCTGCGAAGGCCGGCGAAGGCGTGCGGGCTGCCCGCGACGCTGCACCTGTATCCGACGCGCGTGCGCTTCGTGTGTGCGGGCGGGAAGCTTGAGGCGCTGCATCCGCGCTTTCCGGTGCTCGGCACGGTGAGCGATCTGACGGGCCAGCGCGCGCAGCAACTCGCCGCGGTGTACGGGGAGCGCAAGCGCTTGTATTTCATGCGCGAGCGCCTGGTCGAACTGGGCCCCCATCGGGGAAGCGTATGTCACGGAGCTCGTCCATCAGCGCCCGCATACGTGGAAGGGCTGCGTCGCGCGGCTCTTCGCGCTGCTGGAAGCGATTGGCGACGCGCGTTTCCGCCTCGTGCTGCAGCGAGCGCTCATGCAGCGCTGAATCGGCGCGGACTATCTCGACCGCCTCCTGGCGCAGGTGCCCGCCGCCGTGGAGGTGGCGTCATGAGTCCGCGCGCCCTGCGGGACCATACCACGGCGTACCGCCCGCCGACGCTGCCGCCCGCCGCCCCGCCCGATCTGGATGCGATGCTCAAGCGCCTGCATCTCCCCACCATCCGTCGACTCCACGCCGAACTCGCCGTGCGGGCTGAAGCCGAGGGCATGGGCTATCGCGTCTATCTCGACACGCTCATCGCCGAAGAGATTGCGCATCGCGCCGAGACGCGGCTACGCCGCGCCGTGCGGGCGGCGCGCTTTCCCGCGCTGCGCACGATCGACGAGTTCACCTTCACGTTTCAATCCGCGCTCCGGCGCAAAATGCTCGGCAGCTATCTCGGCGTCGAACTCGTGACCGACGGACGCAACGCCATTTTTAGTGGTCCCCCTGAGATAGAGACATACTGCGTCACCTCGCTATGTCGTTGATGATGTGAGTGTTAGCTGCGCCGCATCCGGAGTTCGCGGGCCGCGACGGCGCTGGTGGACCTGTTCGACGTAGGCGCAGACGGGCGGCGCTTCGAGATCGGCCGTGCGAATCACCCACGGCGCCGTCGCGATTACTTGTTCCGCCGGCAGGAGGCCGCCCGTGATCAGCGAGCGGATGACGGTGTGACTGACCTTGAGGCGTGCCGCGGCTTTTTCCAGCGTACACCAGCCATCGCGGTTCGCGCTGGTGGGATCGAAGACCGGCAGATCATGCGTGTGCCGCAGGGAAACGACGCGCGTGGCGTTCCACGTGTTGCCACGCCCCGTCGTGTAGCCGAGCCGATTGAGCACAGCCGCGATCTGGCCATCGGGCAGCACGCGCACGAGGGCGCGGACGACGGCGATGACATCCTCCGCGGTGCAGTAGCGATGCTGCCCCTTCCGCTTCTTGCGCACGTCGAGTGCGCTGTGCTGGCCGCCAGCCCAGCGCACGATCACGTGGAGCCGCGTCTCGTCGGCGCTGACGTCGACCAGCAGTTCCTCGATCAGCGTCCGCACCAGGCGCTTCTTGAGGCGCGCATCGCTCTGCGGATCGTGCCAAATGCGCGGGAGATCCTCAGCGAGCGCACGCAGCGCCGCGACGTCGACCGGTGGTGTCGCGGCGACAATGTGCATCGCCGCGATCTGGCGCTCGTGCGCGGCGACCGCATCGAGCGCCGCATTCCAGCGCCGTTCCAGCTCCGACGCCACCAAGCGATTCGCGGGATCGACGGCATCATACTGCCGGCGCGCGCGCTCCGTTTCGTAGCGGAGTTGCTCGAGGGCCAGCTGCGCATGCGCGCGGCGTTCCGTGTGGAGCGTGTGCGCCATCGCGGCCGCCGTCACCGCCGCGTCGATGGCGCCGGGCGCGACGACCGCAAAAATCGCATCCTCGACGGCGCGTTCCAGCGCGAGTCCGCCAAAGGAGAGACACGTGCCGGTCCCGTGATTGACCATCGCGCCGCGACAGCCATACCGCCGGACCTTCCCTTGGCTGCCACTATACGTGACGTGGAGGCGTCGGCCACAGCGCCGGCAGCGCAGCAGGCCGGCGAGCAAGGCCGTGCCGTGTCGCGGGGCCCCGCGCGTCATGCGTCCCTGCATCTGCGCATTCTCCTGTCGTTGGGTCTGGAGCGCTTCGTACTCGACCCACGTGATATAGCCCTGATGATGGTCCGGCAGGAAGACCGGCCAGTCGGCCATGGCACGCCGCGTCGTCTGCTTCGTCGCGCGCCCACCCCGCACGCGCGTGTCCGTCCGCGTGCGCCCGTACACGTACGCGCCGGCGTAGATCGGATTCGTCGCCAGTTTGTGGATGGTGTTGTACACGGGGAGCTTCCACACGACCGTGCGACCAAACGCTCCGTATTCGACCGCAGGCAGCGTGATGTGCTCGCTGCGGCACCAGAGCAGCACTTGCCGGAGACTGCCGAGGGTGAGGAGTTGGCGAAAGACCAAGCGGATGGCGGCCTGAATGCGGAGATCCGGATCGAGCTCGACGCGATCATCCCGCGTGCGCACGTAGCCGATGGGGACCATCGTGTACAATTCACCGCGCGCGGCTTTGAGCCGCAGCGCTTCGAGGGAGCGCTGGCGTAACACGCCCAGCTCCCACTCGCTCATCGTGCCCTTGAGGCCAAGCAGTAAGCGATCATTGAAGTCGCGGGGATCGTACACCCCTTCGCCATCGATGAGGAGCGTGCCCGTCAAGCCGCAGAGATCAACGAGGTGATGCCAGTCGCGATTGTTGCGAGCGAGGCGAGAGGCCTCCAGCGCGAAGACGGCGCCCACGTGCTCGTCGCAGACGGCGGCGACGAGGCGCTCGAAGCCGGGGCGCGCGACTCGGCCCGAGCCGGAGCGTCCGAGATCATCGTCCACTACCTCGACCTGCTGCCAGCCCCACGTGCGCGCATGCTCCGCGAGGGCGTACTGGCGCCGCTGACTTTCGAGGTGCTCGTGCACCTGCGTCATCGTGGATTGACGCACGTAGATGTAGGCCGCGCGCCCGAGATGCTGCGCGGTGATCTTGGCGGGCACGAGGGAGGTCATGACACGTCCTCGCCAGTGGAGGATACGTCGACGTGCGCCCGGAGCAGCTCGATCCAGAGCGCGACGACCTGGTCGCGGACCGTGACGGGTAACGTGTGCCACGCCACCGAGCCGTGGCTGAGGGCGAGATGGGCCTGCACGCTCTGGTCAGGACGACAGGCGTTGGAGCACCGGGGACGTGGAGCGCGAGCCATGCACCACCTCGGACGTGGAGGACGTGTCACACGCCACGATGCGCGGGGGTCGCTCATGGGCGTCCTCGACGGTCCGCCTCGAGCGGCGTCAGGTCAAGCACCCCGTCGAGAACCCGGCGGAGCGCGACCAAGCCGTCGACGCTGGCCCACGGACTAGCGAGCAGCGTAACCGGCGCGGCGGCGGTCGTCTCCGTCATCCACACGGGGAGGTGCGTCAGGCTGCTATCCGCGAGCGTGATGACATACACACGCTCGCCGTCTGCCGTCAGCTCGCGCTCGACCTCGAGCGTTTGGCCGTGCAGTGCATGCCACGGATACTGTACCGTAATGCAGAGTTTGTGGGCACCACGTCGTGGGTCCCCCCGGTGTGGGCAAGACGCACCTGGCGATCAGCCTGGCGGTGATCGCCGCCGAACGCGGCCGGCGCGTCTACTACGCGACGCTGGCCGACTTGATCACGTGGCTC
>JBBSPE010000202.1:0-7190 GCA_038259155.1 Gemmatimonadales bacterium
CGCTGTACCCCGGGCGCGTGGCGTGTTTTGTGGACGGCGAGCGCGTGCGGCCGCAGGACGGTGGCTTCTACGGTGGTTGGGTCACCAGCGAGATCGTGGGTCCGTGGAAGGGTGGCCCCGGGACGGGCGGCTGGTAGGTTCTGTGATGCCCATTACCATGAGAACCGCCCGTCGTAAGCTGGTTGCCACGCTCGCGCTTGGCAGTGCCGGCGTGGCTGCCGCCGCCGCCCGCGACACCAACCCATTCACCGCGGCGCCTGCATCGCAGGCTGCCGAACCGCAGCCCACGCGACACGTGCTGATGCCGTCGCCGAGTACGGTGGCGTACGGCTATTACTGGTCGGAGGCCAAGCCCGTGTTGCACATCGCCTCGGGCGACGAGCTCACGGTGGGGACGCTCATCACATCCACGCCAACTCGGCTCGAAGGCGCGGGTGTGAAGCCCGAGGACGTGGAGCCGGCACTGCGCGCGGTGGTGGACAGTGTGAAGGACCGCGGGCCTGGTGGCCACATTCTCACCGGCCCTGTGTACGTGGACGGCGCCGTGCCCGGTGATGTGCTCGAGGTGCGCATCAAGCAGATTGAGCTCGCGATTCCGTACGCGTACAACGCGTTTGGGCGCACGAGCGGCTTCCTGCCTGAGGACTATCCGTACTCGAAAATGCGGATCATCCCGCTGAACGGGACCACGATGACCGCCCAGTTCGCGCCCGGCATTGTCATTCCGCTGCGTCCGTTCTTTGGCAGCATTGGTGTGGCGCCGCCGCCGGCGATGGGACGCATCAACAGTGCGCCGCCCAACATTCACGCGGGCAATCTGGACAACAAGGAGCTGGTGGCCGGCACGACGTTGTTCATTCCCGTACACGTGCCGGGTGCGCTGCTGGAAATCGGCGACGGGCACGCGGGGCAGGGCGATGGCGAGGTGGATATCACCGCGCTGGAAACGTCACTCCGTGGCACGCTCGAGATCATCGTGCGCAAGGACATGACGCTCACGTGGCCGCGCGGCGAAACGCCCACGCACTGGATCGCGATGGGCGCGGACAAGGATCTCGTGGTGGCCACCAAGACCGCCTTGCGTCAGGCCATCGAATTTCTGGTGAACGAGAAGGGACTGTCCAAGGATGATGCGTACATGCTGACGAGCGTGGCGTGCGATGTGCGCATCACGCAGCTGGTGGACGGCAACGTGGGCGCGCATGTGATGATTCCGAAGGCGATTTTCGTGGGGCGCTGACGGCGCTCGGTTCGCGCGCGAAACCGCCTCACCCCACGCGCTGCGCCGCGTACCACAGTGCCGGCAGCGCCGCGCCCCACGCCCACAGGAAGCGGTTGAGTCCGAATACGAGTGCAGCGCCGGCGTGAAACAGCACGGCGCTGGCGATGAACACGGTGCTCGCTGTGACGGTCACCCACGAAAGCGGCGCAGCGAGTTCGAAGGCCATCACCGCCACGCCGGCCACGCGCAACAGTGCAGCATTGCGAGGGATCCCCGACGGCACGCCGTACGCGGGCAGCGCGAGAAAGGCACCCAGCGCACGTCCGTTCCACCACTCGCGCTCGCGTACCTTCACCAGCCCCGCCCGCACATACGACAGCGTGAGCTGCGCGGCGATGTACAGCACGGCGCCTTCTCGAACAACACCCACGGCGCCCTCCCACTGCGCCACGCTCACGCCGCCGAGCACGGTAAACAGCATGCCGTCGCTGCCGCCGTTCACGGTTCCACGAAACCGTGCGGCCATGAACAGCGTGCACACGCACAACAGCAGGGCACACACCGCGCCCAGTTGCGAACCCGCGCGCGCCACCACTCCGAGGGCAGCCAGCAGTTGTACCCAGGCAACGGTGGTGAACACGGCAGGTCGCAGCAGCGGCGCCAGCACCCCCCACTCCGGCGCGAGCGCACTGGCGCGCCACACCCCGTCATGCGCGACCTCACCGCGCAACAGGAGCAGCTCGACCGCGTTCACGGCGGCGGCCAGTCCGGCCATGCGCGCGATCCACAGCACGCTCAGTGCAAGCGCTGTCACCCGTCAGACCGCGCGAGCACTTGAAGGGTTGTGCTGTCCCGCACTACCACCCGCCACGCGCGCGGGACCTCGGGCGTACCGGCGCCTGTCCCGGTGGTTGCCTCGGTCATTGCGTCGGCCGCTGCCTCGGCCAAGTGTCGAACAAGGCGTGTGGTCACCGCCGACCCAAGATCAGCCCTATCATTCGGTGAAGAACTAGTGTGCTCGTGTGACCACCGCTCCACCAGCGTCTGCCGAGCCAGAGCTCGGGTGCCGAAGGGGTTGAACAGCACGTGCCACCAGCGCCGAGGTGGCGCGACCACCGCTGATCGCCAGGCAGCAATGCCGTCGGATGCCCCGGCCTGTGGTCCCGCCTGGATCTCCGACCGCACCTCGAGCTCTGGTGGCGCCATGGCCACATCAAAGAACGCCCACGAGGGGAAGAGCAGTCGAAGCAACGCAGTGAGGAGGGGCATGGCCACCAAGCTACGCGCCGTCCGTATTGCCGCACGGGCGAGCGGTTCGTATGATCGGGCCGTAGTATCGGGCAGACACCGGGGCACCGGTGCGCCCGGTCCCCGCCGTACTCCCTCCTCGATCACGCCTGCCGGATCCCGCCATGAAATGTTTGTTGCGCGCCCTCCCCCTGCTCGCCGCCGTCGCCACCGTCGCCTCGGCCCAGACGCCCGCCGCGGGCCAGAACATGGGCGGCGGCCAGTGCGCCCAGAACGCCTACAACTGCGCGGACGCCGTGAATCCGCTGCCCGCGCCCAACACGGTGTGGATGGAAGAGATGACGTGGATGGACATCCGCGACGCGCTCAAGGCGGGCAAGACCACTGCCATTATCACTACCGGCGGCATGGAGCCCAACGGGCCGTGGCTGGTGACCGGCAAGCACAACTATGTGCTGCACACCAACTGCGAGGCCATCGCGCGCAAGATGGGCAACGCGCTCTGCGCACCGATCATCAAGTTCGTGCCGGAAGGGCGCATTGAACCGGCCAGCGGCCACATGGCGAGCCCGGGCACCATCAGCATGCGCGAAGAGACGTTCCGCATGCTGCTCACCGATGTGGTGCACAGTCTCAAGATGCACGGCTTCACGAACATCATCCTGATCGGTGACAGCGGCGGCAATCAGGCCGGTCAGCGCGCGGTGGCCGATTCACTCACGAAGATCTGGAACGGGTCGCCGATTGTGGCCCACGTGCAGGAGTACTACGACTACGCGAAGGTGTCCGCGCACATGGGTGAGCAGGGCATCACGGAGGGTGCGTCGGACAACCTGCACGACGACGTGATCATCACGCTCAACATGTTCATCGACGACCCCAACTCGGTGCGCTACGATGCGCGCGTGGCGAAGAACCTGGCCACGATCAACGGCGTGTCCATTGCTGACCGTGCCAAGTCCACCGCGCTCGCGAGAAAGATCGTGGACTACCGCGCCGACATGACCATCGAGGCCATCAACAAGGCGATTGCGAACAAGGGCACACTGCCGCCGCCGGCCCGTTCGCCGCGCGCTCCGTTCTGACGGATACGGCTGACGACTACTCCTGCCGCAGCGCGATCTGGGGATCGAGACGCGCTGCGCGCAGGGCCGGAAACAGCAGCGCGAAGGTGGCCACGGCCAGCAGCACCAGCGGCGCGATCACGAACGTGGCAACGGTCATGGAGCCGGCGCCATACAGCACGCTTCGAATGAGCAGGAATGCGCCGCCCGCGCCGACAATGCCGATCACGCACCCGAGCAGTACCTGCCGGAGCCCCTGCCCCATGATCAGGCGCACCACACCGTCCGTGGTGGCGCCGAGCGCCATGCGGATGCCGATTTCGCGCGTACGCTGCCCCACCGAATACGCCATCACCCCGTAAATCCCCACGCCGGCCAGCAGCAGACCGAGCACACCGAACAGGCCGAGCGCGCCGGCAGTGACTCGTGCGGGCAGCAGGGCAGTGCCGAGATGCGACTCCATGGACTGCAGGTCGGAGATCGGCATCTGCGGGTCGAGCGCCTGAATCTCCGTTCGCAACGTGTTGGTCAGGAACGCCGGGCCACCGGTGCCGCGCAGCACGAGTTGCATCGAGGCACCCCAGTTTTGCGGTTGCGCGAAGAACATGGCCGCACGCGGGTCTTCACCGAGCGACTGGTACTTTCCGGTGGGGACCACGCCCACCACCGTGAAAAGGCGGCTCGATGTGCGCACGGTGCGTCCCACGCCATCCTCGCCGGGCCAGAACCGGTCCACAAAACGTTGATTCACCACAAGGGCGGGCGTGGCCGCGCTGTCATCGCGCGCGGTGAACTCTCGTCCGCGCAGCACGGGCGTTCCCATGGCACGAAAGAAGTCCGGACTGATGACCTCGTACATGATGTTCATGCCCTCACCTTCAGCGGGAACGTACCCCGGAATTTCCACGCCACGGTCCGAGTTGCCCAGACCGAGCGGCAGCGCGTCGCTCATGCCAGCTGCCTGCACGCCTGGTGTGTTGCGCAGCCGCTCGAACAGCGTGGCGTAGAACTGCTCGGTGCGCGAGCGGTCATATCCCTGCAGGTCGGGTGCGACGCTGGCGGTGGCGGCGTCGGCGATGGTGAAGCCGACGTCCAGTGTGGTTGCCGTTCGCAGGTTGGAGAGGAACAAGCCGGCGCAGGTGAGCAGGATGATGGACAGGGCCATCTGCGCGACAATGAGTCCCTGTCGCACGCGCGAGCGGCTGCCGCCGGCGGGTGCCTCACCCTTGAGCGCGGGCACCAGTGACGGATGCGTGGCCTGCAGCGCCGGCGCGAGGCCAAACAGTACGCCGGCCACGAGCGTGACCACGCAGGTGAAGGCGAGCACGGAACCGTCGAGCTGCAAGTCGGGACTGAAGCCCACGTCCATGGGCAGTGAAATCTGGTTGGCCAGTTTGATGCCAACCACGGCGACGAGCAGGCCCGCCGCACCTGAGATCACCGCAAACAGCAGGCTCTCTACCAGCAACTGTCGGATCAACTGCGCGCGTGTCGCACCAAGCGACAGGCGAATTGCCATCTCACGGGCCCGGTCGCGTGCCCGGGCGAGAAACAGGTTGGACACGTTGACGCACGCCACCAATAGCAGTATGCCCACGACCGCCAGCACCACAGCGGAGAGTCCGATCTGCGCCGAACGGAACGACGGATGGATACCCGCCTCGGACTGCATGATGAGATGGACACCGCGCTGGTCATAGTCATCCCGGTACAGTGCGGCGAGTTCGGCGTTCACCGCTTCGACGCGCGCCGTCGCCTGTTCGCGTGAGACACCGTCTTTCAGCCGTCCGACCACGTTCATGAAGTTGTTGCCGCGCCGGTCGAGCGCGCCCGCGCGATCTGGCTGGATCACTTCGAGCTGCATGAGAGGCACGAACGCCGCCGGCTCGATGACGGGCATGGCGCCATGAAAGCCAGGCGGTGCGATGCCCACGACCTCCATGCGCTGGCCGTTCAGCAGCAAGGTCTGGCCGATCGCCGATGGACTGCTGCCGAGCAGGGTCTGCCAGCCGCCGTCGCTGAGCACCACGACCGGGTGAGCGCCGCGACCCTCGGCCTCCTCGGGCAGGAAAAATCGGCCCATGGCCGGCTGCACGCCCAAGGTCGAGAAGTAGTTGGCCGACACGACCTGGCCCATGAGACGCTGCGGGCGGTCGCCATTGGACACACTGAACGGTGCAAAACTCCAGGAGGCCAAGCCGCTGAAGACATCGGTGGTTCGCTCACGTAAGTCGAGATAGTGAGGAGGTGAACTGGACCCCCACTCCATCTCCGGCGCGGTGCGGTACACCTGAACCAGTCGATCCGGTGCCGTGGCACCGGGCAGTGGTCGCAGCAGCAGCGCGTCCACGGCCGAGTAAACGGTGGCGTTCAGCCCAATGGCGATGGCCATGGTGAGCACCACGATGCCGGTGAACAGCGGGCTCTTGGCGAGCAGCCGCGAGGCGAGGCGGAGGTCGTTGAGGAGGGTCTTCACGGGGATCGGACCGGGGGGAGGGGAGGTGGGGTTGCTATCCTCACGCAGAGACGGGCGTGCAGGTTTCGGAGTGGCGCCTGCGGATCATGCAGGCGCACGCGGCGGCGTCTGGATCCGCGTGAATCCGCATCCATGACGGGGTCATGGACGAACGCGAGGAAGACCGTCGCAAGCCTTGTCCCAAGAATCGAGCGCGTCCTATGCCTGAGCCCTTCCGCACAAACTCGCACGTACCGCTGTCGCACACACTGATGCTCGCGGCAATCGCGCTGCCACTCATCGCGTGCGGCACGACCGACCGCGACGTCAGTACGGAAAACGCGCTCGTGCAGGAACGCTCCGCACGTGGTGACACCACGGTAGTGCGCACCGTCTCCGGCTCCACGTGGGGCACGGAGGCAACGCTCGAGCCCGAGGTGCAGATTGGCGTGCTCGATGGTGACGAGCACGAGATGTTCGGCAGCGTGTGGGCGATTGACGTGGACGCTGCGGGCCGCATGTACGTGCTGGATCGCCAGAACACCGCGCTGCGCGTGTTCGACGCGGACGGACGCTACGTGGACACGTGGGGCCGAGAGGGCGCGGGACCGGGCGAGTTTCGGAGCCCCGATGGCGGGTTGGCGGTGCTGTCGGACGGGCGCGTGGTGGTGCGCGATCCGGGCAACGCGCGACTGCAGGTGTTCACCGCCGATGGGGCGCCGCTTGAGTCGTGGCCGGTGATTGCCGGTGACTGGACATCGCGCGAGCCGTTCTATCGGAGTGGCGACACGCTGCTCACTCCGCTGCCGTACGGTGAAATCAAGGACATCACTGACGTGACCATGGCGTTGTATGCGATCACGTCCAATGGACAGCTGGTGGACACGCTGCCGTTGCCGACTACCGGGCCGCGCCCGCCAGCGCTGCGTGCGCGCAATGGCGGCAACAACGCTTCCATGGACGTGCCGTGGTTGCCGCAGGATGTGTGGACATGGCACCCGGATGGATTCTTCGTGTTCGGCAACGCGTCGGAGTACGTGATCACGCTTGCAAAGGGCGATGGACCGTTGCGCATCGAGCGTGACGTCCCGCTGATCCCTGTGGCAAGCGGCGAACGGGAGCAGGAGCGGTCACGCGTGACCAACGGGTTGCGCTGGCTCGACTCGAGCTGGACGTGGAACGGGCCCGAGATTCCGGATAC
>JBBSPE010000203.1:0-7174 GCA_038259155.1 Gemmatimonadales bacterium
GGGCGGCGAGATCGGTGACCACCCCGTAGCGCAGATCGCAGGCATAGCACAGCCGGAACAGCAGCACGCGCGCGCCAAGGTGCTTCGCTGCATGCTCGAACACGCGCTCGCGCCCCACGCAGCTCGCCGCGTATTCACCGTCGGTCGCCAAGGCGTGTGACTCCACCGCACCGCCGTCCGCCACTGGCGTGCGCGGATACACGTTGCCGGTGGAGAACATCACAAGGCGCGCGTGGGAAAACCGTTCCGCCACGTGCACCGCCGCGACCACGTTCTGCGACCACGTGCCCACTGGATCATGCTGCGTGCCGAATTTCTGGCCCACGAGGTGCAGCACGTTGGCGGCGTCTGGCAGTTGCGCGAGCGCTCGACGATCAGTGACATCGGCGCGGACCGGCACCACACCGTGGGCGCGCAGCTGGTCGGGCAGGCTGGCGTCGCTGAATCGCGCCGCGGCGTACACCTGTCGCGCGCCGGAACCCTCGCGCGGAATGCCCGCCTCATCAAGCGCGCGCCGCGCCATGCGCGCGAGTGACGGCCCCATCTTGCCGCCGGCCCCCAGCACCGCGATGTCCCCATCGAGCGCCAGCAGCGCCGAGATCACATCGCTGGTCGGCCGTGAGAGCCGCTCCTCAAGCGCTTCCTCATTGGCCGGCGCACGTTCCTCGGCGGTCATCCGTTCGTGTCGGCGATTGCGACGGTCTCGCGGGCCGCCGACGCCCGCTTGGGTGACGTGCTCTCGATGCTCAGCGGCGGCGGCTCGGCCAGCCCAAGCTCTCTCGCGAGTTCGCGGCGACCGGCGTCAATGCGTTGGCGCACCTCTTCGCGCAGCTTCCCAACGTCCAAAAGACTCAGCCCCGTGGTTTCGACGGGCTCGAGCACCGTGGCCAGCGCGCGCGCCTTGCAAAACCGGAACGAGCCCTTGGCCATCGCGTGACGCGTGCCGGCCACTGCAATCGGCAGCACGGGCACGCCCTTCTTGATCGCCAGTCGGAACGCGCCGTCCTTGAACGGCAGCATGGCGCCGTCCCGTGACCGCGTGCCCTCGGGGAAGATCATCACGGACACCTGCTTGTCGAGCCGATCGCGGCATTGCGCGAGCGCCTGCACCGCGCTGTCCCGGTTGCCGCGGGTGATCCTGATGTCGCCCGCCATCTGCATCATCCAGCCCATGAAGGGGATGCGGAACATCGTGTCCTTGCTCAGCCACTTCATCTCCCACGGAAACTTGGAAATGAGGAACACGTCCGCGTAGGACTCGTGGTTGGCCACCACCACGTAGGGGCGCCGCGGATCGGCGAGTCGTGGTCCGCGCGTGCCAAACCGCCAGAGCGGGTTGAGCTTGAGCGTGGTCACCGCCACGAGGCGAAACGCACGGCCCGCGGCGTAGCGCCCGACATCGAATGGGCGTGTGAGGGCGTACACGAGGGCGACAATCGGCGTGCCGACAATGACCACGAGCACGATAGTTGCCCAGGTCCACCAGCTGCCGAGCCGGGCAATCATGAAAGCCCACCTGCAGCGCGCGTCGCCACCGCCTCGGCCGCGTGGCGCTGGATGCGCTGCACCATCGCCGTCAGTCCCGCCTCGCGCGTGCCCAAGCCAATGTGCGTCATGAGCGTCCGCACAAAGTCTTGCGGGAGGGCCAGCGCCACCTCCGGCGGCTGGTCGTTCACCGCCGAAAAGGCGATGGCGAGCACCGCAGCCACGGTGGGTGACTGGCGCACGTTCACGTCGGCCCAGAAGTGCATGGTCCCGTTGGGTTGCACCTCGGGAAAGAGATCAACGCGCGTCTGGCACTCGGGGACCGTGAAGGCCGCGCGGTCGAGCGCGGCGAAGCGCTCGGGCAGCGGCTCAAGCCGCTTGGCCTGGCTGAGCAGCGCCTGCATGCGGGTTTCCCGGTCCATGGACTGGAACCGCTGCAGGGTGCGGGCGATCGTGGGAGGAAGGGCGTCGGACATCCCCGAATGCAAACGGCTTCCCGCCGGTCGGTCAACGGGTTCCCGGGAACTGGGATCCTCGGCGCGCGCTACGTCGTATACTGTCCATACCTCTCTCCCTGCCTGCCATGCTCATTCGCCGACCCGCCGACATCCCGTCCTCGGAAATCACCTCCGAGTCCGCCTATCTCAATCGCCGGACCTTTCTGGGTGCGGCTGGCGCGCTGGCGCTTGCGGGGCTCTCCACGCCCTCCGCCCTCTCGGCCCACGGGCTGGGAGCGCGTCAGCAGGACGACAAGATCACGCCCGAGGACGACGCCACCAGCTACAACAACTTCTACGAATTCGGTACCAGCAAGACCGATCCCAAGCAATATGCCGGATCGCTCAAGCCGAGTCCGTGGTCGGTAGATGTGGACGGCATGGTGAAGGCGCCCAAGAAGTGGGATCTGGACGCCCTGCTCGCTGGCTTGGCCGTGGAGGATCGCGTCTACCGTCATCGGTGCGTGGAAGCGTGGAGCATGGTGATCCCGTGGCGCGGCGTGCGCCTGCGCGATGTGCTCAACCGTCTGGAGCCGCTGCCGTCGGCCAAGTACGTGGAGTTCACCACGTTGCTTGATCCCAGGCAAATGCCGGGTCAGCGAAGCAACGCGCTGCCCTGGCCGTACAAGGAGGGACTCCGCCTGGACGAGGCCATGCATCCGCTGGCCTTGCTGGCCACCGGGATGTACGGCAAGACGATTCCCAACCAGAACGGCGCGCCGCTCCGCCTGGTCACGCCGTGGAAGTACGGCTTCAAGGGCATCAAGTCCATCGTGCGCATCCGCTTCACGGACAAACAGCCAAACACCGCGTGGAATGACGCGACGCCGAGCGAATACGGGTTCTTCGCGAACGTGAATCCCACCGTGGACCACCCGCGCTGGACGCAGGCCAAGGAGCGGCGCATTGGCGAGTTCCTGCGCCGCAACACGCTCATGTTCAACGGCTACGCCACCGAAGTCGCCTCGCTGTACTCGGGTATGGACCTCCGCAAGTTCTACTGAGCGTGGCCACGGGTGTGACCGCCGAGGTGGGCGCGGGCGGAGCGGTCGGCGCGCGCCCCCCTCGCGCTGCCCGCCAGGACCCGACTGTCCGAAAGCTCGTACGCGTGCTGGTGTGGACGGCTGCCATCGGGCCGCTGCCTTGGCTGGTGTGGCTTGGCGTGAGCGGCGGGCTCGGCGCCAACCCCATCGAGTTCCTGCAACACCGCACGGGCCACTACGCGCTGCGCCTGCTGGCCGCATCGCTCGCCATCACACCGCTGCGCATGCTCACCGGCTGGGGCTGGCTGGTGGTGAACCGCCGCACGCTCGGCTTGGCCGCGTTCACGTGGGCGATCGTGCACCTGTGCGTGTACGTGGGGCTCGACCTGTTTTTTGACTGGTCGCAGTTCCTCAGCGATCTCGTCAAGCGCCGCTACATCACCGTGGGCATGCTGGCCATCGCGCTGCTCACGCCGCTGGCGGTCACGTCCACCAAGGGGTGGATCAAGCGGTTGGGCGGCGCGCGCTGGAATAAACTGCACCGGCTGGTCTACCTTGCGATGCTCGCGGGATTGGTGCACTACCTCTGGGCGGTGAAGAAGGACATCACGTTGCCCGTGATCTATTTCGTGGTGGTGGCGGTGCTGTTGGGCACGCGGATCGTGCTGCGGTATCGGGCGAAGCGCCAGGCGCCTGAGAAGCGCGCCGCGACGTCGCTCGCTGCTGACTGAGCTGGCGCGCGAGTAGCACTGACGCGCCCTGACGCGCTGTGACACTTTGTGGCGCGCCGTGACGCCCCGCACCAACCGGGCGTCCCTTCAGCAGACAGGTGAGAGCCGGTCACGCCCAATCGCGGTCTCCGCGGTGGAGCGCGTCCGGCTCTTCGCCTTACCCCGTGGCACGCGAACCCGCGCGCGTCGCCCTGCCTTTGCTGAGCAGTCCAGCCCGCATGACATCTCCGCTGCCGGGGCGCGACTCTCCCCGCCAATCTGGTCCCTACCCGTCGCTCGGCGATCGCACGCCGTCCGTGGGCGCGCCGGTCATCCAGCCGCCCGTCGCGCCAAACGTGCGCGAAGGCTGGTTGCTGGCGGGCGTTGTGGGGCTGTCGGCGTTGCTCTCGACCTGGCTGGCGGTGAACGCGCACCTGCTGGATCCGGCGCACTACGTGGTCAGTCTGGCGCCTTCGGTCGTCCAACTCGCCGCGCTGCTGCTCGCGGTTCAGGCGGCGCGCGCGTCGTTTCTCGACCGTGGAACACGTCGCTTGTGGCAGGCGGCCGCGGCTGGTCAGGCCACGCTGCTCGTTGCCTCGGTCGCCGCCTGTCTCGCGTGGCGCGCTGGCAATCCCTCGCAGGCTGCACGACTCCTCACCGTGGGCTCCATTGCCGGGCAGCCGCTGCTGTTCCTCGGGATGCTGCTCACGCGGGCCGCACCACGCGGACGCCACGATCGTACCAGGTTCGGACTCGATATCGCCACCATCTCCGGCGGCGGGCTGCTCGTGATGTGGTACGACCTGCAGCGGCCGCTGATTGACGGGTTTGTCGTGCTGCCGTCGCACCTGCTCACCGCGCACACCGCGATCATCGGCGATCTGGTGCTGCTCATGACCGCCTCCGTGCTGTGGCGACGCACAACCGTGCACAGCCGAGCGAACGTGTTCATGGTGCTGGGACTCGGGCTGCTGGTGAACTTTCTGGCGGACATTGCGGCGCTGGTCGCGCTGCACCAAACCGGTCAGCGGCCACTCTGGATTCTCGCGGCGGCACCCGCGGCCGCATGCCTGGTGGCCGGTGCCGCCTGGCTGCAGCGCACCACGGCCGGCAACGTGGAGCCGCGCGCCGTGGTCGCACTCCCGAGCTCCTGGACCGGCGTGAGCGTGATTCCGTTCGTGGCCGTCCTGCCGGGATTCGGGCTGTTGCTGCGCGCTGCCGACGAAAGCGGCGTGCAACCGCTTGCCGGCTTGGTGCTCGGCGCGGTGCTGCTCACGGCGATCGCGTTCCTGCGCCAGCTGTCGTCCACCCGCGAAACGGTGCGCGTGCTCGCCGAGGCGTCGGCCCGCGAGAGCGAGGCGCGATTCCGTGCGCTGGTGCAGAACTCGAGCGACGTGATCGCCATCGTGTCGCCCGACAGCACCATCCGTTTCCTTTCCCCCTCCGCCCGCACTGTGTTGGGCCACGAACCGCGCGCTCTCGCGGGGACTCGCCTGCTCGACCTGCTGCACCCGGAAGACGTCGCGGGCGCGCGGCAGTTCCTCGCCGAGCTCGCGGAACCGGATCGTGCGGGCAAACAGGGCACGTTCACTCGCGAGTGGCGGCTTTCGCACGCGAACGGCAGCTGGCTCACTGTGGACAACGTGGGCACCAACCTGCTGGAGGAGCCCACGGTGCAGGGGCTCGTGCTCAACTCGCGCGACGTCACCGAGCGCCGGATCATGGAAGAGCAGGTCATGCACCAGGCGTTCCACGATCCGCTCACCGATCTGGCCAACCGGTCGCTCTTTCTGTATCAGGTAGGGCACGCTCTGGCGCGCGGCCTGCGGCAGGTGGAACCGGTCACGGTGCTGTTTCTCCCCCTCCACAACTACAAGAACGTCAACGACTCGCTCGGACACGCAGCGGGTGATCGCCTGCTCGTGGAGGCCGCACGTCGTCTCTCCGCGTGTGTGCGCGACAGCGATCTCATCGCCCGATTGGGCGGCGACGAGTTTGCGGTGCTCATCGAGAGCACAGACGACGAGCTGGAAGTCGTGCGCATGGCCGAACGCATTGTCGCGTCGCTCGCGCGGGCGTTCGTGGTGAACGGCAAGGAAGTGTTCGTGAGCGCGTCCATCGGCATCGCGCGGACGGAACGCGGCGAGACGGCCGACGATCTGGTGCGCAACGCCGACGTCGCCATGTACATCGCGAAGACACGCGGCAAGGGACGGCACGTGCTGTTCCAACCCGAAATGCACCAGGCCGCACTCGAGCGGCTCGACCTCGAGGCCGAACTCCGCCGCGCTCCCGAACGCGACGAGTTCTTCCTGCAGTATCAGCCCATCGTGGCCCTCGATGGCGGTGAAGTGTGCGGCGCTGAGGCGCTCGTGCGCTGGCGCCGGCCGGGTCGCGGCACGGTACCCCCCTCGGTGTTCATTCCGGTGGCGGAAGAGACAGGACTCATCGTGGAGATCGGCCGGTGGGTGCTGCGCGAGGCCTGTCGTCAGGGCTACCGGTGGGAGCAGGAACGCGGCACACCGGTGCGCATCACGGTGAATCTGTCCGGTCGCCAGCTGCAGGATCCGGCCATCGTGGAGGATGTGGCGCACGCCCTGCAGGAATCCGGGTTCACGCCCTCCGATTTGGTCCTCGAGATCACGGAGAGTATCCTGATGCAGCATGTGGAGGTTTCGCTCGACCGGCTCACGCGCCTCAAACAACTGGGCGTGTCACTGGCCATCGACGACTTCGGCACCGGCTACTCCTCGCTGAGCTACCTGCAGCGCTATCCGATCGACATCCTCAAGATCGACAAGACCTTCGTGGACACCATCGACAAGGGCGGGGACGGCGCAGTGCTCGCGAGCGCCATTGTGGCGCTCGGTGAAACGCTGCGGCTCGACACGGTTGCCGAGGGCATCGAGACCGAGGCGCAGCGCGGCACGCTGATCGAACTGGGCTGTGCCTTTGGACAGGGGTTCCTGTTCGCCCCGCCGCTCAGCGCCGAGGACCTCAGCGGCCTCATGCGCCTGCGTGGCACCCGCGTGCGCGAGACCCTGCGGCGACGGCACGGCGTTGCGACGGCGGCCTAGCCCGCGCCGGCCCGGCGGGCCGGCGTCCAAGGTGCCGAGCCATCCGGGCGCGAAAGCGGCGCGCAAGAAGCCGTCATCACAATCGTCTGGAACGAACGCGCCGCCGCCACACGCCGCGGGCCGGGACGCAACGGCGCCAGCACCTCCGGGTGACCGGTCGTCGCGCACCGGCCGCCCGAATAGCAAGACGCAGCCCGCGCTGAATTCCGCGTCGCATTCCGCGTTGAAATCCACGCCCAAAGCCACGCCCAAGTCCGCGCGCAAACCCACGCCCAACTTCGCGCCAACAGCCAAGGGATTTCACGCCTTCGCCATTGCGGCGCCCGGCACCGCGCCGTTGGTCGCCGCCGAGCTGCAGCAGCTCGGCGTCGCGTACGTGGCCGTCGAGCCGGCGGGTGTCGCGTTTGAAGCGTCCGCCTCCA
>JBBSPE010000204.1:0-6877 GCA_038259155.1 Gemmatimonadales bacterium
CAGGTCAGAGCCGAAGCCCGCCTCAGTCACCACGACGTCGCCAAGCGCGAGCCCCGTGCGGGTGGCGACGACACTGTTGCAGCCCGTCGCGATGTTGCCGAACGGTCCCGCGTGTACGATCGCGGGGCCACCCTCGAGCGTCTGCACGAGATTGGGCCGGAGCGCGTGCTTGAGCAGAATGCTCATGGCCTGCGCCGCTCCCAGCTCGCCAGCCGTCACCGGTTTGCGCGCGGGCGCGGCCGTCGTGCCCACCACGATGCGCGACAGTCGGTCCTGTAGATCGTCGTAGCTGCTGGCGAGCGAGACGATGGCCATGATCTCGCTGGCCGGCACAATCACCCAGTGTTCTTCGCGCGGCACGCCGCTGGTGGGCCCGCCCAGCCCGATCGTTGCATTGCGAAGCGCACGGTCGTTCATGTCGATGGTGCGCGGCCAGGTGATGCGGCGCGCATCAAGGTCCAGCGTGTTGCCCTGCTGCAGGTGATTGTCGAGCATCGCGCTCAACAGATTGTGTGCGCTGGCGATGGCGTGAAAGTCGCCGGTGAAGTGCAGGTTGATCTCCTCCATGGGCAGCACCTGGCTGTACCCACCGCCAGCCGCGCCACCCTTCACGCCAAACACGGGCCCAAGACTCGGCTCGCGCATGCAGAGCACCGCATTCGTGCCAATGCGCCGCAGCGCCTGTGTGAGCCCAACACTCACCGTGCTCTTGCCCTCACCCGCTGGGGTTGGGCTGATGGCGGTGACGAGCACCAACCGACCGCGCGCTGGCTGCGTGGAGAGTTCAAGCGGCAGCTTGGCCATGTAGCGACCGTACGGATCGATCGTGTCCGCTGCGAGGCCGAGGTCGGCAGCGACCTCGGTGATGGGTCGCAGCGTTGCGTCCTGCGCGATCTGGATGTCGGTGGGGAAGGTGCCACTGCTGGTCATGCCACTCTCACTGCTCGGAGTCTGTTCGCGCCACTTCGCGGCCATAGCGAAGATACAGCGAGGGCATGAGGAAGAGGTTGAGAATCGTGGACGACGCCAGTCCGCCCAGAATGACGAGCGCCATTGGGTGTTCGATCTCGTGGCCGGGCTGGTTGCCGGCCACCACCAGCGGCATGAGCGCCAGCGCCGTCGCCAACGCCGTCATGAGGATTGGCGAGAGCCGCTCCTCCGCGCCGCGGAGCACGAGGTCACGCCCAAATGACATGCCCTCCTCGTACTCGAGATGGCGGAAGTGGCTCACCAGCATGATGCCGTTGCGCGCGGCAATGCCGATCACGGTGACAAAACCCACGAGCGAGCCAAGCGAGAGCACCCCACCCGTGAGCCACACGGCGATCACGCCGCCAATGAGTGCGAACGGCAGCGAGCCGAATACGAGGGTGGCCAACCGCATGCTGCCAAAATCGGCGTGCAGGATGAGGAAGATGCCCACGAGTGCAAGCAGCGACAGCAACAGCAGTCGGCGCGTGGCTTCCTGCTGCGCCTGATATTCACCCAGGAAGTCCGGGTAGTAGCCGGCGGGGAACGTCAGGGCCTTCACGGCGGCTTCCACGTCGCGAGCAGCACTGCCAAGGTCGCGTCCGCGCACGTTGGCGGTGACGTCGAGCCGGCGCGAGGCGTTCTCTCGCGTGATCTCGTTGGGTGTTGGCACAATGCGCACATCGGCCACTTCGCGGAGCGGCACGGAGCCGCCGTTGGGCAGATCGAGTGAGAGATCGGCCAGCGCAGTGATGTCGTTGCGCACTTCGGGCACACCCCACACCACCACATTGAAGGCGCGGTCGCCATCGTAGATTTCACCCACCTTGCGTCCCCGGATGAGCGTCTCCACGCGGTCACGCACACCGCCGGCGGTGAGCCCCAGCTGCGCCACAGCCTCCGGGCGCACCCGCACCTCGATCTGCGGCACGAGCACCTGGGCCTGCACCTTGAGGTCCACCAACCCCTCCACCGATTCCATGGCTTTCTTGACATCGTCGGCGGTGGTGCGCAACCCATCGAGCTCGGGCCCGTACAGGCGCACCACCAGTGATGCACTCGTGCCGGTGAGTACTTCCTTGATGCGCTCGCGCAGATAGGTGAGCACGTCACGCACGAGCCCCGGATAGCCGGCGATCACGTCCTCCACTTCCTTTACCGTGGCGTCGTAGTCCACCGAGGGGTCCATGGAAATCCACAGCTCCGTGAAGTTGGGCCCCACAACCTCGTCGGCCACTTCGGCACGCCCGATGTGTGCCCCAAAGTTGCGCACACCGGGAATCGCGCGCAGCTCGCGACTGGCGCGAATGGTGATGCGATCCATGGCCTCGATGGACGTGGACGGCTTCTCCACGAAGTGCATGAGGAAGTCGTATTCCTTGAAGTCGGGCAGGAACTCCTCGCCGAGGAACGGGACGGAGGCGCCGGACACGAGCAGTGCAACCGCGAGCACCTTCACCGCCCGTGGCAGCCGTGCGATGAATCCTCCGCGTCGTTCGGGTTCGTCCACGAAGCGCGGCAGCAGGCGGCGATAGCGCGTCTTGAGCCACACCACCAGCGGTGCCTCCTTGTGTGTGGTCACCGCGCCCGGCAGCAGCAACAGTGACAGCGCCGGCGTGACCACGATAGCCACGAGCAGCGAGAACAGAATCGCCACCACGTAGGCCGTGGCCAGCGGACGGAAAAACGTGCCGGACAGTCCGCCCAGGAAGAACACGGGCAGGAACACGAGGGCCACGATCAGGCTGGCGTACACCACCGCGCTGCGCACTTCGAGCGACGCGTCGAGCACCACGCGAAACGCCGAACGCGGCGCGTCGAGAAGTTGGTTGAGGCGGAGACGTCGCATGATGTTCTCGACGTCGATGATCGCGTCATCCACGACCTCACCCAGCGCGATCACCAAACCGGCGAGCACCATCGTGTCGATCATGCCGCCCTGGTATCGCATCACCACGGCGGCGGCGAGCAGCGACAGCGGAATGGCGGTGAGGCTGATCACGGACGTGCGCCAGTCGCGCAGGAAGAAGCCCAGCACCAGCACCACGAGCACACAGCCAATGAGCAGCGCGCGGTTGAGGTTGGCGATGGACATCTCGATGAACGTGGCCGGCCGGAAGATGGTGGGATCGATCTCCACATCGGTGAGGCCGGGGGCCAGCGCCGCCAGTGTCTCTTCCACACCGCGCGTTACGTCGAGCGTGTTGCCCCACGGTTGCTTCTCCACAATGAGCAACAGTCCCGGCCCGTCATTGATGATGGCGTCACCAATTGCCGGTGGATTTCCCTCGACCACATTGGCCACCTGCCCAAGTGTGAGCGTACCACCGTTGCGGAATGCGACGGGCGCCTGTGCGAGGTCCGCCGCGTTGAGCACGCCCGACGGTTGGGCCACCGCCAGTCGCTGGTTGGGTGAATCAATGAATCCGCCGGCCCGCACCTGCACGGCGTCGGTGCTCGCACGCGTGACGTCGCTCAGTGTGAGCTGATTGGCGCGCAGCCGTTCCGGATCCACAAGCACCTGCAGCTGGCGATCGCGCTGCCCCCACACGGCCACGTTGGCCACGCCGGGCACGGACATGAGCCGCGGGCGCACGGTCCACATCACGAGCGTGGTGAGATCTGTCTGGGAGCGAGTGGCGGAGCTCACGCCAATCTTGAGCACGCGGCTGGTGCTTGATAGCGGCGGCAGCAGCACGGGTGGACGGGCCACCGCGGGCAGCGTGGTGGCCGCGCGTGCCAGACGCTCGCCCACAAACTGGCGGGCCCGCATGACGTCGGTCCCACGCTCAAAGAGCAGCACCACGCTGGAGAGCCCGAGCACCGACTTGGAGCGGAGCGTTTCGAGGTACGGCGTGCCGGCGAGCGCCTGCTCAAGCGGCATGGTGATGAGGGCCTCCACTTCGGTGGTGGAGAGGCCCGGTGCTTCGGTCTGTACCTCCACCTTGGGCGGGGCGAATTCGGGGAAGACGTCAAGCGGCGCGTCACGCACCACGCGATAGCCGAAGAAGACGGCCACGATGGTGATGACGACAACGATGAGCCGCAGGCGCAGCGCGCTTTCGATGAGCCAACGCATGATCGCTCTTACTTCCCGGTGCCGAACTCGGTGCCGAACAGCTCAGCGGCACCGGCGGTCACCACACGCGTTCCCACGACTGGACCACGCCCGAGCACGGCGCGGTCCCCGATCACCCGCAGCACGTCCACGCGGCGGCGGGCAAAGGTGACAGAGTCCATTTGTTCATATACCCAAGCGCCACCGTGCATGTCGCGCACAATCGCGGCCAGCGGCGCGACCAGGGCGAGCTCCTCGCGCGAACCCAGCGGCAGCGACACGCTCACGCGTTCACCGGGCCGAAACGCGCCGTCCTGCAGTTCGTAGAACACATCCACGGTGGACGCCATGGGGTCGGCGGACGGAGGAGCCGCGATGGGCATGGCGCGCGTGGTCAGTGCATCGCGATCGCTGCCAAGTGCCTGCACCGTGGCGTAGGTGCGACGATCCACGCGTGCCGCATCGGTGGCATACACCGGCACGCGCACCCACAGACGATCAAGGCGCACGACCTCGGTGAGTGGCGCGCCGGCCGCGACCGACTGTCCTTCGCCCACGCTGATGGAGCGAATGATGCCGGACTGCGGCGCGGTGACCACAAGGGCATTGATGGCGCTGCTGAGCGCACCGGAGGCTCCGCGGGTGTCGCCGCGCGCGGCCGACTGCTGTGCGGAAGCAAGATCGAACGCGGCTTTCGCCGCCGCGAGATCGGCCTGTGCGCGCTGCTGGTCGCGTGCCGAGATGAGGCCGTCCTTGAACAGGTCGGCGACGCGTTCCGCTTCCTGTGTCGCCTGCGTGAGCCGCGCGCGGGCCACCGAGACATCCTGCTGAATGCGCGCCGGGTCAGCCGGGAGCGAGACCAGTTGCATGAGCGGCTGACCGGCGGTTACACGGGCACCTCCGATCGGGAGCGCACCGTTTGTCGGTGCGTACACGACGCCCGCTACCGGGGCGGTGATCACGAGTGCGCGTCCCGGCGGTACCACGACCTCACCACCCACGCTCAGGCTTGGAGCAACGTTGCTGGAATCGAGTGCACTGGTCTCGATGCCAAGTCGGCTGACCGCTTGCGGCGAGAGCGTAACCGTGGCCAGGTCGGCCTCTGGTATGGCGCCGGAGAGCGTGGCGGCCGGCGCCGATTTCGCGGCCGGTGCGGTGTCGCAGCCAGCAAGCGGGCCCAGAACGCAGGCGATGAGGAGCGAAGCGCTGAGCGAGCGTGTCATGACATTCCGTGAGCTGGAGTTCCGCGAAGAGGAGTGTGTGATGTTCATGGCCAGCGTCCGAGGAGGGCGGTGAGGTCGGCACGGGCTTCCTGGAAGCCAAGTAGTTCCTGAACGAGTGACTGTGCGGCGTCTCGTTCGACGCGCAGCGCGTCAATCACGGGCAGCAGGCCCGTCTGTCCGGCCTCGTACAGGCGCACGGCACCAGCGCGAATCCGTGACGCTTCGGGAAACAGGGTGTCGCGTGCAAAACGAGCCCGGCCGGCAGACTCGGCGGTGCGAATGATTGCGGCCTCCAGGGCGGCGCCAACGGTGAGGCGCACCTCTGCGGCGCGCGCAGCACCCTCACGGGCCGCGCCGGCCCCCTCCGCGGCCGCTTCCCGTCCCTGGTTCCAGATGGGAAACGGCACCGAGAGGCCAAGAATCGAGGTCCGCTGTGATTCGTTGCCTACGATGGGCGCACCGGCCGGCACGCCCCATTCCACGCCCGCGATCAGTGAAGGCACCGGCACCTGTGCCCAGCGCAGCGAACGCAGCCGGCCGGCAGCCGCCGCGGAATCGGCGAGTGCCGACTGGACCGTGGGCAACGACAGCAGCACTGCGTCCGGATCAATGGCCGACAGGGCGTCGAGCGCCGCAAGGCCGTTGGACAACTCGCCCGCTGCGACAGGCGCGACGTCCTGTGACCACGCCACGGCCCGTGCGAACACGGCACGCGCAACCCGCGCCTGTTCGCGAGCCAGCGCGGCCGCCAGTTGCACCCGACGCGCTTCCTGTGCGATCTGATCACGCTCGAGTTCAGAGATGTCACCCGCTGCGAGCCGTCGCTCCGCCAGGTTGCGCAGCGAGTCGGCGAGTTGTGCCTGCTCACCCACGAGCCGCTGCCGTTCCTGCGCCGCGAGTGCGCCATAGAATGATCGCTGCACATCGCGCCCGAGATCGGCCACGAGCTGGGCCGAATCCGCCTGCGCACGGCCGACAAGAGCGCGACCCGTGGCGAGGTCGGCCGGTCGCCGCAGGATCCAGCCGAGCGGCTGGTTGAGCGTGAGCTGGTGCGTTGGCGTGCGTTCATCCACCTGCGCGACCACGTTTGGATTGGGCACCAATCGAACCAGTCGGGCAGCGCCGCGCGCCCGATCAACGCTCGCGGACGCCACGTCTGTGAGTGGACGGTTCTGAAGGGCACGCGCGAGCGCCTGCTCCAACGTGAACGGAAGGCCCACCGGAAGCGAGTCGGTCGGACTGGTAGGCTGGGCGAGCACGGGCGTGCCCAGACCACCAAGGGCTACGAGTGCCAAGGTGGCGGTGACCGCGTGGAGTGAACGCATGAGCCTCATCACGAAAGAGCGGGAATGCGGGAAGGCGATGCGACGGGCGGTTGGCCATCGGGCTCACCGGTCTGGCTGCGAAACCACTGCTTGGGCAGTAGCAGCGTGAACGTCGAGCCACGGTGGTCGGAGCGTGTGAGCACGAGCGTGCCACCGTGGAGTTCCGCAACCCAGCGCGCGATGGAGAGCCCGAGTCCGGCACCACCAGGAGCAGACGGTGGTTCCGGATCGCCGTTCGGGGTGGCGGCTTCGTACAGCGCCGTGCGCGCGGGATCGCCGCGCACGAATCGCTCGAACACCAG
>JBBSPE010000205.1:0-6819 GCA_038259155.1 Gemmatimonadales bacterium
CTTTCCCGACCTGCCGTGGGCCGTTGCCGTGGCCCTTGGCGCGATCGTCTCGCCCCCAGATGCCGTTGCGGCCGCTGCGGTGGTGTCGCGCCTGCCGGTGCCGCGGCGGGTGATTGTTATTCTCGAAGGCGAGAGTCTTGTCAACGACGCGTCCGCACTCGTGCTGTACCGCACCGCCGTGTTGGCGGCGGTCACCGGGGCGTTCAGTCTGGGCGAGGCCATCGTACGGTTTTTCCTGGATGCGGGCCTCGGCGTGCTCATTGGGCTGTTCGTGGGCTGGTGCCTCATCCAGGTGGCCCGCCGCACCGACGATGCGCTGGCCGAGATTCTGCTCACGCTCGCTGGCCCGTATGCGGCTTGGGTGCTGGCCGAGACGCTTGGCGTATCGGCGGTGCTCGCGTGCGTGGCTGGCGGCCTGTACACGCGTCAGCACCTGTCCACGGCCGTGGGCGCCAGCTCCCGTCTGCAGTCAAAGGCGGTCTGGGACCTGCTGGTGTTCGTGCTCAACGCGATGATCTTCGTGCTGCTGGGGATGCAGTTCGCTGAGGCGCTGGTGCACACGCCACGTGGCGAGCTGTGGGGCCTCGTGTGGCCGGGCCTGCTGATCAGCGTTGTGGTGGTGATCGTGCGTCTGCTGTGGGTGCCGATGGCCACCTATCTGCCACGATGGCTGAGTGCACGGACGCGGCTCATGGATCCCGCGCCGCAGCCGGCCGCCATCTTCCTCGTGGGGTGGACGAGCATGCGTGGTATCGTCTCACTCGCCACAGCGCTCGCACTGCCATTGGCCGTGTCCGACGGCTCACCGTTCCCGTATCGGGACGAGTTGATTGTGATCACCATGGTGGTGATCCTGTTCACGCTGGTGGTGCAGGGGTGCACGCTCACGCCGATCATTCGCCGGTTCCAGTTCGCGCCGGAGACGGCTCACCTCAAGGAGCGGCAGCTGGCTCGCGTCGAAGCACTGCGCCGAGCCTCGGAGGCGCTGGATGACGCGTCGCGTGAACCGTGGGTGAACGCGCTGGACGTCGCGTACCTGCGCAGCGAGCTCCGCGATCAGCTTGACCGTGAACGCAGCGCAGATGCCGAAGCCGGGCGCGGACGCGAACGGCTGCGCACGCGCATGCGGGAGGCCGAGCGGCACCTGCTCATTCGCCTGCGGAATGAAGGCGCGATTGGCGACGAGGTGCTGCGCGAACTGGAGCAGGAACTCGATCTCGACGCGTTGCGGAGCGGTGCATCACACACGCGTCGCACTGACGTGTGACGACCCATGCGCGCTCAGCCCTCAATCGATGCCGGCGCGCGGGTGGCGTTCTCGTCCAGCCGGTCCAACCGGCTGAGCCGCTCCACGTCAACGGCGAGCACATCATCCGTCGTGCTCGTGAACATGTTGGCGAACTTCGCGTCCCAGCTCACCTCGTTCCACAGGTAGGACGAGCGCTCCGAGATCTGCGTGGAGAATGTCTCCTCGTGCGCCGTCACGTGAATCATGAACTCGGCCTGGCCGGCCCGGAGCATGTCCGGGGTGACGCCCCGCAAGGGGCTGTCGGCGGTGATCGGATGTACCACGGTCCAGTGCAGCGGAAAGAACGTCACGTCGTTGCGTTCGAGCGACAATGTGTGCAGTTCGCGTGAGCGCACGCCGTCCATCTCCTCGAACCACGACAGCACGAACTGAATGTGCACCTGCGAGAGCTCGCTGGGGCTGGCGTTCACAATACGGAACATGAGGGCGCGACCATTCTCATACGGGGCGACCACGGCCGATTCGCTGAACATGATCTGCGCGCGCGGCCGCGTGAGCCGCGCGATGAACAGGCCCGCTGCCACGAACGCCACGATCGGACCAAGCAGCGACTCCACGACCACCAGCAGATGGGCCGTGCTGCCGACCGCGTGCATGCCGCCGGTTCCGTTTGTGGTGAACACACCCACGCTGAACACAAACTCGCGCAGGAACGGATCGGTGAGGCCAAGCGACGCAGTGCCGCTGATGGCCTGCTCGCCCAGCGAAAGATAGGCCAGGGCGAATACACCGTTGAGCAGCAACACGATGCCCACGCACCACGCGATGAACGTGGTCCACGGTTCGTTGAGCGCCTGCAGGTACAGGCGTTCGGTGCGCTGCGCCCCCAGTCCGTACTTGCGCGCCGTGGGCCGCCCCTCCCGGGACAGGAAGCGGCCGCGCGACTGCTGCAGCACCACGCGACCGAAACCAAGGTCGTTGTCCTGCTCGACTACCGGAGGTGGACTGGTCATGACGAGTGGCGGAGTGACAGGGTTCGCTAGTGGTGTCCGGGCGGCTGGGCGCCCGCGGGTGCTGCACCGGCCAGCCCGCCGCCCGCCACCTGCGCGCGCTGTCGGAACAGCAACACCGCCCCGCAGATCAGAAAGAACGCCACGGAATTGTACACGACGGCGTGCGTGATCGCGTCAGCGAAGGCGGCGTGCTGGGCGGCGAGCCGGTCGGCGGCCGAGGTCACCCCGCGCGCCAGCGCCGCCGACGCCGATCCCAGCCGCGAGAAGAACAGCTCCCCCATGATGGCAACGCCGAAGGCGGCGCCCACCTGCTGGAACGCCTGCAGTGCGCCCGACGCCGAGCCGGTATCCCGTGCGCTGATGTGCGAAAGCACCGTCTGGAACAGCGGGGAGAGGGTGGTGCCAAGTCCGATGCCACCGAGCAGCAGGGGCAGCGCGAACGCGCGCCATTGGATTGCGTCGCCCGTCTGGAGCACGGTGAACCGCAACCACACCATGGCGATGCCCAGCAACGCCGCCCCCACCACGATGCGCGGCCGCTGCCAACGATTCCCGAGGCGACCGGAGGCGACGGAGGCAACCAGCACGCCAAGCGAGAACGGCACGGTGGTGAGTCCACTCTGCAGCGCCGAGAGCTCGTACCCATTCTGCAGGTACAGCGCCATCACGAGGAAAAAGCCCGGAATACCGGAGAACAGCACGGCCACCATCGCCGTGCCCACGAGAAACGCGCGATCCGACAGCAGGCTCACGGGCAGCAGTTGGGGTGCGTCGCGGCGCGCCTGTTGCCGCTGCCACCACACGAACGCCCACGTCATGGGCAGGGCGGCGGCCATCATCGCAAAGCACCAAGCGGGCCAGCCCGCCTGTCGCCCCTCAATGAGCGGGAAGATCACCAGCAGGAGCGCGGAGCCTGCGAGCACAATCCCCACGTAGTCATTGCGCAGCCCCCGCGTGCCGGGCACGCTCGGCACAAACCGCAGTGCCATCACGATCGCGAACACGCCGATCGGCAGGTTGATAAGGAAAATGGGACGCCAGCCGAGTCCCATGATGTCCTGCCCAATCAGGAAGCCGCCCAGCACCGGCCCGCTCACACTCGCGAGTCCTGCGGACAGCCCGAAGAGCGCGAAGGCCGCTCCCCGTTCCTGTGGTGGAAAGATCGTGGGCACGATCGCGAGCGTCTGCGGCGTCATCATGGCGCCGCCTACCGCCTGCAGCACGCGCGCTGCCACGAGCGTGCCAATGGACGGCGCAAATCCGCACAGCGCCGACCCAATGGTGAACACCACCACACCGGCAATGAACATCCGCCGTCGGCCGAAAATGTCGCCGAGTCGACCCGCCGGCAGCAGCAGCAGCGCAAAGACCAGAATGTAGGCGGCCACCACCCACTCGATGGCGCTGCTCGTCGCGTCAAACGCTCGCTGCAGACCAGGCAGCGCGACGTTGACGATGGTCACGTCAATGAGGTTCATGAAACTCGCCAGCAGCAGCACCGCCATGGCGATCCAGCGTGTGGCATTTGGTGGGGCGTCCAGCTCGGGGGCCCGCGGCTGCTCGGGGCTGGTGGGGCGCGCCGACGGCTTGTGGCTCACGGGGCGCAGGAGGCGCGCGGAATCTTCACAATTCAAAGCACGAAATAGAGAAACAGGTAATCGATTCAACACTGAGGGACTTCGCAACGTTAAAATAATCTATGCCAACAATTGACTTGAATGCCGTCCGCCGCGCGGTGATGCGCGTCCTGGGCGCAACTTTCGTCGTCACTGCGGCCGCGCTGCTCGTGCCATCCGTGGGCGCCGCACAGGTGCCTCCCGCGCCCACCGCGCCCAGTGACGATCGTCTGCGCGTCTTTCTCGACTGCCCCAACGGGGGCTGCGACCGCAACTTCTTCATCAATGAGATCCCGTACGCCATCTGGACGCAGGATCGGCTCGACGCCGATGTGCATCTGCTCGTCACGCGCATCGAGACGGGATCGGGCGGCAGCGAGTTCGCGATGCAATTCATCGCGCAGCGTCGCCTGGGATCGGGAGCCGACACGCTCATCACGTCGGTGCCGCCCAACACCACCGACGACATGCGTCGGCGCTCTCTGGCGCGACTCATCCAGGTTGGGTTGGCGGGCCGCGCCTCCCGTGTACGCGGTCGAGGGCAGTTCATGAACCGGATGCGCATTGTATACGACGCGCCCGACAGCGCCGAGATCGCCGCGACGGCCACGCAATCAGACCGCTGGAACCTGTGGGTGTATCGGCTCGACCTCAACGGCAACGGCAGCGCCGAGAGTCGGTCGAGCGACTACCGGGTGTCCGGCGGCTTCAGCGCGCGCCGGATCACCGAAATCTGGAAGCTCGATTTCGACGTCGACAACGACTACAACGCCAACCGGTACGAGTTGTCGGACGGCAGCGAGCGCACGTTCATCTTGCGCTCGTCCGACGTCACCGCGCGCATTGTGCGCAGTCTCTCCGAGCACTGGTCCGTCGGCACCCGCATGACCGGCGGGCTCTCGGAGTTCCGCAACCAGGATGCGTACGGGACGGCCGATCTCTCCGCCGAGTACAACTATTTTCCCTGGAGGGATGCGACCAGCCGGCAGCTCATCGCGCTCGTGGCCCTTGGCGGTCGCTACTACGATTATAGCGAGATCACGCTGTATGAACGCTCCACCGAGCTGCGCCCCCTCATGCGGGCAATCGTTGCCGGTGAGTCGCGCCAGACATGGGGGACAGCGAACGCGTCGCTGCGCTACACGCAGTTCTTGCACGACCGGAATCGTTTCAATCTGTCCTTCAATGGGCGTACCAACATCCGCCTCTCGCGTGGCCTGTCGGTGGAGTTCCGCGGCGAGGCCGCCAAGGTGCAGGACCAGCTGTACCTCCCGCGCGGTGATGCCAGCGATGACGAGGTCCTTACTCGGCAACGCGCGCTGGCCACCGCGTTCCGCCTCAGCGGCTCGGTGGGGCTCAGCTTCACGTTCGGGTCCATCTACAACAGCATCGTGAATCCGCGCCTGGACGACCTGGGCCGCTGAGCGGCGGCGCTGGCCCGTTCGCGCTCAGAGCGCGCCGGCCCGACCGAAACCCGCCAACCCGTGATGCCGTAGGGATCAACATGACCCTACTCCTTTCGTGGCTCATCCTGGCCGTCTCCGTCTGGCTGACGGCCTACATCCTCCCCGGCGTTCGTGTCAAGAGCTTTGGTGGCGCCATCCTCGTGGCGGCCATCTTCGGGGTGCTCAACGCGCTGCTCGGGTGGTTGTTCTTCACCGTCTTCGCGGTGGCGACCCTCGGCCTTGCCGTGCTCCTCGCGTTTCTCACGCGCTGGATCATCAACGCCATCCTGCTCTCCATCACGGCGTCGCTCACCGACGTGTTCGAGATCGACGGGTTCAAGTGGTCACTTATCGCCGCGCTCGTGATGTCGGTGCTGGGTTCGCTCGGCCAGTGGATGTTGCTGCGCTGACGGGGCTGGCAGGCAGGGCGGGACATGGCGCGCGGAACCATTGGCCGCCAGCGGGTCGTACAGGGGACACGCGACTCGTCGGCGGCGCGTAGCTGGCGGTCACCCGTTCCCCTGCGACACACAATGCCATCTCAGAACGAGTCCTTGCGCGTCTCGTCCCTCTTGGACCGCCGCGGTTTCCTCACCACGACGGGCGCGTTGCGGTGCCTCACCGTTGGGATGTGCCTCGCACTCGTGGTGCGCGTGCCGTACGCGCAGGCGCAGTCCCAGTCCCAGTCGCTCACCCTTGCGCGGGGAACCGCGTGGTTTGACGCGCAGGCCACCTTTGGCGACTTCACCGGCACCACATCAGCGCTACGTGGCGCGGTGCGCAGTCCGGCCGGGCCACAGCGTGCGGCCGGATGGATGGTGATCCCGCTCGATTCGCTGCAGACAGGCAATGGCAGCCGCGACGGGCACATGCGCGGGGCGCTTGAGACCGACCGCTTTCCCGAGGCACGATTCGAACTCGATTCCCTGCGACCCGCGCCGTCCCGCGAGGACAGCACGGGAGCATCCGAAAGCGCCGGCGGCCCGCAATCGGTCCGTCTCTTCGGTCGCTTCACCGTACACGGTGAGGCCGTGGCCATGGTGGCAACGGGTGTCCTCACGCAGCCGGCAGACGGCGCATGGCACCTCCAGGCGAGCTTTCCCGTCACACTCGCGGAGCACGGAATCAGCAAGGGCCTCACACGTATGCTGGGCACCATCCGCGTGCGACCCGTGGTGCAGGTGCGCGTGGACCTGTCCTTCTCCGCGCCCGCTTCGGGTACTCGCTGACTCTTTACGTCCGTGCCTGGATTCATGTCCCTCGTCATTCCTGCAGCACGCCCTCGTGCTGTGTCCATCGCCCGATTCACCGGCCATTGCATGGCCATGGCAGCCCGCCGCTGGGCGATGCGACAGCGCCTCTGGCTCGTCGTGCTCGCCCTGTGCCCGGCGCTGCTGTCCGCGCAGGACACCGGAGCTGTTCCCGACTCGCCACGAGGTGTCGTGAGCGGTCGGGTGATCGATCGGACTTCGGAATCACCGATTCTCGGCGCGACC
>JBBSPE010000206.1:0-6768 GCA_038259155.1 Gemmatimonadales bacterium
AGACTGCGGGCGTGGCTGTTCGGCATCGCGCGGCGCAGCGTGATGGACCGCCTTCGCGATCGGTATGCCCACCGTACGGAGGACGCCGCTGAGCTTGATGACGTGGCGGATGCGCACGCCCATTCCGATGCGTCGTTGACGGCCGAGTCGGAACACCAAGAGCGCCAAACGGTGCGCGCCCAACTGCATGCCTCGCTCGAGCGCATGCCCGTGATCGACCGCGATGTGCTCGTGCTCTTCTACCTGCAGGACCTCTCACTCACCCAGATCGCCGACGTGCAGGACGTTCCGCTCGGCACCGTGAAATCCCGGCCGTCTCGCGCACGTCGCACGCTGCGCCACCTCATGACTCACACGGAGACGCTCCCATGAACGCCCCGACGATTTCGCCTGAGAGCGTGCGCGCCCGACTGGCCACCGAACTGTCCCTCCCGTCGCGCGTGGGGTATACCTCGCTGCTGCTCATTTCATTCAGTGGCGCGGCGCTCGTGGGGGAACTGCTCCTCAACGAGAAGGCGCTGCCCCTCCGCACGCAGCTTGCCTTCGGCGTGCTTCTGCTGATCTGCACCGCGTGGTGCGCGTTTGCCGGGTGGGTGCTGACGCAACGGCGCGTCCTGTACGCGCAGCATCATGTCGTCGCAGCCGGCATGGCCATTGCTTTCAGTCTGGTCTTCATCGCGGGTACCGTCATCGTGGGCGTGCAGCGCGCGAGCGGTACTACCTGGCTGCTGGCGCCAGCGGTTGGCGCGGGTATGCTCGTGGTCGGATTGCTGCGCTTGCGTGTGGGCCGACGGCGGGTGGCGGCGCTCACGAAACGTCGCGCGGAGTTGGAAGCAGCGCTTCGCAAGGAGACGTACACGTGAGCGGCACGGGCAGGCCGTTCGCCACGGTATCAAGCCCACCACCACAGCCTGGTGGGCCATCCGCTGCCTATGACGGCCATGCTGCGCGTGCTGCGCGCGCCGTAGCAGTCAGTTCTTGGCTTGCTCGCCAGGCGGTGTGGCTTGAGAATGCTGGAGGCCTGCCATGATCAACAACGAGCCGCTCAACCTCGCACGCGAGGCGGTGCTCGACGAAACCACGTCCTAGCTCTGCGGTCGTGGCTCCAAAAGCCGCAGCACGTGCGCGACAAGCGCGTCCACGTTGCCGTCAAAATGATGGCCACCTTCGCGCTCGTCCTTGCTCACCAGATCAGCCGGCGCATCTCGACAACCGGACGTCGGCTCGTCGCGCCCGTACACGCACACCATCGGCACGCCGCGCAGCTTTTCGAGCTCTGGTCCGATGGGAAGATCCGTGTCGCGTCTCGTGTCTTTCACCAGATCGAGATAGTGGAACTCAAAACTCGAGTACGGTGCCAAGCCAAAGAGGGCGATTCCCCGCACCTGCGTGGCGAGTCGTGGCGGCAGGCGATTAGCCACAAACGGTGCAAAGTCCGCGCCGCGTGAGTAGCCGATCAACACCAGCTCATTGCCGGGCCATTGCGCGCGCGCGGCATCGATCGCCCGCACCACGGCCTCCGCCGTTTTCTCCGGCGTGCGCACCGAGGAGAGCCAGCGTCGCGAGTTGAATCCCACCACTGCGATTCCCTGCTCTGCGAGCCCGTTGCCAATGGACCGGATGAGCTCCGCCCAGCCGCCATCACCCGTCATGAGCACAGCCGTGACCGCGCGTGCCGGGCCAATCGGTGCCACCCATTCCAGGGGTAGATCGCGCACCGCCTCGCGGGCCGCTGCACCGGCCTGGGTGGGTTGCGCCATGGCAGACGGCATCGAACAGGCACCGGCCACCACCACACACGCAAACAGCAGCACGCGCTTGTCAATCATTTGCGAACCAAGCCTCCCAAGCCCCCGGAAATCAGAGTCGCCACATTGGACAAGATCCGCGGCAGCGCCAGACCTCCCGGCGACGCGAGATAGCGCGGCTCCCACACCGGATCGAACTTGTCCTTGTACTGTCGAAGCCCACGAAAGTTGTAAAAGTGTTCGCCAAACCGGAACACAAGCGAACCGGCGCGGTTCCAGAGCGGCGCCAGCGCCCGCGGCTCAAGGCCAGAGAGGGGCGCCATGCCGAGGTTGAAACGCGAGAAGCCTTCGGTGCGCCCCCACAGCATCAGCTCGATGAACAGATAGTCCATCACGCCACCAGGCGCGTCGGGGCTGAACCGCATGAGGTCCACACTGAGTTCACCGCCATCGCCCGCGCGCAAGACGTTCGCGAATCCCACAGGACGACCCTCGTGTCGGATCAACCCGATTGGCTGATGGCGCAGGTACTCGGCATCAAATCGCCCGAGCGAGAAGCCCTTCTCCCGCACGTGCTTTTCGGCGAGCCACGCGTCCGAGATGTGCTGCAGCGTGGGCAACAGGTTCTCCGTCTGCCCCGCCGCGATCAGTTCGAAGCTCACCTCCCGCTTTTCTGCCTCCTTCATCGCGCGGCGCAGGCCCTTACGGGTTCCACCGTCGAGCGAAAACGACGCGAGTGGCACGATCGCCTCCTCGCCCAGCTTGAGCAGCGAGAGCCCGAGATCGATGTAGAGCGGCAGTCGCGCCGTACCCACTTCATAGAACACGGGCCATCCACCCTGATGGTGCGCGAGCTCGCGGAACCGCCAGGCCAGCTCAGCCCCGGCGTCTACGTCCCCAAGCGGATCCCCAAGCGCCACCCAGCTGCGTCCCTCCACGCCGTACATCAGCATCGCGCGGTCTGCCTCGTCCAATAGCAGCGCTTTGTCGCCGAGCAGCGACAGGTACGCGCGCGTGTCGGCGGCGCGCGCCACAATGGATCGCGCGCGCACGAGCTCCGCCGCATCAGGCCGATCGGGTACCACGGGAGCGTGTCGCATGAGGCGCGCGAACGCCAGCACGATCACCCCACCCAGCACCAGCACGGACGCACGCAGGAAGCGCGGTGCATCACCGCTGCGCGCGAAGCGCCACCACAAGTCACTGCCGTACTCCACGTGTCCGTACGCGAACAACCCGAAGGCCACGCTCGCCCCGATGGCGGCGACGATCGCCACCACCCACTCCGGTTCAAGCGGTTCTGCCAGCAGCGCTGCCCGTCGATGAAACGCCGGGCGACTCGGAATGAGCACCGCGAGCACGGCGCCGAGGATGAGCGCCTCCTCCACGTCCAGACCCTTGAGCAGCGACGCCACCACGCCCGCACCCAGCGCGACCACGCTGAGCACCCACGCAACGTCAATGCGCCGACTGAGCGCCCACGCGAGCACCAGCAGGCCCGCGCCCAACAGGCTACCCGTGAGGTGCGAAACCTCCATCACGCCGAGCGGCAACATCTGGTCGAGAAACGCCATGCGGCCCTGCTCAGCCGGAACCGCGCCGGAAACCAGGAGCACCAGCCCGGACACGAACACTGCGGCGCTCAGTACGCCCGGCAGCACAGCAGGCCCCCATTTGCCGGCCAGCTGCAACGACGTGCGCGTCACCTGCGACAGCGCCTCCTGACGTCGCCGAACGAACAGGAACACGAGCGACAGGGCAGCCAGCAGGAACGGCAGCAAGTAGTAAATGGCGCGATACGCCACGAGCGAGGCGAGCACGCCCGTGGCGCTGCTGTGCGGCGCAAGCAGCACCACCATCAGCGAGTCGAACACGCCAATGCCGCCCGGTACGTGACTGGCGAGCCCGACGCCCTGCGCCAGAGCAAACGCCCCGAGAAAGGCCGCAAACGAGAGTCCGGTGGACGGTGGCAGCAGGATCCAGAGCACCGCGCCCGCCAGTGTCCAGTCAATGGTTGCCACGACGACCTGTGCCAGCGTCAGCCGAACGCCAGGCATGCGCAACGACACGCCCGCAAGCTGGATCGGCTCCCGACGCGTACTCGCCAGCACGAGATAGCCGGCCACCGTGCTGAGCATTAGCACCCCGATGACGCGAAGCGCCGTCGCCGGGGCATACGTGAGCACCGCGGCGGGCAAAGTCTCGAACACCAGCGCAAGTCCGCAGGCACCGAGCAATCCCACCCAGAACCCGACGGCGGAGAAGGTAGCGGCGCGCGCCACGTCGGCCGTGCCGAGACCGTTCGCCGTCCAGAAACGCAGTCGAAACGCACCACCGGTGATGGCCGCAAAGCCAAGCGTCTGGCTGAACGCGTAGGCAAAGAGCGACGTGGTGAGAGACGCGCGAAACGGAATGGTGACCTCGGCATATCGCAATCCGAGCAGGTCGTAGCACGGCAGCACGACGTAGCAAGCGGCCGTGGCCAGCAGGGCCGCGACCTGCGTTCCCCCCGACAGCGACGCGACCGCGTCCATGACCACTCGATAGCTCGTCGTGCGCAGTTCTTCCCGCACGGCGAACACAGCCAGCAGCAGGACGGCAAGTGCCAGGACAGGCAGTACCCAGCGCCGCCAGGCGGCGTGCTCCACCTGCCTACTCACCGGGCGGCGCAGTACCCGTGAGCACCGCCGTGACCGTGAGCACGAGCAAGCCCAACACCAGTTCGATGCGCACGCTCCGCGCTGACGGCGTCTCCCGTCGGCGCACGTGGAGCCGATGTGCCGCGCCAAGGCCCATCACGATCAGTACAAGGGCCGCCTTGCCCGCGAGCAGCCACACGTAGTCGCCAGCCGGCCACACAAGCGCCGAGAGCCCCCCCACACGCCGCCAGGCTTGCCCTAGACCGGTGGCCACAGCGAGTGGGGCAGCAACCGTTGCCAGCGCGCTGAATCGCTCCCAACTCGCCGTGGAGAGATCTCGCGGCAGACAAACGAGCGCGCCAAGCCAGACGCCCACGGCCGCCACGTGCATCCCATCCAACGTCCGGGCCAGCCACACGGTCTCGTCGGCCGCCGTGTGCCCGATCCCGCCCATGACGAACGCGAGCACGAGCCCCAGCCCGAGACGACGCCAGAGCGCCGCCCGCACCAACGACACCACCAGACCAGCGGCCGCGACAAGCGCGAGAACGCTCCAGCCTCGGCCCCACGCGGTGCGACCGAGCACAATGGCCAGCATCTCGCGGGTGGGCGCCATGTCCAGCGCCTGAAGCTGCGCCCAAAGCATAAGTACCAAGGCCACCAACACGGCACCCCAAGCCCAGCGTTCACGCTGGCCAGCGCCCGGTGACTCTCGGGCGGTCCATCCACCGCCGGCGAAACGCCGGGCCGTGGGACTCCCGATGGCGACGAGCGCTCCCAGATACAGAAGCAGCCGGGCCGCGATCTCCATCGGGATCAGGCGACCCGCCTGTTACTGCGCGGTGTGCACGTGGAATTTGAACGCGCCGTCCACCACATGCCCGTCCTTGCTCATGGCCTTCCAGGTCACTGTATACGCGCCGTTCGCGAGCGTCGAGGGCACCTTGGCCACCAGCGGCGCATCAGCGGCTGCGGCGCGCGTGATGGCGCCCAACGGGACCGCCTTGCCGTCGGCGGACGCCAGCGAGATCTTCGAGATGGCGGCGTCGGTTGGCTCGGACATCCAGAGGCTGATGGCGGCGGGCGACGTCGCCACCATGGAGTCGGCCATGGGTGCCGAGCGCACGAGCCGCAGGTGACGCATGGCCTGCGTTGGCGTGGCGGCGGCAGCGGCTATGAACAGGCCGACGGCCAGCAGCGACGCGGCACGGACCAACGAGCTTCGGAGCGAACAGAGAGCGGTCACGGGATACCCCAGAAGTTGGAGAGGCGCGGTCGAGCATTGAAGATACAGTGAATGGGGGGGGCACTGGAACGCCTCGACCGAGATCGAAGCAA
The DNA here is from genome assembly GCA_038259155.1 of Gemmatimonadales bacterium. Taxonomy (GTDB): domain Bacteria; phylum Gemmatimonadota; class Gemmatimonadetes; order Gemmatimonadales; family Gemmatimonadaceae; genus JAABRT01. Next base: position 5,726 of record JBBSPE010000206.1, read on the forward strand.
ACGAGCCAGTGAGCCCGTCACACGTGCGCCCTCCTCACTTTTACCCCGCTCCCGATCAACGTGCCCGAAACGCGCGCCGTCGAATCCTCCTTCAGCATCTCCTCCCCGCTCGGCAGCTGGACGCACCACGAGTGCCGTCCGCCCACGCTGCGCGGGGTGGTAGACCACCTGTGGCACTTTGACGGCGAGATGCTACTCCCGCGCGAACGCACGTTTCCCGGCGGCTATTTCGAGATCATTCTTCACCTGGGTCCACTCTTTCGCGATGTCCGGCCCGATGGCCGCACCGGCGCTCCATTCCCGACGGCCTGCGTGACCGGCGCCCAGACCCAGCCGCTGGTGATCGAATCGCCCGCCGGCCGCTGCTGTGTGCTCGGCATACGCCTCACGCCGACCGGCGCCTTTCGCGTGCTGCGCACACCGCTAAATGACGCCGCCAACGCGACGCTCGATCTGGCAGACGTCGTGGACCGTTCTGCCGCCGACCTTGCCGACGCCTGCCGCGACTGCGTGACCGTGTCCGCACGCTTCGAACGCGTGATCACATGGCTGGAGCACCAGCTCGCGAATGCTCCGGAGGTACACGCCGGTGTCGCGCACGCGGCACATGAGCTGGCCGCCGGGTACGGCAATCGCCGCATTGGCGAACTGCAGCAGACGAGTGGGCTCTCGCGCCCGCGCTTCTTGTCGCTGTTTCGCGCGCAGACGGGATACGCCCCCAAGCAGCTGGCGCGCATCCTCCGTTTCCGGCGCACGCTCACCGCGCTGCAGTCCGGACATCGTCTGAGCGACGCGGCGCTTGACGCTGGCTACTTCGACCAGGCGCACATGCACGCAGACTTTCACGAGTTCGCCGGCATGACGCCGGCGGCCTTTGTGTCTGCTACCCGCTATCCCAACTCGCCGAGTCTACCGGAGTCGCCGTAACGGCGCGGCGTCGTGATTTTTCTCCAAGACGCACGCCGCGGTGCGAGGCAGTATGTGTGATGTGCGATATCGAGCACCGTACCCGTCTACCGGAGCAACACCATGTCAGACGCCAG
>JBBSPE010000207.1:0-6759 GCA_038259155.1 Gemmatimonadales bacterium
CCGGACGACACGGTGATGCACGCCGAAGTGTGGTTCGGCAACGCGTGCGTGATGATGGGGTCCCTGAAGGACAACGATATGCCACCCAACCGGCCGGGCGAGGCGAGTGTGTACATCGTGGTGGAAACGCCGGCGCAGGTGGACGCGCTGTACGACCGCGTGCTGGCCGCCGGAGCGCGCATGGTGATCACCCTGCGCGACACGGACTACGGCTCGCGCGACTTCGGTTGCCTCGATCCCGAGGGCAACTTCTGGGGCTTTGGCACGTACGCGCCGGAGTGACTGCGCCCGCTACCGCGGTGCCGACAGCACCCCGCCCGTGTTCTCGAAGTAGCGCAGCCCGCCTGCCGTCGTGCCAATGATCACGTCGAGATCGCCGTCACCGTCCACGTCGCCCACCGCAATGGTGGAGAACGGTCCGGTCTCGAGGCCCAGATCCGCCTCCCGCACGAACCGGATCTCACTGCCCTCGCTCACGTTGCGCCACCGCTGCACGTCGCCGTCCTCACTGCCAATGAGCAGGTCCGGCTTGCCGTCCCCGCGCAGGTCGGCGAGCAACGGCGCACTGCGACGGCCAACGTCGAGTCCGAGAAACTCGTCGCTCACCAGCTCGAACACGGGCGCGACGCGCGAACCGACATTGCGATAGAGGTTGAGCTGACCCGAGGCCTCACCAACAATCAGATCAACATCACCATCACCGTCGAGGTCGGCCACCGTGGGCGTGGTGTTGCTGCCGCGCGTGAGCGTGATGAGCGCGCTGTCCACCATCACGTACACCGGCGCGGAACCCGTGCCGGTGTTCCGCCACCACTGCACACGATCGCGCCACGTGCCCACGAGCAGGTCGGTGAGTCCGTCACCATCAAGATCGGCCGCGATGGGCGCGTAGTGGAACTCACCGCGCATGGGCAACGCGTCACGCTCCACAAAGTGAGGCGCTTTTGCGGTGCCCACGTTCTCGAATCGCGCTATCGTCCCGGTACTGTCGGTGTCAGGCGCGATCTTGTTGCCCACCAGCAGATCGAGATCACCGTCGCCGTCGAGATCCGCCAACGAGGGGGTAGCCTCGCTCCCAACGTCGAGCGTCGCAATCAACCGCCGCGTGTTCAGGACGAACTCGCCGCGGGCGGTCTGCGAAATCAGCAGCAGATTGTCCACCGACGTGGTGCGCGGCGTGTACGAACCACCGATCACGCCGATCACCACGTCCTGCAAGCCGTTGCCGGACAGATCGCCAACCGTTGGTGCGTTGTATCCGCTGGTGAGCACGGGCGCGCCCTTGGGGAACGGCACCGGCTTGCCCCGCATGCTCGGCACCCCACACCCGGTGGTCTGGTTCTCGATCAGCAGCAGACCGGCCTCGAAGTAGTCCCCCCAGAACAGGTCCGCATCACCGTCGCCGTCAATGTCGCCAAAGGCGAGCGTGTTGGCGCCGTGCCGCTGGCTGCCCTGTTCGAGTCCCGGCGTGCCGCCTGGAATCTGTCCCAGGATTTCGATGTCCTCAAAACGCTCGGTGTGCATGGCGAAGCGCGGCACTCCCGACTGCTCGGTGCCCGGTACGGCCTCGTAGCGATCCACCGTTCCCGCCACGCGACCGATGAACAAATCGAGTCGCCCGTTGCAATCGATGTCCACCACATTCAGGATGTTCTGTCGATCGGCTGCGATCGGCGACCCGTCGCTATCGCGCAATGAGTCCACCGCCACCTCGAATCGCGGCGAGCCCTTGGTGCCCACATTGCGCCACGCGCGGATGTAGCTGACGGGTGCCTCGCTCAGCAGGTCCACGAGCCCATCCCCATCGAGATCGGCAAAGCGGTACCACTCGCCCACGGCAAGATCGAGATACCGATCGGTACGCCAGATGAACGTGCCGTCCACGTTCTCGAAGTGCATGACGCCGTTGGACCGCTCCTGCACAAACAGGTCGAGGTCTCCGTCGCCATCAATGTCCACGAGTTGCGGCCGCGGCACGTCAAAGCCGCCCAGAAACGGCTGGGCCATTTTGCGACCCGAGGCGTCGGTCACCGGAAACGGCGCAACCGATCGCGTGAACTGCAGCGTGCTCGCTGCTGCAGCTGGCGCGCGCGACGCCTGCGCCCGAAGCGATGGCGAAGCGCACCCACTCGTAAGCAGTGCGCCGGCCACCAGCAGTTGTGAAAGGCCGCGTGTGTTCATCGTGCGCGCGCGGCGCCCATTCCTGTCGGACCGTTGCCGAGCATGAGCGTGGTCTTCACCGTGCCCGTCTCGAGATCGAGCACGGTGAGGAATCCGTCCTTCTCCGACATGCCGGCCATGCCGTGCATGGCGTGCCCGCTCTGTCCTTCCTTCACGGCGCCGGCATTCTGATTGCTGATGAACGCGTACTTGCCGTCACCACGAATGAACATGCCATACGGCTGCGAAAAATCACCCTCGATCGTGCGACGCACGGTCCACGTGGCCACGTCAATCACGGCCAACGCGTTCTTGGTGAGCAGCGTGAGATAGAGCGTCTTGCCGTCGGGAGAAAATCGTGCTTCCCACGGCTTGCCCGCGACCGTGATTTCGTGCGACGGCGTGAACGGGGGCGGCTTGGTGAGGTCGAACACCACCAGCGAGTTCGAGAGCTCACCGCCGGCCACCATGGTGGTGCCGTCGGGCGAGAGCGCAAACTGCACCAGCGACCGCGGAATGCCCGGAATGCTGGTGAGCGTCACCCGACCACTCGCCGTTTCCACGGACGCAATGCGATTCTCGGCCAGCGACGCGGTGTGCACCCACTTGCCATCCCGCGTGGTGGCGAGCGCGTGCGGACGCGGCACCACGATTTCCTGCTCGTCGATCGTGAACACCGAGCGCGTGATGACACCGAGTGCCTTGGGCGGATTCACGGCCGTCATGGAGCGCCCCACGTACAGCGAATCGTGCATGGGGTCGAGCGTGAGCAGCCCCGGCGTTTCCATCTCCACCTGCGCGACGAGGTGGTTGCCGCGGTCGAACTTGAGCACGCGGCCCGCGCCAATGAGCGAGACATACCAAAAGCTGCCGTCATCCTCCACCGCGACGTGATGCGGCTTCGCATTGTCGCCGAAGCCGAGCGCGCGGAGATCCAGCACGGTGTCCACCACCAGCTTCTGCTGGTCGATCACGGAGATCGTGGCCCCCGCCTGATTCACCACATACAACCGATCCTGGGCACCGGCGGCGCGAACGCCACCGGCACCGAGGACCGCGAGGAAGCCAACGGCCCAAGGGCGCAGGACGCGAATCACGGCACGAACGGGCGCGTGCGGTCGCGGACGAAGAAGACGCCTTCGCCAATGCTCGTGACCACGATCGCACCGCTCTTGAAGTACGGGTACACGCTCCACGATCCGGAGAACGAGGGCGTACCGTCATCGCCCGGATGCGTGTCCAGGAAGCCCACTTCCTTGGGGTTGCGCGGATCGCTGATGTCCAGAATGCGCAGTCCGGACGTGTAGTTGGACTGGTACATGCGATCGCCCTTCACGTACAGGTTGTGATCGATCGCCTTGGTCACGCCCACGTGCTCCTGCACCAAAATGGGGTCGTCGAGATCCTGCACGTCCCACACCAGCGTGCGCGTGCCCTCGGCCGCCTTGCCCTGGCCGGCCGACTCATCGCCCTCGTCGTTCAGGTACAAGTATTTGTGATCGTCGGTGAGCCACGCCTGATGCGCGTAGGCCACGTTCGGATACGACGCACGCGAGATGTAGACGGGGTTCTTCTTGTCCGTCACGTCGGCAAAACTGATCGCCGTCTCGTTGGAGCCGATGCAGATCTCATGGCCCTTGTACTTGTCATCGGGGCCGTGGTACACAACGCACTGCGAATCGTGCGAGTAGCCGGTGCCCGCGCGACCCGTTTTGTCGTCGCCAAAACAGCCGGCGACCTTCGGCTTCTTGGGGTCGTTCACGTCCACCATGTGATGACCGCCGCCGCACGTCTCGCCGCCGCCCGAGGCGCCCACGATGTACACAAAACCGGTTTCCTCGTTGGACACGATGTTGTGCGCGCTGTTGATGCGATCGTACAGGACGTCCGGCGCAAAGGTCTGCGGCGTCTTCACGTTGCGCAGCTTGGTGAGATCGAAAATCTGCATACCATGCTCACCGGCATTGTCCGCCACAATGAACACGTGATCCTTGATCACTTTCATGTCGCGCCACGCGGCCGACGGCGCACCCTTGGTCTTGGGCAGGTCGCCCAGATACTTGGGGTTCGCAGGATCGGACACATCCACAAACGACGTTCCGTCGGTGCGGCCGAGAATCGCGATTTCCTTCTTGCTTACGGGATCGGTCCACCCCCAGTTGTCGTTCATGCGCGTGCCACGCTTTCCGCCAATGGCCGAGATGGGCAGGAAGGAATAGAGCGAGGCGTTGCCGCACTCAAACTCGCCCGCTTTGCCTTCGTCACCGCACAAGACTTCTTTGCCCTGCACCGCCGAGAAAGTCTTCGTGGTGACCTCGGGGAACACCGTGCCGCGCGATGTCCACGCTCCCGCACCCGAGCGGGCGAGGAACATCACGGTGCCCGCACCGCCAGCATCGGTCGGCATGCCAACGGCCGCCGTGTTGCCGGAGATTGCCAGCGTGGCACCAAAACTCGCGCCCGCGTCCACACCGGGCACCTCCAACACGCGCATGTCGCTCCACGTGCCATCGGCCTTGGGCTGCATGCGGTAGATCGCGCCGGTGTTGAACTGGCTGGACGGCGCACCAATCCACACTTCATCACCGGCCATGGCCACGGTCTGACCAAATCGTGCCGAACCCGCCTGAAACGGGACGAAACTCTGCTTTTCTCTCCAGATCTCGGCGACGGTGCTGTACTCAAACACGGTGACCGAGCCCATGCTCGAGTTGCGACGACCGGCAATGCCATACGCACCCGGCGCACCGGCCACCAGCCGCGTCCCCTTGAGCGCCACACTGGAGCCCAGCAGCGAGCCTTCAGCACCTGCCGCGGCAACCACCATGCCGGACGGCGTGTATTCGCCCGTCGCGTTGCGTGTGTAGACATAGACAATGCCCTTGCCCTTCGCACGGCCTGGTGCACCCACCGCCAGTCGATCGCCCTCAGCCGCGATGGCCGACCCAAACGCATCACCCTCTTCGAGTCCGTCAGCGCTCAGCCGTCCGCTGGGCGTCCAGGCACCGTTTGCGCCCTTGCGGTAAACGAACACCGCGCCGTTCTCCAAACCAGGCGCTCCCACGAAGGCCATGTCGCCGTGCAGCACGAGGGACGCACCAAAGCCCGCACGTGGCGCGGGCGTTGCCGCGGTCCACGTGCCGGCGGCCGTGTACGCTCCGTTGCTGCCGCGCGTGAAGGCGTGCACCATGCCGCGGGCGCCGTCCGGCGACGTGGGTGCCGTGATCTGCGAGACGAGCAGCAGGTTGCCCTCAGCGGCCACGCTCACGCCAAAGCCATCGTTGGCCGACGCATCTGGCGCCTTCAGCATGCTGGCGGCGCGCCAGCCATTGGCGGCACGCTGGTAGATGTGAACGAGCCCCGACGCACCGCGTGGTTCGCCGACGAACGCGTAGTCGCCGCTGAGCGCGAGCGAGGCGCCAAAGGTCGCAAGCTGGGCTTCCGAGCGCACGACGGTCGCTTCGGTACGAATGGAATCTGTGGTCACTGTCGGCCCGAGCAGGGCGGCGAGCAGGAGCAGATGCGTCATGGGCATGGCCTCGTGACTGAACTGGAGGGGGAAGGAAGATTAGGTGATGATACGCCGGACGTCGCACCGGGGGTCCCAGCGTGCCGACGTTTCCACGTTAACCATCAAATATAGCGCGACCGGAGGCGCCTTGGCGGAGCCTGGGACAAGTGGCGGGGTGGGGGCAGCGCCGCGACCGCGCGGCCCCGGGATCTGCTGAGCCCTATTGACGTTCGCGAAGCCGCCAGAGCATCACGTGTGGGATGTCAAGCGCGTCCTTCCACACCCCCAACACATCCGTGGCACTCCACCCCAGCGGGGTGACGCGAGGCGGCAACTCGGCCCGCGCGATGGCCCGGCCCGAAGTGTCGTGCACCACATAGCGTCTCGGCTCGTCGGGCAAGATCCACGGTTCCTCCACCCAAAGCGTGCCGTCGGAGCCGACGCGCAGCGCACCGTGGTACTCGAACTCGTCGGCGATCCGCCAGCGATTCAGGTTCTCGATGTACTCGTCCGAGAACGACTGTGGCGCACCGGATGCACGTGTGAGCGCAGCAAATCCATCACGAAAGTACTGCTTCACCGAATCGGTGATTGGCCGTGGAGGCGCGTTCGTGCGAATCAGCCGCTTGAGCCCCGCCACACCGTACTCCGAGATTTCCTGGCGCTCGTTCGTCCCGACAAACAGTCGGTCGCCATTCGTTCCGATATGCGTGCTGCGCCCAAGACGATAGACCTCCACCAAGAGGTACTCCTCGCCGGATTCCACGGCGTAGCCCGTATACTCCTCGGCGCCCGGCAGCACGGCGATGGTATCGACGCGTGGTCTGACCGCGGCACTGTCCCGCGCTGGTCCGTCAAACGCGACCAGAGCAAACGGACGCCGGAACACCGCGTCGTTGGCTTCTGTCGGTTGCTGCGGCGGCGTGCGCAGCGACCCCAGCACACGGCCGTCCGCCATTCTGGCGTGCACCTGCACCCGCGTACCGTCGTCGAACCGTGGGAAGTTATACTGGGCGCCAACCGTGCCGTCCGCCAGCACGTACGAAATCCGTCGCTCGTTCTGATCCACGAACGCGACGGTATCCCCG
>JBBSPE010000208.1:0-6746 GCA_038259155.1 Gemmatimonadales bacterium
ATAGCACTCACGAGCTCAGCCATGAAATACATTGCAACGTCACCTCCCCTTTTTCGTAGTCACACGGGACCGATGGTCGCCGCATGCTCGTACAGGTTGGCTCCGCTCAACTGCCTGGTGGCCTGCCCGCTCAGCTCCGCTCTACTGGGTGACGGGGGACGTTGTCGTAGTTGTCGTTAGACAAATGGGAAAGAAGGCAAGGATTGCGTGATCTCCAGTCCTAGGACGGATTCACCGCTCCAAATGCAACCAACGATTCGTGGCATCAAGAATCGCCAGCACGGCCGACGTCTCGGCACTGTCACGCACCTCGCAACTGCCGGTCAGCACCACCATCTCACGGCCGATGCGTGCTGTCACACTGACGAAAATAAACGCCCGATCGAAGGCGTCGATCAGCTTCGCGCCCTCAAGCGCCAGCGAGCGATCCCCACCCACCGTGGACGTTGAGGTGGCCGCGTCAGAAATCGCCTGCAGGGCGGCCCGCGCCGCCAACTCCACACGGCTGCGCTCCGACTCCTGCCCCTCCGACTCCCCCACAAAATGCGACTCGTCGCGACTGAGCGTCACTCGACAGAGCACCCCCTTCGTCCGCGACCGCCGCACCTCGACATCCTCGAAAATCAGCACGCGGCGCCCCTCGGTCGCAGCGAGCGCGCTCGCCAGCGAGGGCGCGCCACGGACAGCCGCCGCGGGCCGGGTGCCCCCGGCAGCGCGCTCGCCCGGCGCCGGCTGCGGATCGCCGGCACGATCGACAACAGGCTCGCCCGCCCGCGGACCATCCGACTGCACCTCGCGCCGCACCTCACGCTCGACGCTGAACGCGCCCTCGGAACGACCGGCGTTCCGCGATGCCGGCAGCGCCTCACCGGCGACCGGGACGGACGCAGCAGGCGAAGGACGATGGCCGCCACCGGCGTCGCCCGACCGCGAAGGATCCAGCGTCGTGGCAATGGAAATCTTGCGATGATTGACCCGCATCCCCAGCTGCGCAATCAGCGCGCTCTCGATGTTCCGCACCGTGGACTTGGGTGCCACCGCATCCGTAGTCAACACGTGGATCTCGTCAATCGCACCGGAATCGTTGGGGACGATCCGAACGCTGAGCACCCCGCTCAGCGTGGCAATCAGCTCTTCAGCACGTCGAAGTGGCAGCACGTTGCCGGCAATTGATCCCGACACTCCCTGCGGGCTGGGCGTGGGAACGCCCAGATTGGCTGGATTCGACAGATCGGTCTCCGAGCGACGGTCCACCTGACTCGTGCCTCAGCCACGGAAGGTGAAGATTCCGCCACCGACACACCTGAACAACAACCGAAACCCACGCCTTCTACAGCTGAGGCTGGTCGCGATGCGCGTCAATATGTGTCATACATCACCGTTGAGCAATAGTGGGCTTCGTCCAAGACCTTTATTCCCATTCACGTACCCTCGCCGAGCTCACGTCACGTCGAGATCCGGCCCGGCGCCATCCCCGTGGTACTCCCGCAGCTTTCGGTACAGAGTGCGTTCCCCGATGCCCAGCAACTCGGCCGCTTTACGCCGATTGCCGCCCGTTTGACGCAGCATGACCTCGATCGCGCGACGCTCAATCTCGGCCATGGTCGTTTCCGGACCCACCGTGATCACGCTCGGCGGCACCGGCTGGTCCTGCGCAGGGATCCCGCCCAGCGCACCAGATCCCACCCACAGATCCCCGCCAGACGGCACCCCGAGGCCCGAGACAGGATGCACCTCGCCCACCCAGCCAGATGACGGGGTCCGCACCTCGACGTCCATGCGACGACGCAATTCTTCGACCTGTAACTTGAGTTCAACCAACGAGCGGACAATGAACTCCAGTTCGCGTCCCTGCGCCCGCTCTCCCTCGCGCACCAAAGGACCCACGGGCACCGGCAGCAGCCGCCGGCCACCCGCGTCTCGAATCGCCCGCGGAATATCCTCGGCCCCGATCTCATGCCCGGGGGCAAGCACCACCATGCTTTCCACCAGGTTGCGCAGCTCCCGAACGTTTCCAGGCCACGGATACGTCACGAGCAAGGACAACGCGTCCGCCGAGATGCCATGGAACGGACGATCGTGCTGCGCACTGAACTCGCGCACGAACCGTCGGACGAGCAGCGGAATGTCGGCCCGGCGCTCGCGCAGCGGCGGCAGGTAAATGCGGAGCACGTTCAGCCGATAATACAGGTCGGCCCGGAAGCCGCCGCTCTCCACCGCCTCACGCAGCGGGCGATTGGTGGCCGCCACGACCCGAACCTCCACCGGGATGGACTTGCCGCTGCCCACGCGCGTGACTTCGCGCTCCTCGAGCACCCGCAGGAGCTTGACCTGCGTGCTGCCGGGAATCTCCGTGATCTCGTCGAGAAACAGCGTGCCGCTGTCCGCCAGTTCGAAGCGACCAAGTCGTCGCTCCGCAGCGCCGGTGAACGCTCCCTTCTCATGACCAAAGAGCTCGCTCTCGAGCAACGTCTCGGGGAGCGCGCCCACGTTCACGGCGATAAACGGACGCGAGCGGCGCGGGCTGAGCCGATGAATGGCTCGCGCCACCAGCTCCTTGCCGCTGCCACTCTCTCCCTCGATGAGCACGGTGCTGGTCACAGGTGCGATCTGCTCGATCTTCACCAGGACCTCGCGTATGGCCTCCGACTCACCGATGAGTCCCGTGACATCCGCCAGCGCCCGGCGTTCGAGGCGACGCTCAACGGCATCGGCGACGTCTTCGAGATCTACCGGCTTGGCAAACAACTCGGCGTAGCCCGCCGTCCGCAGGCGGTCGTCAAGCGCCTCATCCGAGACATCGGTGAAGCCGAGCACGCTGGCATCCTGCCAGAGCTGATCCTGTACCAACGCGAGGTTGTGCGCATCGAGCAGGGCGCCAGTGAGCACCACCACGCCCGGCCGTGCGCGCCGCAGGCTGCCGCGCACGTCGTCCAGCGGCGAAATGAGCGCCACCTGAATGCCACGGGCCTCCAGCGCGGCATTCAGCCGCACCGCGGGCTCCACGTCGGTGAGGAGCACCGCCACCGACCCGAGCGTCACGCCCTCGAGCGCGCCGGCGCGCTGAGGGCGCGAGCCGGCGCGAGTCACGCCTTGCCCGCCCGCTTGTAGAAGGGCATGGACACCACACGCGCGGGAATCCGCTTGCCGCGAATGTCCACCTCAAAGTGGGTACCGGGCACGGCCGCCGCGGCCGGGAGATAGCAGGTGCCCACGGGCTCGCCCAACGTGGGGCTCATGGTCCCGCTGCACACCGCGCCCACCTGCAAGTCGCCGTACCAGACAGGCATGCCGTGCCGAGGGATCGCGCGTTCGTCAAACGTGAAACCGACGAGCCGCCGCTCCACGCCCTCTTCGTGCTGACGCACCAGCACGTCCTTTCCCTGAAACGACGGCTTGCCGAGCTTCACGAGCCAGGACAGACCGGCCTCCAGCGGCGTGGTGTCAATGTCGAGTTCGTTGCCGTAGAGCGCCATCCCGGCCTCGAGACGCAGTGTATCCCGCGCGCCAAGACCACAAGGCGAGACGTCTCCGCCCGCCAGCACGGCCTTCCACACGGTGGGTGCCTCGTCCCACGGCACATACAACTCAAATCCCAGCTCCCCGGTGTAGCCGGTACGCGAGATGATGGCCGGCACGCCAGCCACCTCGCCGTCCACAAACCGGTAGTACTTGATGTCGCCCAACGGGGTGTCGGTGAGGCGCTGCACGATCGCCGGCGCATTCGGCCCCTGTACCGCGATGAGCGCGTAGCGATCGGACACATCGTCGAGCGTGGCGTCGAACGCGGCGATCTGCTCCCGCAGGTACGCGAGGTCCGCGTCCCGATTGCCGGCGTTGATGACGAGGAACAGATGGTCGGGATAGCGATAGACGAGCAGGTCGTCAATGATCGTGCCGCGCGCCGTGAGCAAGGTAGAATAGTGGATCTGCCCCACCGCGAGTGCCGAGACGTCGTTGCTGGTGACGTGGTTGACGAAGGCCACCGCGTCGGGGCCACGCACCACAACCTCGCCCATGTGGCTCACGTCGAACACGCCGCAGGCTTCACGAACGGCGCGGTGCTCCGCGGAGATGCCGGCCGGGTATTGCACCGGCATTTCCCAGCCGGCAAACGGCACAATGCGCGCGCCGAGCGCGACGTGCGCGTCGTACAACGGCGAACGACGCAAGGTCAGAGTATCAGTCATGAGTGCAAAAGGAGAAAGGCGGCAAATGAATCACAGCGTAACATGACCATTCTGGCACCCGAGTGCCAGCGTGGCAGGCCGCCATACACCCAGCCCATGCAGGATCAGAGGGCGTCCACGGTGGCCATGACCTGCGCCGCGTGGCCAGCGGGCTTCACCTTGTTGAAGACCTGGGCAATCGTACCGTCCGCATCGATGACAAATGTGGTGCGCTCCACGCCCATGTACTTCTTGCCGTACATGGACTTTTCCTTCCAGACGCCGTAGGCCTCGCAGGCGACCTTTTCCGTGTCGGCAACGAGGGGAAAGGTGAGCTCGTACTTGGCCTTGAACTTCTGGTGCGACTTCACCGGATCGGGCGACACGCCCAGAATCACGGCCTTGCTGGAATCAAACCGGGGCATGAGATCGCGAAACTCGCAGGCTTCGGTGGTGCAGCCCGAGGTGTCGTCCTTGGGATAGAAGTAGAGCACGACCGGCCGCCCGCGGAGCGACGAAAGCGTGAGTTCCTCACCGGTGTCAGTGGGAAGCGTGAAGTCAGGGGCTGGGGATCCGGCAGTGAGCATTGATCGGGGACTGGTGGAATGAATGTGCCGGTGCGCGAGTGCGGCATCCGGCGCGTTGCGGGGCTCAGGTCAGGCGTTCGCCGCCCATGAGCACGGCCATGATGGCCTTCTGGATGTGCAGGCGATTCTCGGCCTCATCCCAGACGCGACTCTGCGGACCGTCGATCACCTCGGCGGACACTTCCTCGCCACGATGCGCCGGCAGACAGTGCAGGAAAATCGCGTTGGGGACGGCCTTCGCCATGAGCGCGACATCCACCTGATAGCCGGCGAACGCGGCAATGCGGGCGGCCTGTTCCTCCTCCTGCCCCATGCTCGCCCACACATCGGTGGTGACGACGTGCGCGCCGGACACCGCGGCCTGCGGATCACGCAGGACCTGCACGTCGGCACCGACATCGTGGGCGTAGCGAAGAAACGCCGCATCCGGATCGTAGCCCTCCGGACACGCCAGGCGGAGCGGAAACCCGAGCAGCGCCGCCGCTTCGATCCAGGAGTTGGCCATGTTGTTGCCGTCGCCCACCCACACGACGGTCTTGCCCTCGTGGGTGCCAAGATGCTGGCGAATGGTGAGCACGTCGGCCAGAATCTGGCAGGGATGCGACAGGTCGGTGAGGCCGTTGATCACGGGTACGTCGGCGGTGTTGGCGAGCAGCTCCACATCACTGTGCGCGAACGTGCGGATCATGATGCCCTGCACATAGCGCGCGAGCACACGCGCGGTGTCGGGCACGGGCTCGCCGCGTCCGAGCTGTACGTCGCGCGGCGACAGGAAATGCGCAGTGCCACCCAGCTGTGCGGCACCCACCTCGAATGACACGCGGGTGCGGGTGGACGCCTTCATGAAGATCATGGCCAGCGCCTTGCCTGTGAGCGGACGCGCGGTGTACTCGCCCCGTCGCATGCGCTCCGCCAGCTCGAAGAGCGGCACCAGCTCATCGCGCGAGAAGTCGCGGATGTTCAGGAAATCACGATGCGAAGCGGTCATGGCACGAAGGACGCGGGACGGGAGGGCGTGATGATCACCGGGAGCTGGGCACGCTCGAGCAGTCGATTGAACGCCGCGACGTCACGCGTCTCAAGTTGCTCGAGTTCGGCGCGCAGTGACGTCCACAGCACCTCCACTTCCCGGAAGCGCTCGCGCACCGGCTGCGTCAGGCCGGGGTTGCCTTCGATCTGACCGAGCAGGAATCCGAACTGCCCGTTGAGTCCGTTGGCGTAGTTGATGATGTCCTGCCCGTTGTCGGCCTTGGTGGTGAGACGCGGCACAAAGCGATCGACGGCACCCACGAGCGTGTCGCCAGCCACCTTGATGCTGTCGCCCATGGGCAGGGAATCCGTTCGTCGCACCACGCCCTGCACCTGCGCCTTGATGTCGCGCAGGCGCAGCACCGCATCGTGCATCTCGTCAATCCGGGCGACCAGCGTGTTGGCGAGCGAGTCGCGCTCTGCAAGCACCGCTGCGGAGATGGGTGCCAGACGCGGATCGGGGAGCACCTGGAACTCGCGCGTCTGTGTAATGCCGGCGGCGGTGAGGCGCACGGCGTAGCGGCCGGGCATGACCTGCGCGCCACCACCCTGCGGCGCGCCGAAGAGCAGCACACCCGCAAGGCTGGTGGGCGCCGCGCGGCGGAAGTCCCACGCGAACGTGTTGAGGCCGACGCGCGGGGTGAGCCGAGCGCTTCCGGTGCCGGTGGTGCTGGAGTAGGTGCGCAGCACCGTGCCACGCGCATCAAGAAACTCCAGTGTTACAGGCGCACTGGAGTCGGGGGCCTGCCCAAGTCGGTAGTGCACCACGGCACCGTAGGCCGGATTGCGCCCCACGCGCCCCGGCGGACCGCCGCTGCCACCACCGGCCATGATGGCGTCGCGCGGCGTGAACAGATGCGCGGCGGCGGAGGCCACGTCGGCGGCCTGCTGACGCAGCGCCGAGAGGTCATCGAGCATCCAGAACGCGCGTCCCTCGGTGGCGGCGGCGAGGTCGCCGTGC